>JASEIR010000016.1:16072-20448 GCA_030017355.1 Actinomycetota bacterium
GCAAATATCGGCCTTTAAGCTCCCTACCTTGTTTAACTCTGTCGGCGATCTGATATTCGGTTTCTTTAATAATCCTTTTTTGAGTAGGTTTACCTCCCGGTATGGTCACTATGACAGAGAAATGCAGGTAGGGTGGGTATCCGGCGCATGCCTAGTTGCAAAAAGAGAGGCGATAGAAAAAATTGGCGGTTGGGATGAGAACTTTTTCATGTATTCCGAAGATGTGGCGATAGGCATAAAAGCTAGGCAATATGGCTTAAAGACATTCTTCTTTCCAGGGGCTGAGATAACTCATCTAAGGAATAAAAGCAGCAAAGATATACAAAGGAGAATTATGCAAGTGTATGAGAGCAGAGTAAAGCTGAGAAAGGCTTATTTCGGGAGCTCCAAGTTTATTATATATGCGGCTTTTACAAGTTTGATTATTTTAAGCAGGGCAGTAATTTATATGTTTAAATTTTTGCTTCAAAAATTCCTTGGCAATGAGGCAACATTTGAGCGAGAAAGGACTACTACATATCTATGGGTAGCGTCTCTTCATATTAAGTCGGTGTTTGGGGGCTAGCGATAATGAACAAGGAAGGCTTAAAAATTATAAATAAGGAACATTTAACAGAATCAACCTGTGTTATAGTTGGGACCCGCCCCGGCATCATTAAAATGAGCCCGATCATTAAAGAATTAAGTTGGCGGCAGGTTCCATCTTTTACGCTTCATACCGGGCAGCATTATTCTTACGAGATGGATAAGAAATTTTTTGAAGATTTGGAGTTGCCAAAGCCCCTATACCACTTACCGCAATGTAAGCCCGGAAGCCTCCATGGAGAACAAACAGCTAATATGCTCTCAGGGATTGAATCTATGCTTATTAAGGCAAAGCCAAGATTGGTGTTGGTTTGCGGTGATGCTAACACAAATTTAGCAGGCGCGCTTGCGGCAAGAAAGTTACAGATTGAAGTTGGACATGTAGAGTCCGGTTTGAGAAGTAACGATTGGCGTATGCCAGAAGAGCACAATAGAGTAATAATAGATCATATTTCTGAATATTTATTTGCCCCAACGCCAAGAGCAAGACAAAATCTCATCGGTGATAATGTAAAGGGAAAAATATATTTGACAGGCAACACCATAGTTGATGCCTTAATTCAGCACATAGAAATAGCTGAAAGAAAGAGCGAAATTATAAAAAAACTCGCTCTAAGAGAGAGCGATTATGTGCTGATCACTATACATAGAGAAGAGAACGTTGACCACTTAAATACCTTAAATGACATTGTCGAAGCTCTTAAGCTTGTCGGACATGAGCTTGGCATTCCAATGATCTTTCCTGTGCACCCAAGAACGAAGAATCGACTTAAAATTTTTAATCTATGGGATAGGATTATGAATATTCCTGGACTAAGACTTATTGAGCCGGTTGGCTATCTGGACTTTATACTACTTATTAAATATGCGAGCGTAATTGTAACTGATAGCGGGGGTGTGCAAGAAGAGAGCTGTATTCTTAATGTCCCATGCGTCACCATCAGAGACAATACTGAAAGGCAAGAAACGGTGCAGGTTGGGTCTAATATTATCGCCGGCACAAATCCAGAGAAGATATTAGATGCCATTAATATCTCACTGGAAAAGCAAAGAAATTGGCCTAACCCTTTTGGAGACGGCAGAGCGGCAGAAAGAATTGTAGATATTCTATCAGGCGCTCCTTTTGTTGAGTGGAGCTTTATAAGCGAAGTAAGATCATGAACGTTTTTATATTAAACCATTACGAAAGATTAAGTCCAAGGGTAGCTTTAGAAGCCAGATCCCTCAAGAAAATGGGGAATTCAATTACAGTTATTAACTGGCAAAGGAACCCGGATAGGAATATTGCGCCTGATCCGGAATTACATAGTTATCAGGTAAAATGGATAACTTTGAAAGCTGCAAAAGGATCAGCCAATATTGTAGCTACATTTCCCAAACTATATAAAGAGATCTGGGGATTATTAAAGGAAGAGATACCCGATATAATCCATTGCACCCACTTCTTTTTACTTCCGATTGCAATACTTGTTGCCAAAAAGAAGAAATGCAAGGTTGTCTACGATGCGTATGAACGATATGCGATTGATCTTGCAGATTACTACTTCCCATTCTTAAAAACCTGGATAGCAAAGTTAATCGAAGCGCTGGAAAATCTCTTAGTTCGACGTGTAGATGGTGTTTTAACAATATCATCAGCTGGTGAAGTACTTGAGAGACGGTATAGGAAGTTGTGTAGAAATGTAGAGGTTATCTATAACGTTCCATCATTGAAATCTTTTGCAAGAACTTCTAAGAAAGAAGAGCTAGAAAAGAAGTATCGTGGACGGTATGTACTGTCGTATGTTGGAGGTCTTGTAAAGGAAAAGGGATTATTTCTGCTCATTGATGTGCTGGATGCAATCAAGCTGAAATACCCTGAAGTACAGCTTCTATTAATAGGAGAATTCGACTCTTTGCAGGAGAGAGATGAGTTTTTTGGCCATATAAAGAACAGGGCGCTTGAAAAGCATGTTGAAGTACTACCATGGTTACCATACGATGATATGCTTGACTATTTGGAGATCTCCCATATTGGTCTTGCACCACATCAAAAGCAGGCAAGATTCAAGCTTGTTGGAAAGGGGACAGGCCGTAAATTCTTTACATTTATGCAAGCAGGAATACCGGTTATATCTACCAACTTTGGAGAAATTGCTAAGGTTGTTGAGGAGGAAAAGTGTGGGCTTTTGGTGGATACTACCTCGGTTCATGAACTTGTGGAGGCGGTTACATTTCTTTTAGGGAATATGGATGATGCAAAGAAAATGGGGGAAAATGGCAAGGCAGCCATTCTAGGAAAATATAACTGGGAGAGGGAAGAAGAAAAGCTCTTCCAGGTATATGGGAGGCTAAATGAGGATAGCCATTCATCCAAGTATATAACTGATTATCAGTTATCAGTAGTGTCGGAAATAGATGATTTAGAAACGATTTCAATAATTATTCCTTGCCGAAATGAGGAGAAGTATATCAGCAAATGCCTTGACTCCATCATTGCCAATAATTATCCAAAGGATAAACTGGAAATTCTGGTTGTTGACGGCATGAGTGACGATGGGACGAGAGATATAGTAAATGGCTATACCGCAAGGTATCCCTTTATAAAACTCCTGGACAATCCAAGAAAAGTAACGCCTGTAGCAATGAATACGGGGATTATGCATGCAAATGGGGCGTTAGTTATTATGATCAACGCCCACGCTGTTATAGACGAGAGCTTTTTGATTAATACTGTTAGATGTTCGCAAAGAACGCAAGCTGATGCTGTAGGAGGAATGCTGAATACCATCAACGAGGGGAATGGTCTGATAACGCAAGCTATACCAATGGCGGCGGACTCTATTTTTGGAACAGGAGGAAGAAGGTACAGGAGCAAAACCGAAGGCGGTTTTGTTTCAGATACTTTGCCATATAGCGCTTATAGAAGAGAAGTATTCAGTAATATCGGGTTGATTGATGAGGAACTCATTCGTGATCAAGATGAGGAATTCAATTACAGGCTTATTAAGAACGGGGGTAAAATTTATTACTCACCAAAGATAAAATCCTATCTACATCTGAGACCCTCCCTGGCAAAGCTTTGGCGCCAGCATTTCCAATACGGATATTTCAAAGTCAGTGTCGCCCAGAAGGTGGGTGCTGTACTGACATGGAGGCAATTAATTCCGTCCATTTTCGTGGCCAGTTTGATTATTACTGGCGCTTTATCATTATTCGCAAACCTTTTCTGGTGGTTATTTCTTTTAATCGCATCTACCTATGTTGTGACGAATCTGGTGTTCTCGCTTTCAATAGCGATGAAGCGAGGAATGAAATATTTCCTTGCTCTGCCCATGGTATATGTCATTCTCCATGTGAGTTATGGAATAGGATTTTTAAAAGGGATATTAGATTTTGTTCTTCTCAAGCAGCACTTTAAAAAGAGTATTGAGGATGTGCCACTTACAAGATGAGTGAAATAGATAGAATAAAAGAGCGTTATGAAAGACGAAAACAACTGAATTCTGAGCTATATTCGTATTTCAATCCTGGCAATCTGTTCATTATACACCAGAGAGAAAGGCAGCTCCTTGAACTTCTCGATAAGCACGGGATGAATCCATTATCAGATAAGAGGATTCTTGACGTTGGCTGTGGCAGCGGATTGTGGCTTAGGGAATTTATAAAGTACGGTGCTAGTGTTGGAAACCTATATGGGATTGATCTCTTAGGTGAGAGAGTAGCCAAAGCAAAATTATTAAGCCCAAATTTAAATATTATTAAAGGGAACGCAGAGATCCTTGACTTTGCGCCTGGCAGCTTTGATATAG
>JASEIR010000170.1 GCA_030017355.1 Actinomycetota bacterium
CGCTAATGTGCGTGTAGACGGCAGTGATGCAAGCAAACTCTACAGTCAGGCTGTCGAGAAGATCGACATGGTAATTAAAAAGCTTAGGGGGTCATCAGACCATATACAGCTACTGGAGCTAGCGCAGCATAACGCCAGAGAATTTTCCTCCAATGTTTCAAAGGATCAGTTTATTGAGATGGTGGAAAGGGCTAAGCAATATATCCATGACGGCGATATTTTCCAGGTCGTGCTATCCCAACGGTTCTCAACACCAGTGTCAATGCCGCCTTTTGATATATACCGTGTCTTGAGGACGATAAATCCCTCACCATATATGATTTATCTGAAGCTAAACAATTGCACGATAGCTGGTGCTTCTCCCGAACCTCTCATCCAGGTGCAGGATGGAATTGTAACAACTAGGCCGATAGCTGGAACAAGGCCAAGAGGAAAAGATGCTCAAGAAGAGGCAGAGCTTGAGCTGGAACTGCTGGCGGACGAAAAAGAAAGAGCCGAACACGTCATGTTGGTTGACCTTGGGAGAAACGATATCGGAAGAGTTTGCGAAGCAGGCACGGTCAAGGTTGATAACCTGATGTACGTTGAAAGATATTCGCACGTAATGCATATAGTATCCACTGTCAGTGGCAAGTTAGCTAAAGGGAAGAACTCGTTTGATGCTCTTCGAGCCGCGTTTCCTGCAGGCACCGTCTCTGGCGCGCCCAAGATAAGGGCAATGGAGATAATTGATGAGCTAGAGCCAACGCTGCGGGGTCCATATGCTGGAGTTTATGGTTATTTTGGCTTTAATGGAACTCTTGATTGCGGAATAACAATACGCACAATTGTGATAAAAGACGGTCAGGCATATGTTCAAGCAGGGGCAGGAATTGTGGCTGATTCTATACCTGAAAGAGAATTCATTGAGACAAAGAACAAAGCCAAAGCACTTTTTGCAGCCATTGACCAAGCCTCATACGCATAAGTAGACGGTTATAGTACGGGGCATAAAGTATCTTCTATGAATTTATTAACTTAATTACCAATCAGCGATTGACGTATCCTTGGCATGCTTTTAAAATCATGGTGAGTATTGATAGCTAAAAATTAGTATTATAATAATAAGTAAATGATGGATTTCTGAGGCAGGCAGAAGTCTACATCAAAATATCGAAAAGATTAGTCTTCGTTTGCAAAAGGGGTTCCAATCAATTGGATTATCGCGTAAACGAGAACGGGCAAAAATGCGCTTCGTGTGTTTTGTACACCACCGGGCAATATCTTGAGATTAAAAGTGAATCAGCAAATCTAGCTCGCATAAGAGAGCATATTAAGCAAATAGGTAATCACTGTAATTTAAATGAGAAGCAAATCTTTGACATCCAGGTTGCTGTTGGTGAGGCTACGGCAAATGCTGTAGAACACGGGTCACCCCGAGGCTCGGATAATTGTGTTAGGATTGGCTTCCAATGTGATTGCGATGCGCTAACAATAACTGTAAGAGATGAAGGGAAATTTAGGCGGAGAATGCCTGCCCCCGATTCAGAAAACGAGAATTTCCGTGGCCGCGGTATCCCGCTCATGCTTGCTCTCATGGACAAAGTAACTATTGACGAAGCTAAAGATGGTACATGCGTTGTTTTAGTTAAGAAGATAGGAAACGGCAACCACGACAAAAGAGCTTAAGCAAAGCTTAAGCTCTGAAATAACTTGGGTTGCCTGGATTGCTTAGCCTTTAAGCTCCACCATTATCTGAATCTGGGCTCACCAGACCCACGGCAATTAGCCATGCCTTGAATTTGTTGATAACTGCTGTAAGAGCACTTACTGTCTTGTCCATTCTGCGCTCAATATTTCTAACTATCTTAGCCATTGCATTGGCCACGCCTTTTCCTCGATGCTTTACCGTGGCGCTATTTTCAACCGAAGCGCTGTTTTCAACCGAGGCACTATTTTCAATCGTTTGCGAAGTTTCACGTCCCTTATGATTTTTCATCGATTTCTTTAAAGCTTTAATATCTTCTTTTATGGCAGTGATTGAGTCTTCTACCGCTTCTCTAATTCTTCGTATTTCTTCCTTTTTGGTTTCCATATCCTTACTGGCATCATGTTTGATTTTTGTTACATCTTCTTTGATGCTTCTTTTAAACGCCCTCAATTCATCTTTCATCTTTTTGATAAGCTTTTTCTTTTCAGCTTTGGCATCTCTACCCGTGGCGGTTAAAGAATTTTCGTTTGAAATTTTTAAGATTTTCCTTGCCTGCTGCTCCTTGCCTGCTGCCCAGGCGGTTGCGGGCAGCATAAATGTTATTATTAGTAGCAGGGCTGGTAATTTTTTATACATTTTTCTACCTCCTAATTGATTTATAGGTGCATATTGCAGGGTTTTAGCTCACTGTTTTCAATCTTTAAAACGCATTTCCAACCCAATGGTTACGGTTAGATGTAATATTTTTCAATCTTTCATTTGCTGTATGGTTAAGCTTGGGATTAAATGAATACAATGGAATAGAAATTTTCACTTATAGCGTCACTAAGTATGTTGTCAATCCGTTATAACAGGCAAAAGATTAGAACTCATGGATGATGAACTAAACCTAAGAGAAATAATCGAAAGGGCAAAAAACTACGATACAGAAGCTTTTGGTCGGCTGTATGACCTATACTTTGATAAGATTTTTAGGTTTGCCTACTGCAAGATAGGTAGCCGGCATGAAGCTGAAGATATCGCTGAGCAGACCTTTCTAAGGGCGCTTGAAAAGATTGCGGAGTTTGAGTGGCGCGGTATCCCGTTTTCATCTTGGTTGTTTAGAATCACATCAAATCTCATTGTTGATTACTATAGGTCGAACAAGTATGAGACGGTTGATATTGCTGAAGAAGCTATTGTAAATCATGATGATGGTTGTAGTCCTGAGCAATCAGCAATGCAGGAGCTTGAGAGAAGAGAGATTGTCAAGGCGATTAGATCACTTACATGGGAGCAGCAGCAGGTAATTGCTATGAGATTTTTTGCTGGAATGACAAATGAAGAGGTTGCTAAGGCAATTGGTAAGAATGTGGGTGCAGTTAAAGCTCTACAGCATAGGGCAGTAGAATCTCTTGGCAGAATCCTAGGAGCAAGTTACAGTGAAGCGCGATATAGATGAAATATTGGATAGGTGCATAGAGGATATATTAAGTGGCAGGAGAACAGCTGAAGATTGCTTACTCTTGCATAGGGATATGCGATCGGAGCTCGAGCCGATGCTTTTTACTATATTGAGAGTGGGGAAAGCAGGGCAAATAATGCCTGACAAAAGAAATAAAGAGCGAGCAAGAGAGCGGCTATTACTAACTGTTGAGCAAAAACACTGGGAAACAGGCATTGATCGCTTGCCTTCAATTAAGGAGATACCTCGCAGAAAGGCTAGCTGGAGATTAGTGCTTTTACGTGTAGCAGCGATTACTTTCGTCTTTGTTGTATTGGGTGGAGCAACCATAGCAATGGCTGAAGAAAGTTTGCCGGGCAGCCCCCTTTATCCCGTAAAGCTTGCAGTTGAAAAAGCAAGGATTATGCTAGTACGGGATAATAGTAAAAAGAGCAAAATGTATCTCAATGCAGCCGATAGTAGAATAAAAGAGATGGCAAAACTAAAAAAAGACGATCACAACTATTCTAGACTAGCAAATGAGGTCGAAAAAGATATAGAAGCAGCAAAGAAGGCATCGGCTAAAAATGCTGGTAAGGAATTTGAGTCTCATCTAAATAGCTTTATTAAGAAAAATCAAAATGTTTTAAAAGATACATTAAAGAAAGCCCCAATAGGTGCCAGATCTAAAATTAAGCGAACAATGGAAAAACTTAATGAGTTTAATAGCCAGGTTAAGGAAAATAAGGTAAGAGGGAATAAGATTAAGGGTCCAGGGCCTGGGGTTCAAGGGATTAATGGCCGCCGACCACCATCAAAGGATAGAGGCCAGGGTCCAGGGAAAAATAATTCAAAATTAAAAATGAAAAATTCAAAATCAAGGCCCTGAAAGGGCCGCAGTCCGGTCTCCGGTCTGCTTTTTATTTGAGATTGCCACGTCGGCTGCTTCGCAGCCTCCTCGCAATGACAGTTTTTGTTCCCCTCCCTTGAGGGGAGGCTAGACTCTCTCTATAATCCCCCTCCCTTGGAAGGGAAAGCTTTTT
>JASEIR010000171.1 GCA_030017355.1 Actinomycetota bacterium
TCCCCTCCCTTGAGGGGAGGCTAGACTCTGTATTTCCCCTCCCTTGAGGGGAGGGCAGTATATAGATTTCATTCTTCTGCCCCTCCCCGCTTGCGGGGGAGGGTGTAGGGTGGGGGTCAGGGGAGGGTGAGCCGGTTTCCGTAGGGTCTCCGGTGGGGACGTTCTTTACTTATTAAACTTACTCTATTGATCTATAGAGGGAGAAATAAAAACGGCCTACCTTTGATAGGCCGTTTGTAAACTTTAACCTCGTTTTTAAAACCTTATTCCAATGGCGGTATTCCATGACACCGCATACAGAAGTTTGGCAGGTGACATGCCTTACATCCCTGTCCGGCATGCTTACCGTGGTTGGTTCTCCAGAGAACCAAGTGCGATTGAGGTTTCTTCTTATGGCACGACATACACCAGTCAGGTCTCCAATTATGGCACTTTCCGCAGTTCATGGTCTTAGATGTCTGCCCGTGTACTTGAAGCCAATTGCTCTTCTTGTGGTTATCAGGCACTGCTTTTTTAGTATGGCACACGCCACATCTATCCGGTGCTTTTTTGCCATCGTGGCATGTCAAGCAAACTTCCATTTTTGGCTTTCTGTCCTCAGGTGCGCCGTGTACCACTCTTGAGTGGCAGGTTGGGCACTGGAGGCCTTTCTGTATATGCAGCTCGTGCGGAACCCTTAAATCTCCAGAGAAAGATAGTTCTCTCTTGAATGAATGGCATTTTCCACAAGCCTCGTTAATTGGTTTTAGTTCTTTCGCATGGATTTTTGGTGGGTTAGGCTTGTTGTAAACTGTGAAGTGCAAGTATAGCTCTTTCATTGCCTTGATCTTATGTGTTAGCAGATTAACTATACCTGGCTCCATATGGCAGTCATAGCAAGTAACCTCAGCATGGACGGATGTCTTCCACTGATCAAATGCGGGCTTCATCTCATGGCAGTTAACGCAGAAGCCTGGCCTAGATGTAAACTCTAATGCCGCATAGCTGAATATCACAAGGGCAACCACAACTACTATCGCAATCCTTATTAGCTTTGGATTGTTCTGGTAGAGATTTTTCAGTTTATCTACTAATCCACCGGCACCATTGCTCACAGTCTAATCTACCTTTCCACATCTTTAAATGGGTCGTGACATCTGTAACAGAAGTTTTCCGCGTTATGGCAAACCAGACATCCGCTCTTATTAACTCTAGCACGCTCTGCGTGATAAGTCCTCCACTTTACGCCACCATAGTGTGTGCTTGGCCGCTTTGCGTGACACTTGCTGCAGAAATACGGTGTCCAACCATGGCACTTTCTACAATCATGGTCTGGGTGAGATGGGTCTGTCGCTACTTTGCTGTGCATTGCAAACCAGCTCTTATCCTTATGGCTATCTGGAACGGCCTTTTCTGTATGACAGTTCTTGCATGTTAAAGTAGGCGCGTAATAAGTTGCGGCTGATTTTTGGCCTCCGCCGTGGCAACTTAAGCAGATTTCCATAGCTGGCCTTCGAATAAACTTGCCTTCAAGTTGTGCGCCATGAGCTACGCCATAGTGGCACCTAACGCACGGAATTCCTCTTTCTTCAAAGTGTTTGTTATGGGGGACTATTAAATCACCAGAAGGCGATACATTTCGCCATTTAACATGGCAGCGCTGGCAAACTTTGCTTTCGATGCGCTCTTTAGCCTTAATAGGTAAACTATATTCGCCCGTTATGTGGGTTATTCCATCTGTGATCTTATGAGGGATACCAAGGATGAAACCATAATATCCGGGTTCCTTATGGTGGCAATTTGTGCAGGCTATCTTTTCATGGGATGAGCCCTGCCATGTTTTTACTGCATCTGTCATCTCGTGGCACATCAGGCAGGTTTGGTAGCGGTTTACCATCGCATTCCCAAAAACCATGCCTGCAACTATAAAGACAACCAATGCGGCTGCGGAGTATAAAAGAAACCTTTTTCTTTTAGGGTCCATTTCTCTTAAGTTAGGTAATTGCATCAAGTAACCATCCTGAATCCGTAGTCCTGATTCGTATCATAGACAGTTAATCGGCGAATGTTTTGGCAACTTTAGAATTTAATTTTTCAGTTAACGAAAAAACTCATACAAACCGCTTGATATCTCATCTTCAGAGCAGCTTGACACTCACCGATTGATTTTAGGCTGGATAGGACCATGGAACAATTAAGACGATTCCAGAATACTATGACAAAGCCCCTTATATTATATTTTCATAATGCATGGAATTGTCAAGCAAATTTTTCCAATGTAGGGTAAGTAGGCGGTATATTTCTAAGTTCAGAGATTTTGCAGTTCGATGCTTTTAGCCATTGATAGCTGTCATTCCGAGGCGGAGGCGATAGCGAAGGGCAGAGCACCCCTTCTGTCATTCATAAGCCGAAAGCGTTAGCGGAAGACGGGTATATCTCCCGCTGTCATTCTGAGCCGGAGCGTTAGCGGAGGCGAAGAATCTAAATAATATTTTCATCATTTCTACAGATTTTCAAGGGTTTCCTAGTCATGGCAGCAAATTATTCTATCCATGAATCAATACTACGTGTATATAATAACCAATAAATCTGGAACCTTATATGTAGGCGTTACAAATAACCTAGAGCGTCGTATCTTTGAACATAAGAACAAATTAATTGAGGGGTTTACAAAAAAGTACAATATCGATCAATTGATCTATTATGAGGTGACAGATGATGTGGTCAGTGCAATTGAAAGAGAGAAACAAATCAAGGGTTGGACTAGAAGTAAAAAGATCGAACTGATAGAATTGTTTAACCCTGGGTGGAAAGACTTAAGCAGGGCGTGGTTTAAGGGTTAAGAAGTTAGAAAATACGATTTAGATCCTTCGGCTCCGGCTAACGCCTACGCCTCAGGATGACATTAAAGAGAGTTGATGCCCCAGGATGACAGGTGGTAGGTTGCATCATCTAGGATGACAGATGGATAGAGTAGGCTTTCGGCTAATGCCTCCGCCTCAGGATTACAGATGGGGGGGTTACACTACCCAGGATGGCATCGGGTAAATGCATCGGGTAAATTGCAAAAAATCACTGAGGTTTTTAAAGCTCTGGATTTTGAAAGACTGGTTTTTGAAGATTTTGAATATCTAGAGGCTGTCTAGAGGATCTGATTTTTGCAGTCCCTAGATTTTATAGACTTTGAATCAATCTATTTAAAACTTGCATCTGACCAGTGAGAATGAGAACACCCATTGCAAGCAGCAGGAGGCCGCTAGCAATATTTACTACTCGATAGTTGCTTTTTATCCATTTAAAAGCACTAAGCGCAGTATTAAAGAAGAGGGCTGTTGCTATAAAGGGAATTCCTAGACCGAGGGCATAAGCGCTCAGAAGCATTATTCCTTGATTAAAACTCTGGCTTGTCATGGCCACTGCATAGATCGAGGCAAGGATTGGCCCCACGCAAGGGGTCCAAGCAAACCCAAATGCCGCACCAAGGGGAAGGGCTCCCCAGATCCCAAACCTTTGCTTGCTAAATTGAAGTCTTTTTGTTCCATATAGCTGAGGGATCTTTATTATTTCCATGGTAAAAAGCGCAAATATAATTATTACTATGCCTGCGATCTTGGTAAGGATTGATTTGTATGAAATAAGCCATGATCCAGTAAGGCCTGCTGAAGCTCCCAATAAGATGAAAACAATGGCAAAGCCTGCGACAAAAAGAAGTGTTGCAGCAAGAACTCTAGCTCTTGATTTAGCAGCAGCCTCGCCAAGCTCATCAATGGATACTCCGGATACGAAAGACAAATAACCTGGGATGAGAGGAAGAACACATGGCGAAATGAAAGATATAAAACCTGCCGCAAAAGCCATTAACAAGCTAATATCAGAGACGTTTGGCATATATACCCCCTACCGTATTGCCGTTATCAAATCATTCTACCACAACAATTGTACATGAGAAGGAATTTTTGCAAAATTCCTTCTTACCCCCACCCTAGCCCTCCTCTCGAGGGAGAGGCGACTAAGTCCTCTCCCCTTGAGAAAGGGGTGAAAATAAGCAGGAGGCGGAATACGGGCGAATGAGCGGGCCGGAGATTCAAGACCGCTTCACCCTCCCCTGACCCCCACCCTACACCCTCCCCCGCAAGCGGGGG
>JASEIR010000172.1:0-698 GCA_030017355.1 Actinomycetota bacterium
CGTTATTGCTGCTTTTGATTGGCTCATATTTCGAGGTAAAATTTGGGGCAAAACTGCTCCTGTAGACTTTAATACCAAATCAAACCAAAAACTCTCTTTGCAGGCAAGCCTCAGAAAAGCATCCACTGCTTCTGGCATGAACATTTTGCCAGAGCGTTCTATAATCTTTTTGCAAATGCGATCAGCCTGGGAAAGTATCTCCTGGTCTTTCTTGATAGATACAGCAACACGGTCAGCTAAATGCAGAATATGGCTTGCAACCGGGACGCTTTTTCCTGAAAACTCTAATCCCGCCCCGTTATTCCAGGCCACATGATGCATTCGAATAATTTCTGCTATCTGAGAAAATGGTTGAAATATTTTCAAAAGGCGGTAACCTATTGCAGCATGTTCATGTGGATGGTCGACTTCAAAGTTCAGCATGTATAGTCTTTCTTTAAGAGATAGAGCACCAATATCATGTAGCGCACCAGCTAAAAGAAGCTCACTTTGCTGCTCTTCTGAAAGGCCTAGCTCGCCTCCTATGCAATATGCTATGTAAGCAACCTGTCTATGGTGATTGGCAACTGCCTTATTAACTAAATCAACCGCATCCGATATACACATTGAAAGATCTAAAAGATTAATCTTAAGTTCACTCAAAGCTCTTCCCCCAACCCAGCTCGTGGCTTGAAATAAAAACATTAAATTTGTTTTTA
>JASEIR010000172.1:708-4079 GCA_030017355.1 Actinomycetota bacterium
TAACAGTATTTTGGTATTTCTATCGGTAGAAAAACGTAAAAGTTTATCGCCCCGAATGCAAGATCCCAAAGTCGATAATTTGTAGCCTAAAAATGCTCAGGAAATATTGCTACCGGTTTAATAAATTTTTATCTTTACCGATAACTTATTGTGTAATGACACAATGCCATGTAAAAGGATTTATGCTTTTGTTGTAGAAAGAACGGTAGAAATATGGCAACCCGTTTAAAAGTATTCTTGCTTATTCTTGCTATAACTTATATTGATTTAGCCGCCCCTTCCACTGCCCTTTCAGGAGTAGGCGAATGGGTCACAAATGGCCCAACTGATACCATTGTAAATGCTGTTGCCATTTCTCCTAATTACGCATTAGATAAAACAATTTTTGCTGGAACCAATGGTAATGGAATCTATAAATCAACAAACGGAGGACAAAGCTGGAGTCAAAGTGGCCTTAATGGCTATTATATATTTGCCCTTGTTGTTTCTCCAAACTATTCATCTGACCGCACACTTTTTGCTGGCACCTATGGGGTGTTTATAAATCAACTGATGGTGGGACCAGTTGGAGCCGCTGCAATCTAAGCGGAGCTGATGTTAGCTCGCTTGCTATCTCGCCAAACTATGCTTCAGACCAAGCTATTTTTGCTGGAACCTATGGGCAGGGTGTATATAAATCAGACGATAGCGGGACCAGTTGGAGCCAGAGTGGTTTGGCAGGTGCGTATGTAAACGTACTTGCTATTTCACCAAGCTATATTTCTGACCAAACCATTTTTGCCGGAACAAATGGCGGCGGGGTGTATAAATCATCCGATGGAGGAGCAAGCTGGAGCCAAACCAATAATGGCCTTACAGATTTAAATGTAGCATCACTAGTAGTTACCCCTAATTATGTCTCAAGCAATACTGTTTTCGCTGACGACTTTAAGTCAACTGATGGTGGGCAAAATTGGAATCAGGCTGGCCCAGCAGGCACTGAAGTTTTTTCGCTTGCCATATCTCCAAATTATGCTCAAGACAGCACTGTTTTTGCAGGTACTTACAGCCAAGGAGTTTACAAGTCAACTGATGGCGGGACCAGTTGGAGCCAGATGAACTCCGGGCTTACCAATACAACCATTCCGTCGCTTGCTATTTCACCCAGTTTTGCCCAGGACAGCATTGTCTTTGCCGGCTCATGGGGCAATGGCGTTTTTAGTTGCCCAACAAGCATCGACTTAACCCCTCCCATAATAACTGCAACCAGCCCTGAAAATAATACAAACGGGGTGGCAAAGGATAAAACGATTACTATTACATTCAGTGAAAATGTGGCAGCTGGAACAGCCTATAGTTTAATTACATTAAGAAACGCCAACAATCAACCTGTAGAGTTTAATAAAGCTATAAACGGGCGAACACTTACAATAGATCCTGTAAGCGATCTTAGTTTAGGAACAACTTATACAGTTATCATCCCAACTAATGCGGTAAAAGATACAGCAAATAACTCCTTTGCTGCTCAGTATACATTTAGCTTTACCACTCAAGATGTCACACCTCCAACAGTAATCTCTACCAACCCTTCAAATAACGCTAAAGACGTGCCAAAAGATAAAACAGTCACTGTAACCTTTAGCGAGAATATTATCGCGGGCTCTGCTTATGAAAGCATTACCGTAAAAGACAATAAAAACAATTCAATAAATATTGCCAAAAGTATAAATGGCAATGTGCTTACAATTTATCCCTCAGCTGATTTAAGCTACGGCACTTCATATACAGTAACCATACCAAGCGGTGCAGTAAAAGATTTAGCAAACAATACTTTAGCAAATCAATTTACCCTTGCTTTTACCGTGCAGGCAGATACAATTGCACCAACAGTAAGCAGCACCAGTCCTTCCAACAATGCAGCTAGTGTGGCAAAAGAGACTACGATAACCGTCACTTTTAATGAAAATGTCCAGGCTGGCTCCGCCTTTGACAGTATTGTTATAAAAGATTCCAACAACAATAGTATAACTGCAAGCAAAACCATAAAAGACAAAGTGCTTACAATTGATCCAGCAAATGACCTTATTCCTGGAGCCACCTATACGGTCATCATCCCAGCTAATGCGGTAAAAGATACAGCAAATAACTCCTTTGCTGCTCAGTATGCATTTAGCTTTACCGTGCAGGCGGACAACACACCTCCTGCAGCCCCACAAGCTTTAAAACTAGTATCAAGTAAAGATGCAATTCAATTAAGCTGGACAGCAAATAAAGAAACAGACCTTGCAGGCTACAACGTGTATAGAAAATTAAAGGGGACTGCAAGCTTTACTAAAATAAACACCAGCCTCATTGCAGAAGCACAATATAAAGACATGACAGCCAGCGCTGGGACGACATACATTTACTGCATCAGCGCAGTAGATAAATCAGGAAACGAAAGTCAGAAGTCGTCTGAGCTAGAAGCTACACTTAACACAGCACTTAGGCCAGGTATTTTTGCCGACGTTCCAGATAACACCTGGTATAACAAATTTGTTACAGAGCTAGCTACAAAAGGCATTATTAAAGGTTATCCGGATAAAACTTTTAGGCCAAATAATCCTGTATCGAGAGCAGAATTTGCAGTAATGATCTGTCTTGCCAAAAACTGGAAGCTCGAAGAGCCCAGCAACCCCTCCTTTAAAGATATTACTAAAAACCATTGGGCTTACAAATATATTGAAACCGTTAAATCTCGGGCAATAATTAGTGGATACGAGGGTAACATTTTTAAAGCAGACAAAAGCATAACGCGGGCAGAAATTGCCAAAATTATAAGCAAAGCCCTAAACCTAGCCCCTGAAAGCAAGCAAAATGGTGCAACATTAAAAGATATAGGCACTTCCTGGGCCAAAGATTACATTAATTCTTGTATAAAGGCAGGAATTATAAGCGGTTATTCAGATAACACATTTAAGCCTAACAATACCGCTACGAGAGCAGAAGTGGCAAAGATTATAGCTTCTGTAGTTGGTGGAAACTAGAGGACGTTGCTATGGTTGATATGGTTTGCTAGGCTATCAATGCCTTCCTTATAGAATAATATGGGTATTATCCATAATATCCATAGCAATGTCCCCTATGCGCGCTATGCAGTGATTTGTTAGACAGTACTTACTTTCTTGCAAAAAGGTTGACTCGTCTAAAGGCTTCAAAACAAGACCCATTCTCTTGCAATGTTTCTTTTATCATTTTATCAACTACTAAGTCACGGAAAGAGCGTTTTAATGTATCATCGGCAAGATACTCCATTCTTTTTGATGACTTGACGCCTTCTTGTATTTTTCGCCATCAAACTCAAAAGTCATAGTATTTTCCCTCATTTGTCTAACGGCCTGCGGTTCAGCCAC
>JASEIR010000173.1 GCA_030017355.1 Actinomycetota bacterium
AGCAATAGGTGAAATAGGGTTTGGTTTCAAACAGCTCTTGCTTGCCATGAATAACTACCGCCTGGAAGATATAAAGCCAGCTGAATTAGAGACCCTAATTAGCAAACTTCTGAAGTTGCAGCTACAAATCGATCAAGTTCTTGAGAATATTGAAACTTTAAGGTAATTAAACCCCCGCTCTTGCAGGAAAATTATGGTATGCGTTGAAATATTAAATCAACTCTATTTCGCGAGGTGTTTGCATGAAAGAGATCTATGTAGTTGCTATTAATGGAAGCCCGAACAAGGACGGCAATACTGCTTTTTTGCTAAGACAGGTCTTAAACGCAGCAGAGGAAGCAGGAGCAAAAACAGAGCTTCTTCACTCCATGGAAATACTTGAAGGCCAAGAAAAACCTTATTGCGAAGCGTGTAGCACGCCATGCATCGGCGATTGCTATGAGGGAACCAAGCTAGAAGAAGCTTTTAAAACCATTTCAAAGGCTGATGCTATAGTATTGGGAAGCCCTGTTTATTTTGGGACAGTATCGGCTCAACTAAAGGCGATTTTTGATAAAAGCAGGAGCTTAAGAAAAGAAAAAGCGCTGGTTGGTAAAGTTGGTGCTGCAGTTTCCGTAGGATCGTCCCGTTTTGGTGGCCAAGAGACTACAGTAAGAGCTCTTCATGATATAATGATGGTTCATGGTATGACTGTAGTTTCTGATTCGTCTTTGTCGATGAGTGTCGGGCACCACGGTGTTTGCGCGCAAAAGCCTGCTGAAAATGACACCGAAGCCATAAAGAGCGCCCGCATTATTGGACTACGTTTGGTTGAGGAATGTAAAGGGTAAATACTAGTGTTGTCGGTGATGAAATGAAGCAAAGGCCATTAACCCCAAGGGAAATAACCGAACGTCATGAAATAGATTTTTTAGCTAAAGGCGCAAAGCGAAGTATTGAGACCAAGGGAAGAGAAAAACCAATTGAGCCATGTCCTTTAAGAACATGTTATCAGCGCGACCGTGACAGAATAATTCATTCCAAGGCTTTCAGGCGTCTCATTAACAAAACTCAAGTATTTATTGCACCTGAAGGGGATCACTACCGGACAAGATTAACCCACACATTTGAAGTAAGTCAGATTTCAAGGACAATAGCACGGGCTCTTAAGCTAAATGAGGACCTGACGGAAGCTATCGCTCTAGGGCATGATTTGGGGCATACTCCGTTTGGCCATATTGGGGAAGAGGCTTTAAGTGAGGTTTTTCAGGAATTAAGGAAGCGTGGCTACCAAAACGTGCCAGAGCAGTTTCACCATAACAAGCAGAGTCTCAGGGTGGTTGATGTAATAGAATACGACGGGAAGGGGTTGAATCTTACCTGGGAGGTTCGCGATGGCATTCTGAACCATACGGGAGATGTTGATCCCGAGACGCTGGAAGGAAAGGTAGTAAAAATCGCAGATAGGATAGCCTATATCAATCACGATATCGATGATGCTACAAGAGCTGGTATTCTTGATGAAAAAGAAATTCCAGAGCGATTAAATAAAATTTTAGGGGATCGTCATGGAATACGGATTAACAATATGGTCCTTAATCTAGTGAACTACAGCAGGGGGAAGAATATTATTTCTATGAGCCCCGATTTTATGGAGGCAATGCTTGAGCTGCGCGAGTTTCTGTTTGAGAGAGTTTATTTGGGGAAAGCGGCAAGGTCTGAAAACGATAAAGCAAAAAACGTAATCCAAAGCTTATTCTTTATGTTTTTAGATAATCCAGAGCTTCTCCCTAAAGAATTTCAGCCGGCTGATTTGGGCGAACTACCGGTTAGAGTTTGCGATTATGTCGCAGGCATGACCGATCGCTACGCAATAAAGACTTTTGAAGAACATTTTGTTCCAAAGGCTTGGATGGTTTGATGAACGGCAGGATAAAAGAAGAAGACATTAATATTGTAAGAGAACGCAACGATATAGTTGAAGTTATTTCCGAAGTTGTTGCGCTGAAGAAGAAGGGAAAACTTTTTTGGGGCTTATGTCCTTTCCACCAAGAGAAAACGCCATCATTTAAGGTTGACCCATCTTCTCAGCTATACCATTGCTTTGGATGTGGCGAAGGCGGAAATGTCTTTACTTTTATAATGAAGATGGACCGCCTTGAATTTCCAGAAGCCGTAGAGGTTCTTGCCAATAGAATCGGGTACAAGCTTAATTACGAAGCAGTAAAAGAGCCAAAATCATCAAAGACAAACCGGATTCTTGAGGCCAACCGCATGGCCGCTCAGTTTTACCAGTATATTTTAATGAAAACGCCGGAGGGTGCGCGCGGGCGCATTTATCTAAAGAAGAGAGGTTTTAGTGACGATGTTGTAAAGAGGTTTGGCCTAGGGCTGGCACCACAGACGTGGAATTCTCTTAGCAATTATCTTAGTAAAAAAGGGTTCTCTAAAGAGGAACTGCTGGAGGCTGGACTTACTATTAAAGGAACCAAAGGCTACTATGATAGATTCCGCGGAAGGCTTATGTTTCCCATAGCCGATGTTAGAGGTCGAATTGTTGCTTTTGGTGGCAGAATTCTTGGTAGTGGGCAGCCTAAATACTTGAATTCACCCGAGACAAGGGTGTATCATAAAAGTTCATTGCTCTATGGCTTGAATCTTGCAAAGAGCGACATAGTTAAAACCGGTAGCGTTCTGGTTGTCGAAGGCTATACCGATGTAATAGCTTTAGCGCAGGCAGGTATCGGGAACGCAGTTGCAACTCTTGGAACAGCTTTTACAGCCGAGCACGTCGAGCTTTTAAAAAGATTTGCAGAGCGCATCGTCTTAGTATTTGATGCAGATGCAGCTGGGATGAAAGCAGCAGAAAGCGCTAGCTCTTATCTTTCGGAATTTAAACTTCCAAGAATGAAGGTTTTATCAGACCTGGAGAAGAAAAGCAGTACTTCAGGGCTTGACGTCAGAGTTGTTGTCTTACCGCAGAACCTTGATCCTGCTGATTTTATAAAATCAGAGGGTGCCAAATCATTTAGCGAGCTAATTAATTCGGCACAGCCGTTTTTTGACTTCTACTTGACTAGAGAGATTGATAAATATAATATCAGTGAGGTTAAGCAAAAAGAGCAGGCAGCAGTGGCATGTTTTAAGCTCATCGCAACTCTTAACCATCCAACTTCGCAGAAAGAATACTTAAGCAAAGTCGCACAAAGAATAGGGCTTGATGAAGAAGCGTTGATAATTAAGTTTAACGCAATGTATAAGAAGAGCTCGGCAATACGAGGTGAGGCAAAGGCAGCAACGCTTGATCCGCAGGAAAAGACCGAGAGGCTGTTTCTTCATCTGGTGCTAAAGTACCCGGAGGTTAGGGAGAAAATCCCTGAAGAAATAGATAACACTTACTTCGTTTCCGCAGCTCACGCGCAAATATTTACAGTTTTAAAGCGGTTGGGCGCGGGTAAATTTGACGCGTCTGTGCTTGGCGATCTTGATGAGGAACTGGCGGCAAAAGCAACAGAATTGTACATGGCCGAGCCGGACTATGAGGAGAAAGATATTCCCAAATATTTTGAGGATATTTTGATAACCCTCAAGGAATTTCATTATAGACGTCAAATAAATAGATTGAAGCAGCAGCTTCAATCTGCATCAGATCGTAGCGATGAAGCAAACGATTTGTTGTTTGCAGAGTTAATGGCGCTTGAAGCAAAGAGCTACCAACTTAGGCAAAGCCGAACAAGATAGTTTTTAAGGAACAAGATAGTTTTTTAAGATTTGATTGGAGGAAAGTCAAGGGTGAATACCCGCATAAACGAGCTTGAAATAGCAGAAGTAAAACAGTTAATTGAGAAGGGGCAGGAAAAGGGCATCCTTACATCTGATGAGATCAACGATGCTTTGCAGATGGTTGACCTGACAAGCGAGCAGATAGATAACATTTATTCGTATCTGTTCAACATCGGCGTTGAGATAATCGACATGAGCGACGACGGTGCAATTGATGAAGAGCTTGATGTTGACCTAGAGGCTGAGGAAGTAGGAATC
>JASEIR010000174.1:0-725 GCA_030017355.1 Actinomycetota bacterium
GGAAAAGCGCATTGCAGAGGTTCTAGAGCTTGTTGAGCTTGAGAAAAGGCAACATGATTTGGTAAAGACCTTCTCAGGAGGCATGAAAAGAAGGCTTGAGTTGGCAAGGGGTCTTCTTCACAGGCCTAAAGTCCTATTTTTAGATGAGCCAACTCTTGGCCTTGATCCTCAAACCAGGCATCACATTTGGGAATATGTCCACCAGCTTAAAGCGGAAATTGGCCTCACTATCTTTTTAACAACGCATTATATGGACGAGGCGGAAAACTGCGACCGCATTGCAATAATAGACCATGGCGAGATCATTGCACTTGATACACCGGAAAGGCTTAAGGAGGGTATTGCCAGGGAGGTCATTACCCTATCTACTGAGAATAATGAGAAAGCGGCAAAAGAGATAGCCAACAAGCTTAATTTGCAAGCAAAAACCATAAACGGAGAGCTATCACTTCAAGTTGAGAACGGAGAGCGTTTTATGCCAATACTTATAAAAACGCTCGAAACGAAAATTAACATGGTGTCGCTAAGAAAGCCAACACTTGAGGATGTTTTCCTAAATCTAACCGGCCGCAAAATAAGGGATGAGAAATGGGAAGGATGGGACCAGGTTAAAGCTCGTGTGCGCTCAAGAAGGAGGCGCACTACATGAAGGCAGCATTAGTTGGTATCTATACTTTATGGCTGAGGGATATTACAAGGTTTTTGCGGGATAGACCAAGAATAAT
>JASEIR010000174.1:735-3974 GCA_030017355.1 Actinomycetota bacterium
AATAAGCTCGGCAGCCCAGCCACTTCTTTGGTTATTTGTTTTAGGGATGGGCCTTTCAACAGCCTTTGTTAGGGGTGGAGACCCAGCATATCTTCGCTTCATATATCCAGGCATTATCTCGATGTCTATCCTGTTTACTTCGGTATTTTCAGCGGTCACAATAATATGGGATAGAGAGTTTGGATTCCTAAAAGAAGTTCTGGTTGCTCCAATACCCCGCTGGTCGGTTGCAATTGGTAGAGCTTTTGGTGGCAGCACCGTTGCTGTTATACAAGGGACAATAGTTCTTCTTGTTGCACCAGTTCTTGGGCTTAAGTTTACACTACTTCAGCTGCTGGGCGCATTTGCAATAATGTTTATAGTCGCATTTTCTATGACCTCTCTTGGTATTTTTATAGCTGCAAAAATGAGCACGCACGAAGGCTTTCAGGTTGTCGTAAATTTTTTGCTTCTGCCCATATTCTTTTTATCAGGAGCAATGTTTCCGATAAATGGGCAGCTACCCTCCTGGATGCAGGTTTTGGTTCAGATAGATCCATTAAGCTATGGTGTTGATGCGCTTCGGCAAGTCATGGTGGGCATTCAAATCTTTCCGCTTTGGCTGGATTTAGGGATAGTATTCTTTTTTGGCGCACTTATGCTTGCTATTGGGGCTTGGTATTTCGAGAGAAGTGAATAGGCTTTTAATGCCGCGAGTGCCGTTGACTGAGCGGGGGCAAGGGATTATGATTTTCTACGAATGAACTCTCTGGAGGCTGGCTGTGTACATAATCGTGTGCGGGTGTGGGCGTGTTGGAGCCCAGCTTGCGACAATGCTCTCGAATGAGGGCCATGACGTAGTAGTAATTGACTCAAGCGCAGATTCATTTCGTCGCCTGGGCTCAGGCTTTAACGGCTTGACCATAGTTGGAAATGGCTTTGATGAGCGTGTTCTTGAGAAGGCAGGCATCGAGAAAGCAGATGTTTTTGCTGCTGTAACCAACCTTGATAACACAAATATAATGGCTGGTCAAGTAGCAAAGAAGCTGTATGATGTACCCAAGGTGATATCGAGGGTTTACTATCCTGATCGTGAGAAAACCTATCATAGGCTTGGGCTTGAGACTATCTGTGGGACAACGCTAGTTGCTAAAAGAGTGCGCGATCGCATACTTGGCCACGACCTTGCTGTAGAAGAGAGCCTCAATCAAAAAACACGGTTTACCGAGATGAAGGCCACGCCAGCTCTTGTTGGCAAAAAGGTGGCTGAGATAGAAATCCCAAACCAATTCAGGCTGGTTGAAATTATCAGGAATAACGAAGCCATCATTGTCTCTTCTGACACCAAGATTTTCTCAGGCGATACAATAATTGCAGTGGTAAGCATTGAGGCAACCGAGAAGATAAGAGCACTTTATAACGTAGATATCTTTATGAAAGTGGGAGACCTGGTCTCCCTTTCTATTGAGGATTAGAGGAAGATAGTTCATGTATATCATAATTGGAGGCGGAGGCAAGGTTGGCTCTTCGCTTGCAAGAAAGCTAGCAAACAGAGGGCATGCCGTTGTTGTGCTTGATAAAAGCGCTGAAAAGTGCGCACGTATAGCCGAGAGCACTGATAACGTGCTAGTCATCAATGGTGATGCTTGTGATGTAAAGTATATGGAAGAAGCGGGAGCAGAGCGAGCCGATGTTCTTGCTGCGGTCACCGGAGACGATGACGATAATCTTGTCATGTGCCAACTTGCGACAGAGGGCTTTAACATACCCAAGGCTGTTGCCAGGGTAAATGATCCAAGAAATGAACGGATATTTCATGCGCTTGGCATAAATGCCCTATCTAGCACGACCATTATTACTAGTCTCATCGAAAAAGAAGCAACCATTGGCGACATCATAACGCTTCAGGCACTGCAGAAAGGCAATTTAGTTTTGGTGGAAATGGACCTTCCCCGCAACACCCCGATTGATGGGAAAAAGCTTGTCGATATAAAACTTCCAAAGAAAGTAGTTTTGGTCTCGGTTATCCGAGATGATGAGGTAATAATCCCAAGAGGAAATACAATCCTTAAGGCAGGAGATGCCGTAATTGCTCTTACAGTTCCCGACAACGAGCAGGCGCTTCGAGATATTTTAGCTGGAGAGAGGTAGATCCAGTGGCTAGGAAGATGCATCTACCCGAGCGATTTGTTCAATATGCTTCTGGCATGGCAACAGAGCTGCTATTTAGCATTTTTCTAGCTGTTATAGCTTTTATCATTAGTGCCCTGGTTCTGAGGTGGTTTTAGGTGCTGCTTAGGCCAAGGGCAATAGATCTTAAAATCATCGGATTTTATATAGGCAAACTCATCCTCGGCATTGGCTTTATCATGCTTATACCACTTGCTATATCCCTTTTTAATAGTGAATGGAGCCCTGCAATCGATTTTGTTATAGGCTCTAGTCTTGCTTTTATTGTTGGCCGTGTTTTGCAGATTACATGCCGCACAAAAAAAGACCTGGGCTTAACACATGGCGTCTTAGTGGTTCCAATTGCCTGGCTTGCTGCAATGTTTTTTGGTGCTGTGCCGCTATACCTAAGTGGCCACTTTGGCTCATTTCTTGATTCTATGTTTGAGGCAATGAGCGGCTTTGCAACAACAGGCCTCTCGCTTGCCCAGGATCTTGACCATCTTTCGTACGGGCATAACTTTTGGCGACACCTTACGATGTTTATCGGTGGACAAGGAATTGTTGTGGTGGTGCTCACTCTGATGGCCGGGGGCTCGGCAGGAATCTATGGTATGTACATGGGCGAGGCACGCGAGGAGAAAATAGTACCAAATTTAATCCATACTGCACGTACCATTTGGATGATTACATTTCTTTTCTTTGGAATAGGAGTGGCTTCTCTTTGGGCAGCCGGTTGGTTTATCGGCATCCCATCCTTAAAAGCGCTCTTTCACGGTGTAACTGTTTTTATGGCCGGGTTTGATACAGGGGGCTTTACGCCCCAGTCCCAGAGCTTTGTTTATTACCATAGCTCTATCTATGAGTTTGTAGCAATACCAATCATGGTAGCAGGCGGCATAAACTTTGCGCTTCACTATGCACTTTTTTTGGGCAACAGACGAGAGATGTTTAAAAATACCGAAGTAAAGTCATTTGCAGCAACCATACTTCTAACTTTTGTGATAACAGCAATTGCCCTTTCGCAAGTTGATGCATATGATAGTGCACTAGCCATTTTTAGAAGGGGCTTTTTCCACATCATATCAGCA
>JASEIR010000175.1 GCA_030017355.1 Actinomycetota bacterium
TTGCCACGGCACTTTCAGTGCCTCGCAACAGGCTCTGGCAATCTCAAATAAAGAGTAGCGGTCTGCGGTCGGAGTTTCGAGGAATGAGGAACAGCAATGGCAAAAAAGATCCAAAAACCAAAACCTTTAAAGCCAGTATATCTCATCTATGGCGATAAAAAGATGATAGATGATGCGCTTGCACGCCTAAAAAAGAGATTATCAGCCCAGCTAGACCTTGATTTTAATTTTGATCAATTCAACGGTTTGCAAAGCACTGCTCAGGAAATAATTCAAGCAGCAAATACCTTGCCGTTTATGTCTGAGAAGCGATTAGTCATTGTTAAAGAAGTTGATAAGCTTCCTAAAGATGAGATATCAAAATTAGCTGGTTACGTGGAAAACCCTTCTCCTACAACCTGCCTGGTTTTAGTTGCTGAGTCGATAGATAAAGCAAGTAAGTTATATAAGGCAGTTGAGAAAAACGGGGAGGTTGCTGAATATAAGCTGGGTGGTAGTCCGCTTGCCTGGATAAAAAACCAGTTCGCGGAGAGAGGTAAGATTGTCTCGGATAACGTTGCAAGGCACCTAATCCACATGGTTGGATCTGACCTTCAAAGGTTGAGCCTTGAAATTGAAAAAGTTAGCTTGTTCCATGACTCTGAGCGAATAATAGATCCCTTAGATATAGAGCCAATGATAACCAAGTCTGTAGAAATTTCCGTATTTGACCTGGTTGATAGCATTGGTGAGCGAAATATTGCAAAGGCAATTGAGATTTTAGATGGCCTTCTTTTGCAAAAAGAATCACCGATTGGGATTTTAAATCTGATATCAAGACACTTCCGCCTTGTTTTAAGAGTTAAGATATGGACAGAAAAAGGGCATGACAACAAGTACCTTGTCGAGCACTTAACAGGCGAAGGGGGCAAAAAGCTTCCTTACTTTGTGGTAGCAAAATATAGAGAGCAAAGCCGAAATTTCTCAACCAGTGAGTTAAAGAGAGCTTTTGAGTACCTGCTTAAAGCAGATATTTCTTTAAAATCAAGCCTTCAACCTCCCGACGCCATTCTGACGGATTTAATCATTGAGCTTGCATCTTAAGCCTGCAAAAGGTGGCTGTTTATTGCTTTAGGAGAGTATGGTTTAGCCGATAAAAAAGAAAAAGGCTGGACATATTGTTCTAGGGTAAAAATAAATAGAGAGCCTCCCTAGGGCATAGGTTAGGAAGGCTGAGGGCGTGAGGTGGAAGAAGAGTATCGTCTGTATAGCGACCTTGCACCAGCGGAGCTTTTAGGCATTAATACCTATGGCATCAAACTCACCTGGGCAGAGCCGCCTAACGTTGCTAATCTAGGCGGCGGTATATTTATATATAAAGATGCGGAAAGCTGCTCCCAAGCTGTATTTAATTGGAGAGCGCAGGTCAACACTGCTTTAAAACCGGCGTTTGTTGCTCTTATGGATGCTGATGATCCGAATGCTTACAATTGGTCAAATTTGGCTGATTATTTTTCCGATATATATACTTTTCCCTGGAACTCCATAAAAATGCTCTCCAATCAGCTTAATGAAGCGGTAAAGTATTTAAATCTAACAGACGAAATTCTTTCTATGCCTGAGACAAGGCTTCTTGCATTTGCAATGACAAGAAATATCCGTACCATAACAATGAAGCCAAGCCTTAATTCTAAATACGGTTTTACTTGGCCGCTAGCACGCCCCTTCTTCAAAGATTATGAGGAAGGAGAGGAGCGGGATGCTCTTGAAGACCTTGTAGATCAGGGCATATTATCAAGAAAAGTGCGAGAGGTTATTTCCACCTGCCCTTACTGTGGCGGGGCGTACCTAAATATTAGAAAAGCATGTCCTGAGTGTGGCAGCGCTGAGATACAAAGCCAAACCGTTATTCATCATTACCCGTGCGGAGCTGTCTTTACTGAGCAGGAGGCGTTTAGGGATGGAGAACTTTGGTGCGTAAAATGCAAGAAAAAGCTTATCCATGTTGGTGTGGACTTTGATAGGCCGGCCAGCATTGAGAAATGTAGTGAGTGTGGATTTACATCAGAGGCTTTCCCGCAAGAAGCAATATGCTTTCGCTGCCAACGCAAGTTTCCGCTTTCAGAGGCACGGGAGATTGCAATTCATGAATATGTGATTATTATACAAGAGCACAAATCTCTGCGTGACCAGCTTCTTCAGTATAGATATAGAAACTTTCTTGAGCTTGCCAGCTTTCAAGCTGTTTTAGCTTCAGAACGAAAGCTTGCCGAGCGCCATGGCAGGAAATATAGCCTAATCAGGGCTGTGGTTGACAATGTTAAGGGGAAGGATAACGAGCGCTTCTTTGTCCAGCAGCTTATTAATTTGCTTAGGAAGTCTGACTTCATCACCAAATCGAAGGATAAGGAATACATGATACTTCTTCGTGAGACATCTGACGAGCAAAGCTTTAAGGTTATTAACAGGCTCAAATCGGTTCTTTCTCCTTATGTATCTGATTTTAGCGTTGTTGTGCAAGCCGATGCTGGCAGTTTGGATGTTAGGGTAGATCAATCTTCTGGTGAGGGCCATCACTCGAATAGTGAGCAAAGGGCAAACGAGGGAGCAAATGCAAACTGCAGCCATACGAATGCTAACCTACCATATATCAATAATCCATATTTTAAATGCCGGCCTAGTTCATAAGGTGAGGCAGTATTATGATAGACTTTGCCTTTCTACAATCATTAATAAACGAGGTTGTTAATTACTGGAGAGAGTCGATCAGGACTGTTTTTAGCCTTACTCCTGGAGATTTTCTTGACATTATATGGCCGACGCTTCTGTTTGATTTCCCGCGTTATAATCTAGCGTCCTGGGTGGCAGTTTTTGCGGAGATTTTTGACAAAAAAGGCTTACGCAGAAAAGAGGCATTTAAGAGAAGGCTTCTTGCCAACCCTCCTCTGGTTTCAGTTTTAATTCCAGCTTATAACGAAGGCGAGCATATATTTGCAACTATAGCTTCGCTAAAAAGACAAAGCTATCCAAACATTGAAATAATTGTGGTAAACGATGGTTCGATAGATAACACTGGCCGGATTATCGACTTGCTAAAGGGCGACAATGTCAGGGTGGTGCATGCTAGTAGCAACCAGGGTAAAGCGTTTGCCCACAATATGGGATATTATCTTTGCAATGGCGAATACATCATGGTTTGTGATGGCGACACAGTTTTTGATCGCGATGCCGTGCTTGAGGTGCTTCTACCGTTTTCAGATTCGAGGGTAAGGGCAGTTGCTGGGAATCTGCAAGTAAAAAACGAGAAGGCCAACTTGCTTACACGTCTGCAGGCACTTGAGTACCTCTTTTCAATAGATATGGGAAGGCGCTTTTCAGCAAGGGCTGATATTTTACCTATAATCTCGGGTGCATTTGGCATGTTTAGAGCTGATGTTGTAAAGAAAGTTGGCGGCTGGTCAGTTAGCCCGGGAGATGATTCCGATATGACTACTTGCGTGCGAAAGCTTGGTCACAGAGTCGACTTTGCTCCAAGGGCAATTGCGTATACAGATGTCCCCACAAATATTCGTTCCTTAATAAGACAAAGACTGAGATGGTCACGTTCTCCTGTTACTGTTAGATTGCGCAAGCATGGCGAGCTTTTATTCCGCCAGATTGCTTGGAAAAACTTCAGATTGAAAAATTTACTTAGCATTTGGAATTTAGTACTTTACAGGTTTATCTTTGGCTGCGGCGTTGTCGTTATGTTTATCTATATTACGATTTTTTCTACTGACCTGCTGCTTCCTTTGTTTATTGTAATTTCAGCATTTTATACCTCGTTTGATATGCTGCATTTTGCTGCAGCATTTATTCTTTCAAGAGATAGGCGCAAAATTTTGCCTCTGGTTACTTATATACCTATCTTTTGGTTATACATGGGCATATTTATGAAGACTATAACCGTTCTTGGTTTCTTTGATGAGATATTGTTCCGGGGCTCATATA
>JASEIR010000176.1 GCA_030017355.1 Actinomycetota bacterium
CGGTTTTACATGAAATGTAAAACCGCTACTCTACATAACATTATTCCTTCCAAACTAACGGTTTTACATGAAATGTGAAACCGCTACTCTACATAACATTATTCCTTCCAAACTAACGGTTTTACATGAAATGTGAAACCGCTACTCTACATAACATTATTCCTTCCAAACCAGCTATCTTACATTTCTACCGGTCTTTTCTTTGTTCTCCGGTGAATATAATAGCTCCCTTATATAGGTCTAACTCCTTAGAGCTTACTCTAATGACTGGTCTTCCCTTAAAGTCTTTGTTCCCTTCTTCAATCAATGCAGAGCTATCAACTCCATATTTTTCATCAAAATCCATTTTTGAAAGATCGCGTAAATCATCAAGCGCCTCTTTGTAGCGCTTTTTTGCTTCCTTCCTGTTGCTAACAGAGGCAATCTCAAAAACCTCCCTGCTATCTTTTGTAACTAATTGAAGCCTATATGTTACCTTTAATTTTCCTGGATATTCCGGCTCAATAAAAAGAATGTCGTCTCTCCACTCTAAATCCGCTGGTAATTCTTCTTCTACTCTTAATAAACGCACCCTATAATAATCATCAGCTTGCCCAAATGCCTTTTTGCTTTCTTTTTTGTGCATTCCTAAATATCACCAACTATCATTAATGGTAAATATTACCAATATGCCGTACTTAAAGCTCATCTTGATTATTGCAAGCTTATTATTTGGCCCTGTAAATGGGGCAACTACACATTTTTGGCCCTATAAATCGGGCAACTATACTGGCTCAATAAATTGAGCAACTACTGGCCCCGTAAATGGGGCAACTACTGGCCGAATAGATCACCACTACGGAGCTTTTCGTGTATAACCAGGGCTTGCAGTTATATAACCAACAACCCCATCAACTGTTTTTACTTTATACCACGACCCTTCCTTTCCTATAACTTCAACAATCGTTCCTTTTGTCAAACCATCTATAACATTGCTGCTTTTATCAGGTGCTTCTCTTAGATTTAAAACATCCCTTATGACCTGAACTCTGTTGTCTCCAGAAGGAAGTTTTATTTCCTCGATTGGTTGCACTGTCGGCTCATTAGCTTTAGTTGTCTCCTCGCTCTTATTTAAACCTTGCTCACCTGAAATCCCGCCCGAAATTGGTATAGCCGTCTCTGTTGTTGCTTTGACTTCATGCGAAGGCAACTTTTTCTCGCTTAAAACTGCCTTTGACATCGACCAAATAAATGCGCCCATGAAAGCAAGAACTGCCCATGCCATAATTTGCTTTGTCGTTTGGTTTTGCAGAAAACTGCTGTTTTTCTTATATATTTTTCTCATGAGAACAACCCTGTGCAATCTAAGGAACGGTTAATTGAGTATTAAGGCATTAGCTATGATGTTGGCACATATCTACACTTCTTCTATAACACTTGATTTTGTAAAAAGCAATGCAAAGCAGGTGAAATAGTTACGTATAACCAGTTCAAATTACCTTTATTTTTATTACCTTTTAATCCTTAAAAATCATGTTAAAAACCACAATACTGGGTAACTTTCATAAGTGACACACGTAAAGGAGGTGACATCATGCCTCAGACATATAACTTGTATGAGGTTATCAGCTCGCTTTCCTACCCTGTAACTGGCGATGATGTTATCAGCGCACTGGAGGGAAGGAACTTCCCCGAAGATTTCATGAGCGAGTTCAGACCAATGATAAAAGGCAAAACTTTTAACACAATGGACGACCTTCATGCATGGCTGGCTGATAACCTAACCACTCATATGGCTGGCTTGCTTGGTGGTGCTTCAGTGCATGATCTAATTGAAAAGGGCAAGAAAACTGCCTAACCTAGCTAAGTCTTGCACCTAGTGCTCTGAAGCTAAGATTTTTGACTTAGAGGGTGAATATTTTTCTATCCTGCCCCACCCAATCCCCTCCCCCGCTCGCGGGGGAGGGGATTTTAGCAAGTCTCCGGTCCCCGATCCTTTATAGCGGCGGTCGGCGGTCTGCGGTCGGCGGTCAGGCTCCGAAGGAGCCTAAAGCTGCGGTCTGCGGTCGGCGGTCGTTTTTAATACGAAATCAATGAAAAAATATCATAGCCTTCTAGTTTTTTCCTGCCATTAAGGAAGGTTAGCTCTATTAAAAATGCTACTCCTACAATTTCGCCTCCAAGCTGTTCAACAAGCTTTACCTTGGCGGCTGCAGTTCCACCGGTAGCAATAACATCGTCAACAATTAGAACTTTATCTCTTGGTTTAATTGCATCTTCGTGCATCTCAAGCTTATCTACGCCATATTCAAGCTCATATTCAGCATAGCAAGTAGCATACGGCAATTTTCCGGGTTTTCTGGCCGGAACAAAGCCACACCCCATCTTGTATGCAAGAGCACTCGCAATAATAAATCCTCTGGCCTCTGCGCCCAGCACTATATCGACCTTTTTGTCCCTGTAATGATTAGCAATTGCATCAATTGCGTATTTAAAGCTATCTTTGTTTCCTAATAGAGGTGTTATGTCTCTAAATAGGACTCCTTCTTTTGGCCAATCCGGAATATCCCTTATGTAGGTTTTTAAATCCACGTCGTCCTCCCTACTTTCTCGATCCTCGTTTCTTGGAAATCCGATCACCGGTCCGAACTTTCACTTTCAACAGCCTATGTATAATTTATCACTTTCAAACAATGTTTTGTATTGCTTCTAATTGGTTTTTTGTACCTAAAACAACCAAATGATCTCCCTCATCCAAAATTGTTTTTGAGGAAGGGGCTGTATTAAACTCGCCTGTTCTCTTTCTTATAGCAAGAATTACTGCGCCTGTTCTCTTTCTTATGTTAGCTTCCTCTATTGTCATTCCTTTTACTTCTGAGGTATCGCTTACTATAAGTTCCTCCAGACTTAATTCTAACTCTTTGCTCGATGTAACAACATCAAGGTAATCAGTCACAAGAGGTCTAAGCATAATTGAAGCCATTCTTTTTCCTCCTATCCTTGATGGTGATACAACTTTATTAGCCCCAGCCCGGATGAGCTTCTCTTTTGATTCCTCAAGGATAGCCCTTGCAACAATGTTAATCCCTGGATTTAACACTCTTGCAGTTAACGTAACAAATACATTATCAGCATCGCTATCGACAGCAGCGATAAGGCCCCGAGCTCTTTCAACCCCAGCTTTGATAAGAACCTCATCGCTAGAAGCATCGCCTTCAATGCATAGATAGCCTTTGGAGCGCGCATCCTCAACTCTTTCAGGGTTGTTTTCAATGATTACAAATCTTTCACCTGCTGCTTTAAATTCCCCGGCAACATTCTCACCTACTCTACCAAAACCGCAAAGTATATAGTGATTATCAAGCCTTGCTATTTCCTTTTCCAATTTCCTCACCGCCAAAAATCCTTTTAAATGACCCTCTATCATAAACTCTGCTGCCGAAACAAAAAGATAAAATGCTGTTCCAACACCAGCTAAGGCGATAAAAATTGTAAAATATTGACCCGCAGAAGTTAAGGGATTGACTTCACGATATCCAACAGTGGTAACTGTTATGATGGTCATGTATAGCGCATCTTTAAAAGGCCAGCCTTCTATGGCCATGTACCCTGCTATTCCAATGGCTACAACAATTGTAAAAAGAACTATTGAAAGCCTTATTCTTCTAAGCAGTTCCAACCTTTGTTGATTCCTCCCTACACACCGCGCGCTGGCCTCTTCCCTGTAAAAATGGTGTTGGATGCAATATCGGCCACCATTACCATCACAAGTATAACTATAGTCAAATCCCATAAGCAAATTTCAATTAAAGGATAAATGACCGACCGCCGACCACAGACCACCGCATTAGGCTCCTTCGGAGCCTGACCGCCGACCGCCGACCGCCGACCGCCGCTATAAAGGATCGGGGACCTGCTAAAATCC
>JASEIR010000177.1 GCA_030017355.1 Actinomycetota bacterium
CTCGGATTTAGCCGATTTGATCCAAATCGGCTAAATCCGAGGAACGTCCCCTTTCCTGGTAGCGCGTACGGGAGTCGAACCCGTGATCTCCGCCTTGAGAGGGCGGTGTCCTAGGCCACTAGACGAACGCGCCACGCTTAACCTGTTTAAAATGTCCCCGTATTATAAATTACGGCAGCGGTTTGCTGCCGTAAACATTATACTTTAGGGACCTCGTGATGACAAGAGCAGATCAAGGCGCTGTTATTCATTGTCATCAGCTCAAGGCTTTTTAGTAAAAAACTTATCTTGAATAGCCAAAGCAAAAACATTGCAACTCTAGTGCAGAAAATCACAATTCCTGCCGATAACTAACATCAGAATCAAACAAAGAATCAAACAAACGCCAGAATCTAAGTTAGTGCAGAAAAGACCAAGTGCGGAATTATAAGGACAATAAGCATAATAAAGGCCATTGGTGACTCGGCCGGTCTACTGGCCGCTCCCATACCGCCGCAAGCCATGGAGGGCTCGCGGCCTTTTATTTTTTCCACGCGTTTTGCTGGTTTTGTGCACATGGTCGGCTTCCTGCCTTCTACACGCCCCTTGCTTTCTACGCGGCCATCTATGCAGCTTGCTTCAAGTTCAGCGAGCTGCGCCTTTGTATTCTTACTTTATACCTTTCTACGCGGCCATCTATGCAGCCTTCCACATTAGCTGCGCGACATCAGCGGTGCAGCTGTATAGCATTTTGCTTCTTCTTTTTTGCTCTTTATTAACCCGTGGCTCAAAACAAGCGACAATAGTCGCGCAGCTGTATAGCATTTTGCTTCCTACCCAGTTGGCATAGCCAGTTTTGATTTAAATCCATTCCGTGTGCTTGACCACCATATCTTGGGCTTAAACGATGTCGCGTCGTTAATAAACGTCCATAGAGAAGTATGCCCATCCGGATACTCATACAAAAATGCCAGGTCAGAGATGGTATCCCCATTGTAATCGCCTGCCATGACCTTAGCTTTTTTCCACTGAAATCCCTTTACTTGACTGCTCCATAGCGTCTTAGGAGCAAACGCATACTCCCCATTTGAGTAGAACACAATTACGGAACTTCTTCCGTCAGGATTTTTATAGAACGCCGCTATATCAGCATCGTTATCGTCATTAAAGTAACCAGATACTATCTTTGCCCGATTGGTTTCAAACGAACCGTTTGATGACCACCACTTGTAGGTATAAAAACCCCCGCTGCGTTTCGAGATAAATACCCATATCGCAGATTCCTTGCTAGATGGGTAATCGTAAAGAAAAACAAGATCTGTCCGTCCATCTCCGTTATAGTCACCCGAGGTCATCTTGGCTCGACCCCAATCAAACTCATCAGATGCACTATCCCACCACTTAACGGGATATACTTTACCATCTCTACCTGTAAAGAAGATCCAGATTAGACTGCGTGCATTAGATTTTTTATAAAAGGCAGCTATATCGCCCAGTCCATCACCATTAAAATCACCCGCAGCTATTTTGCTTCGGGACCACTCAAACGCATTTGGCTTGCTTTGCCAAACCTTAACGGTTTTAGAAACATGACCATTTTTTGAATAGAAGTGCCAAAGTGAAGTTGTATGGTCTGGATTGCGATAAAGATACGCTGTATCAGCAATATAATCTCCGTTGAGATCAATCATTGCCATTTTTGCGCGGGAGATTTGAAAAACCCCTCTTTTACCTTGCCAAACCTTGATCGGTTTAAAACCAACACCGCTTGAGAAGAAGTTCCACTGCGTGCTGCCATCAGGACCGCCGTATAAAAATGACGCTTCGGATAGACCATCTTCATTTACTTCACTTTTTGCAAAAGTTTTTTTAACCCTTTGAGGAACTTCAGATAAGCCATTGATGTATCCATCAAAGCTCTTTTTGAATAAAGAGAATGCTTTATTAACTGACGGATCATCAACTATATCATAGAACCTTCTTGGATGATATGAGGGATCACCACCAATATAAGGATAAGGAACCACCCAGAATATAGAGCCTTGTCCGCCTCTTTGCTCATACGCATAGTACTTAGTGCGCGCGCTATCAGCCCAGCCTGCAAACAAAACAACATGTTTTATTGTGTTGAGCATTATATCACCAGGCTTTAGCTCAGACTTACTAATACGATATGACCTGCTCGGCAGAGTCCATGTCACATGGCCTGGCTTAGGATAAAGATTCCATGCGTAAGATACAAATCCGCTGCAATCAGCACGGTAGCCCCTGAAAGTGCGTATCTGACTATACGGCACGCCAGCGCTAACCCATGATTTAGCTCTGGCTATCACCTCTGATCTGGTTATAGCCAATGCGTTGCTTCCTGACAGCGCCAAAAACATTAGCAACGCGAGGGTAGTTGTAAGTATTATCTTTCGCAGTTCTATCACCCCTTATTGGAAATATTTGGCAGCTAGTAGACCTTTATACCGAACCATTTTTTGGAAGTCTAGACTTCAAGACAGTCAAGAAGAGTCGAAATATGCAGACATAAAGACGACACCGGCTCTTTGCTTGTTTAAAAATGGGAGGATACGGGGGTTATTTTTATCATTCTGTAGGTTTAGGAAATAATTTTAGGGGTATAAAGAAAAGTTTCAAAATTGGCTTTGGCCACGTTCGCATGATTTAGGTGATTAAACGGCAAATATGCAAGCGATAAAAAGCAGATAAAAATATTTTAGCTACCTTGCCTTATCTAGCTGCATGATAATACCTGGCATGCGATTGATCGGAACCACACTATCCACAGCACCCTTTTCTATAGCAGCCTTGGGCATGCCAAAAACCACACAAGACTTTTCATCTTGCGCAATGTTGTAGGCTCCGGCTTCTTTAAGCTCGAGCATGCCTTGTGCCCCATCACTCCCCATGCCTGTTAGTATTATCCCAATAGCTTTTTTGCCAGCTGAGTGAGCAGCCGAGCGGAAAAGAACGTCAACTGATGGTTTATGCCTGTTAACCGGCGGCCCATCTTTAACCTCAACATAGAAGCCACGGTTATCTCTTTGCAGCAGCATATGCTTGCCACCAGGGGCTATAAGGGCAGAACCTCTTTCAACCCTATCGCCATTTTCAGCCTCTTTTACATTCAAGGGAACAAGGTTGTTGATTCTATCCGCATATGCTTTCGTAAATTTCTCAGGCATATGCTGAACAATAGCAATCCCTGGAGAATTATACGGCATTAACGCAAGAAAATCATTTATGGCAACTGTGCCTCCTGTTGAAGCACCTAGAACTATAACAACATCATCAGCCTTGTTGCCGATTACCTTCTTTCGCTGGATGATTTCATCTACAGAATGGCTTGGCTCAACCTCAAGGTCAAGCGCAGTTACTCCTTTCTTTCGAATATTTGCTCTCGCAGCGGCTTTAACTTTTGCTATGATTTCCTCACTTAAAGCCTCTATCCCCTCGGCTATATTTGCTTTGGGCTTGGTTATAAAATCGACTGCACCTAGCTCTAAGGCTCTTAAAGTCTCGGCTGCATGGCGATCGGTATGGGAGCTGAGCATGACTACCGGTATCGGGTTTGTGCGCATTAACTTTTCAAGAAAGGTTATGCCATCCATTCTAGGCATCTCAACATCAAGAGTTATAACATCGGGGCGGAAGCTTGCGATTTTTCTTTCTGCAAAAATGGGGTCGCCGGCAACTCCAACCACTTCAATGTTTGGGTCGCTCTCGAGTATGTCCTTTACAAGCTGCCTGATGACTGCTGAGTCATCAACTATAAGCACTTTTATTTTTGACATATTTTCACCTATTGATTATAGAGATTGCTTTCCAAGTCCCTTTGGAGGCCTTCGGCCCTCGCAATGACAATTTTGTTTCCCTCCCTTGTTGCTTGCTAAACCAGCCTCCTCTCATATTGTAATGC
>JASEIR010000178.1 GCA_030017355.1 Actinomycetota bacterium
CGACGCGATAGAGTCATGCTTTCAGTCTCCTATTAGCGGAGTTAATGAGTGAAACGTGCAAAAGGCGGCGGGAAAAGCTGCGCTCTCGTCACTTTCAGTCTCCTATTAGCGGAGTTAATGAGTGAAACATGTCCTTCTCGAGCTCAATGGGGATGTTGATTGTCTTTCAGTCTCCTATTAGCGGAGTTAATGAGTGAAACATTAGCAGTAGATTAGCAGGGATGGGGTAGGGTACTTTCAGTCTCCTATTAGCGGAGTTAATGAGTGAAACAACACGCGTTATATTGTGCGTCGAAACTAAGATTGACTTTCAGTCTCCTATTAGCGGAGTTAATGAGTGAAACGTGGGTTCTGGAAAGAGTTATAATGCATTGAGGTTCTTTCAGTCTCCTATTAGCGGAGTTAATGAGTGAAACGATTGATAAACCCAAGTGGCGGATTCTCGCCACACCTTTCAGTCTCCTATTAGCGGAGTTAATGAGTGAAACTTATCGAACGCTGTCTTTAGCCGCTCGATCTCATCCTTTCAGTCTCCTATTAGCGGAGTTAATGAGTGAAACTGCCGGCTTCAAGCGTAGCGGTTGATACACTCGATGACTTTCAGTCTCCTATTAGCGGAGTTAATGAGTGAAACCCCAAAATGCCTCCAGGTCGAGAACATCGACCTGTCTTTCAGTCTCCTATTAGCGGAGTTAATGAGTGAAACGCTAGGATTTTAGCCAATCCTACACCGCTTAGAGTCTTTCAGTCTCCTATTAGCGGAGTTAATGAGTGAAACAAAATCATTGCGGAATATAAAGATGATGGCGTAAGCTTTCAGTCTCCTATTAGCGGAGTTAATGAGTGAAACCTACAGCAGTAACCCCTACGCAAGCCAAGGAGCTTTCTTTCAGTCTCCTATTAGCGGAGTTAATGAGTGAAACTTCTCGCTTGAAGCGTTCAAATCTATCTAACACTCTACTCTTTCAGTCTCCTATTAGCGGAGTTAATGAGTGAAACCAAGAGCGGGACATTAAAGCTTGCCGAGGATGAAAACTTTCAGTCTCCTATTAGCGGAGTTAATGAGTGAAACGTGATGTGATGCAATGTACCAATTTAGCCCACATTGCTTTCAGTCTCCTATTAGCGGAGTTAATGAGTGAAACAGAATTCAACGTAAAGCATATAAAAATGCGAAATTATCTTTCAGTCTCCTATTAGCGGAGTTAATGAGTGAAACTCCGGCAAGCCTACGGCCCGGCCGGAGGTGACCAGTCTTTCAGTCTCCTATTAGCGGAGTTAATGAGTGAAACTTGGCGCTGACACAGCAGGGTTAACCAGAGGGTTGGCTGCTTTCAGTCTCCTATTAGCGGAGTTAATGAGTGAAACACATCCATCCATCGTGCGCCCTCTTTGATTGGGTGTACGCTTTCAGTCTCCTATTAGCGGAGTTAATGAGTGAAACTCAATTTTTGTCTTTTTTACAGTTTTCTCTACTACCTTTCAGTCTCCTATTAGCGGAGTTAATGAGTGAAACTGGCATGGTGGCGCGGATTCAGGCTACCAGCTATCCTTTCAGTCTCCTATTAGCGGAGTTAATGAGTGAAACATGTGGCAGGCTGGAAATGCTCTGATTGTTACACATTCTTTCAGTCTCCTATTAGCGGAGTTAATGAGTGAAACGGAAGAAGAAAAAAGAAGAGAAGAGAAAAACTAGACTTTCAGTCTCCTATTAGCGGAGTTAATGAGTGAAACATCCCTCTTTCCTCGTAAACTGAAGTACCGCCGTCCTTTCAGTCTCCTATTAGCGGAGTTAATGAGTGAAACTGGATGACATATTTCAAGCACCGCAAGGGAGTGCTGGCCTTTCAGTCTCCTATTAGCGGAGTTAATGAGTGAAACTATTATTTTTGGTTGGAACTGTTTTGGCGGTAAGACTTTCAGTCTCCTATTAGCGGAGTTAATGAGTGAAACGTGGACAACCTGGGAACGTTGACCTGTATGATAGTAACTTTCAGTCTCCTATTAGCGGAGTTAATGAGTGAAACCAAGGTAACAACAAGATTTCCATTTTCTTTGCCTTCTTTCAGTCTCCTATTAGCGGAGTTAATGAGTGAAACAATCTGGATCGAGAGATGGTTGAGGCACTAATGAGGCTTTCAGTCTCCTATTAGCGGAGTTAATGAGTGAAACATTGTGCCCATTGTGCCGTAATCACCACCTCGTTAAAGCTTTCAGTCTCCTATTAGCGGAGTTAATGAGTGAAACGCTGATTTTCCAGAGGCTGAAGAGGATGATTATATCACCTTTCAGTCTCCTATTAGCGGAGTTAATGAGTGAAACGACTTGCGTCCACTTGCGCAATCTTTTTGTTAGATCTTTCAGTCTCCTATTAGCGGAGTTAATGAGTGAAACGCACATTATACAACCTCCCCTAATAAATTTCTCGTATTACTTTCAGTCTCCTATTAGCGGAGTTAATGAGTGAAACTTACAAGCGGCAATAAGTTTGCTCTTTGCACGCCAAACTTTCAGTCTCCTATTAGCGGAGTTAATGAGTGAAACGTCTTTACATTTTTCTCTACTACTTTCTCTACTACCTTTCAGTCTCCTATTAGCGGAGTTAATGAGTGAAACCATTGAGCAGTTGGTGTGGGTTTCTTACACTTACACTTTCAGTCTCCTATTAGCGGAGTTAATGAGTGAAACGCGGAGGGAAAACCCTCCGCAGGCCTTCTTTAAAAGGCTTTCAGTCTCCTATTAGCGGAGTTAATGAGTGAAACAATATAAGTGGGCGTAAATATCACCCGTCACCTTAACTTTCAGTCTCCTATTAGCGGAGTTAATGAGTGAAACGCAAATTTTAAAAATAATTCTTCACTTGGTAAGCCTACTTTCAGTCTCCTATTAGCGGAGTTAATGAGTGAAACTGCATGAGCATACTTCTCTAAGCGCAACCTCATAACTTTCAGTCTCCTATTAGCGGAGTTAATGAGTGAAACCTCTCTCCACCACCTCCACCTCAAGCCTTCTGAGGCTTTCAGTCTCCTATTAGCGGAGTTAATGAGTGAAACTTGCTCATACGTATTCCTTCTACATATTATGCGTACTTTCAGTCTCCTATTAGCGGAGTTAATGAGTGAAACAGGTTTCGTTCGGCCAGTTTCTAATGGAAGTTAGCAAACTTTCAGTCTCCTATTAGCGGAGTTAATGAGTGAAACGCGTTGACTTCATCGATAAAGTCACGTTTCTCAATTCTTTCAGTCTCCTATTAGCGGAGTTAATGAGTGAAACGCGATTATGCGATCGCACATAACGGAGTCTTGTTTTCTTTCAGTCTCCTATTAGCGGAGTTAATGAGTGAAACATACTTTGCGCCAACCAGTCGTCCACTTGTACGAACTTTCAGTCTCCTATTAGCGGAGTTAATGAGTGAAACGATGAAATGGTGGCGCACGAATTGTTACACATAATGTTCTTTCAGTCTCCTATTAGCGGAGTTAATGAGTGAAACCGCAAAGAAGAAGAAGAAGAAAAATGGTACATAAGCTTTCAGTCTCCTATTAGCGGAGTTAATGAGTGAAACCTTCCAGCAAGAATACGAGTGTCTCTTCATTGATGCTTTCAGTCTCCTATTAGCGGAGTTAATGAGTGAAACACATAGTAAGTTTGATGTTGACATAAAAAAACTAACTTTCAGTCTCCTATTAGCGGAGTTAATGAGTGAAACTGGAATTGATGCGAATACATCAGGACAAGAGGTTGTAGCTTTCAGTCTCCTATTAGCGGAGTTAATGAGTGAAACATGATCTTGTCTTACTACCGCGTTTCCTATAGCCCCTTTCAGTCTCCTATTAGCGGAGTTAATGAGTGAAACTTATATTTCCCACGAATCGCT
>JASEIR010000179.1 GCA_030017355.1 Actinomycetota bacterium
ATTGCCTGGTCTATATCGCAAATCGAACACAATGAAATTGATGCAAATGGAATCCAGTGGGCAAATTACAACGTTTTAGAAAAAGCAGTGGCGTCACTTCAGCCAAGTGCTGATTATGTCCTCTCTGATGGCTTTTTATTAAAATCTCTAAGCGTTCCTCATCTTGCTATTACAAAAGGGGATGCGTTATCTCTATCCATTGCGGCAGCTTCTGTTCTTGCAAAAGTAACAAGAGATCGAATAATGGATGAATACGACTCTAAGTACCCACAATACGGTTTTGCTCGTCATAAAGGCTATGGAACTTTATTGCACAAACGAGCGCTTGAGAAGTATGGATTATCGCCAATTCATAGAAATTATTTTGTTGCTAGTTTTCTCTAATCAGCTTGGTATAATTTTTCATAATGGAAAAAACAAAAAGCGATAACAACGAGAGAAGTAAAATAATATATAAAGGAATTGAGTTCGCACATCCAAGCGAAGAACAGTGCGCCAAAATACTCGACTTCTACGGCATTAAATGGGAATACGAGCCGAATACCTTCCCAATAGAATGGGACAAAGATGGCAACGTTACACAAAGCTTTTCACCTGACTTTTACCTCCCAGATTTAGACCTTTATATCGAGCTTACTACCATGAGCCAAAAGCTTGTAACCAAGAAAAATCGCAAGATTAGGAAACTGAAGGAGCTGTATCCAAATATAAAAATAAAGGTTTTTTACCAAAAGGATTTCAAAAACCTTTTAAGGAAATATGGTTTACCAAGGCCATATTAATCAATGCATATATTTATACAGGCAGATGAGAAAGATTGGCATTAACCAACGAAAAATTGCATTTCTTACGGGGGCATTATGTTAAACGACGATATTGAAAAGGTGCTGATTACCGAAGCCGAGATTAAGTATAAGGTTCACGAATTGGGAGGAATTATTTCATCTGATTATAGGGGTAAAGATTTGGTGCTGGTGAGCGTTTTAAGAGGTGGAGTAGTATTTGTGGCTGATTTAATGCGATCGATATCAATTCCGTTGACTATAGATTTTATGGCCATTTCAAGCTATGGGCCTTCAACCGAAACATCAGGTGTCGTTAAAGTTTTAAAAGACTTGGAAGAAAACATATATAACAGGCATGTTGTCGTGGTAGAAGACATTATTGATACCGGTCTAACGCTTGGCTATCTATTAAGAAACCTTGAATCAAGAAAACCAGCTAGCATCAACATCTGTGTCCTTCTAAACAAGCCAGCTCGAAGAATTGTTGATCTTCCTATAAAATATAAGGGGTTTGATGTCCCTGATCTTTTTGTTGTAGGCTACGGTCTTGATTACCAGCAAAATTATCGACATCTACCTTATGTGGGAATACTGAAGAAAGAAGTATATGAAATCTAAATTTCTTTTAGCGGCGGTCGGTAGTCTGTGGTCGGCGGTCGTGATAATCTGAGTTTAGATCCAGATTATCGCTGAGATATTTGCACAATGACATACCTTATGATATTATATGTGCGAACTTATTAACGGAAGAATTTTGTGAGTGGGTAGAAACCCACTCTTTTAATTATGAGGGTTTTGCTTATATGAATCGTGAACCCAGAATTGAAAAGATAGAGAAACTAATTGAACCTATAGCCGAGCGGGAAGGCTTAGAGATTGTCGATATCGAGCTTAAACGCGAAGCAATAGGTCTTGTCCTACGTATATATTTAGATGCAAGAGAGGGCAAGGTAAATCTTGACACATTAGCTAAAGCAAGCGAGTTGATTGGTTCAATTCTGGACAAAGAAGACGTTATAAGGCAGAAATATACGCTGGAGGTTTCATCGCCAGGCATAGAGAGACCATTGACAAAGCCTGAGCACTTTAAAAGATTTGTGGGTTCTAAAGTCCTGGTCAAGACTAAAAACCCGATTGAGGGACGAAAGAAGTTTAAAGGACTGCTAGCTGAAGCTGGTGACGAAAGCTTTGTGATAGAAACCAACAGTGAAGGTTATAAGATTTCATATAGTAACGTAGCAAAAGCACGCCTTCATGTCGAAATAGAGTTTTAAGCTGAAAGGGGCTATATAAAGTGAACGGCGAATTAATAGAAGCTCTAAAGCAACTTGAACGAGAAAAGCAAATAGATCCTAATACGGTGCTTGAAGCGCTCAAGTCTGCTTTGGCCTCAGCTTATAAGCGCAACTATGGCGGCACGGGCGATATCAGAGTTGACATTGATCCAAAAACAGGAAAGATTAAGGTATTTTCTCAAATATGGCGCGAAAAAGAAGGAGTAGAGCCTGAACTTATTGAGGAAGAAATTACTCCTGACAATTTCGGCCGAATAGCTGCTCAAACAGCTAAGCAGGTTATCCTGCAAAGAATTAGAGAAGCTGAGCGTGAGAAGATGTACCAGGAGTATGCTGATCGTGAAGGTGATATTGTAACTGGTATCATAGAGCAAAGCGATCAGCGCTATACGCTGGTTAACCTTGGGAGAGTTGAAGCTTTGCTTCCGCCTACAGAGCAGGTTCCAACGGAGCGATATGACCATGGAACACGCCTGAAGACTTATATCGTTGAGGTAAGGCGAACGACAAAAGAGCCTCAAATCATTGTATCTAGGACGCACCCAAGTCTCTTAAGGCGCCTGTTTGAGCTTGAGGTTCCTGAAATCTATGAGGGTTATGTAGAAATAAAATCTGTAGCTCGCGAACCAGGCTATAGATCGAAGATAGCAGTTTCATCAAGAGACCCTAGCATTGATCCAGTAGGTGCATGTGTCGGACCAAAAGGGTCTCGTGTCAGAATGGTCGTAAGCGAGCTGCGTGGCGAAAAGATTGATGTTGTTGAATGGAACGAGGACCCAGCTAAATTTGTTTCGAACGCACTTAGCCCAGCCAAGGTTAAAGATGTAAAAATTGATGAGGCTGAGCACACAGCCGAGGTAATCGTCCCAGACAATCAACTATCGCTAGCGATCGGGAAAGAAGGTCAGAATGCTCGCCTAGCTGCAAAACTTACAGGCTGGAGAATTGATATAAAGAGCGAGTCCCAAGCCAAAGAAGAGGCTGAGACTACCAGCATTCTTGCAGTGCCTGACGAGAACTTGCCAGTTGTAGAAGAAGGATACCTTGAAGAAGGGGAATTAAGAATAGCAGGCTATTCAGAGGATAATGGAATTTGCCAAGCTATAAAATCTACTGGTGAGCGTTGCAGTAACCGAGCACGACCAGGAAGTATTTATTGTGGTGTCCACAAGAAACTTGAAGAATAAGTGAGGTGTAATCCTTGCCAAGGCAAAAAAAGATTCCGCTAAGAACATGTATTAGCTGCCGCGGAGTTATGCCAAAGAGGGATTTAGTAAGAATTGTCAGGACACCTGAAGGCAACATCATAGTAGACCCAACCGGCAAAGCAAATGGTCGTGGGGCGTATATATGCCCAACAGAAAAATGTTTAAATGCAGCAATAAAAAGCAAAAGGTTGGCAGAGGCCCTTGGGGTTAGCATAAGTCCAGAGGACTTAGAGAAACTGAAAGAGCAGCTAGAGATGCACATTAAAGTTTTTGGTAACTAGAAATATTATGGGTTCTTAAGCTTTAAATAAATTAAAAATTAAAAATTAAATATGCAAAGCCTGTCCCAAGCGAAGCCGAGGTGCATGTCCCGAGCAACGCCGAGGGGCCTGCCGTGAGCAACGCCGAGGGATTGTATAAACGACCGTCGACCGCAGACCGCTGCTATAGGCTCCTCGGAGCCTGACCGCCGACCGCAGACCGCCGACCGCCGCTATAAAGGACCGGGGA
>JASEIR010000017.1:0-10304 GCA_030017355.1 Actinomycetota bacterium
TATTGCCGTAATTCATCTAAAAATATATCTGCTAGTTCTTTTAGTACCTCAGCTTCAACCATCTCATTGTCAGTAGCTTGATCGCCTTCTCTTTTTTCTTTATTAATCATCCCCTTAATGTCATGACTTAGGCTATAACACCCTTCATGATCTTTAATAATAGATAAACCGTTCGTGCGTATATAGTCTTTAGTTGTTTTCCCTAAATCTATTCCTAATGCTGACTCTATCTCGTTAAGGATTGGCTCGCTTATTTCGAAGCAAAGCTCAACTTCAGGACGTCCAATATCATCGAGTGGCCAAGCGCTATCCGAAATACTCTCAATGCTAGTATCAAAATCCCGCAATGCTTCAAGAATTGCTGTTTTACCTGATTCGTTTTTTCCCGCAAGGATAGTAAGATCAGACGCAAGCCAGCAATCACCAGTATCTTTTATAGATTTATAATTTCTAACTCGAAATTTTTTTAATTTCATGCTCATCCTTCAACTACTCTCCTCTCGCCGCAACATACTTCTGGAACCTGCTTCTAGGCTTGTCGGGAATCGTTCTTTGGAGGTGCCCTTTTTCTAGAAGCGGGTTAAGAACTCTCTCAACAAAATGCTTTCTATCTTTCAAGCCTAGAAATTCCATGATTTCTTTCAGTGACCTCGGCACATCACAAAATCTCAATGTTACAGCCACCCTATCCATCAGTTCGACTTGTGGGGTGACTTGTGGGGTGACTTGTCCTATCGTCTCAGCAAATGGATGAGGGATGATTTGTAAATTAAGCTAGGTTCCACCCCCTGCGTCTCCTGAAAATAAATATTTTGTCAAATACCTGCATTTACCAGCAATTATGCTACTGTTTCGTGTTTATTTTCATCCCCTGTTGAAAATAAACAGTTATCAAACAGACCAATTTACCAGCAGTTTTGCTTGTCACTCCGTTTTATTTTCAACCCCTGTTGAAAATAAACTTATTGGTGGTTCCACACCAGGTTTTCTATAGTACGTAACTCTCTTTGACCGACCTCCAATCCGCTCAAGTAGCCCTTTTTCCGTCCAGGACTTCAATAAACGCGAAGCCCTCAAAGTATCCTTTATACCAGTGATACTTCTTACCTCGGCATTTGTGATCTTGAAGTTTTTGTCTAAGTAATTGTTCACTGTATCCCAGTATTCTACTTTTTGAAGGTTATAAAGAATTACAAGGACAGAATTCGGCCTTAGCTTAGGTGGGATATATAGCGGCTCGTAAAGGTTACTCTCCTGCATCATATAAAACATTCGATCTACACCCTCGCCGATGTCTAAATTTGGCGCATCTTTAAACCGATTTAGCGTTCGAAGAATAATAGGGTTTCTAGCAAATCTCTCGCTTCGGATATTAGAGATGGTAATATGTCCAGGATATGTGCCTGGACTCTCGACTTCTATCCGGTTATCAAATATGCGAACTTGTATATCCTCCTGCACGGAGTAATCTCTATGAATAACAGCGTTAACAATTGCTTCCTGAAACACCCACTCGGGAATAAGCATGGACGGTTGAAACAAAGCGCCAATAAGCTTAGGTGGTGAGTTTTTCACTAAATCCTGAAAATATTGTAAAGCCTGCTCTATTTGAGAGATTAACGGCCCCTCTATAGTTATGGGCCGGTGAACGAAGTTGGGCTTCCCAGAATAGGATGGCTTTATTCCATAATATCTCGAAATCTTGATACCGCATTTCCTGCCCAAGCTAATCGAAGGATTTTTTGCAAATAGCAGTACGCCGCTATTGGTAAGTTTGAACCCTCTTCCTTGCTTGACTGCCAAACCATTATCTTTTAAGAACTGCCACTTGTCTCTTCCTTTGCTTTGATTATTGGCCATGTATTTTTGCAATAGCTCTGCATCCAAATCATCAAATGAAACTTGACCTGGGATCTCGTCCTCAAACTTTATAGAGCCCTTTTGGTACTTTAATCTAACAATTTCCTCGGCAGTAAGCTTTACATTTTGGCGACCTCTTCTAATAAAAGTATCGCCGTGTTTCAAAGAATGAATATCGGTGCTCTTTTTAATGTTTACGACAAGCAGGTGATCATCATTCCCACGAATGTTTTCTATTTCTAACCAGATGTGGCTATATGGTTGAATAGGTGGTGTAATTTCTTTATCTATCAGTTTTAAAAACTCCGAAACGTTATCTGGGTTCTCAGAAACACCTACCAATCTCTTATTACCCTTTACTTTCTCTGGATCCTCCAATCCTACAACAAGAAAGCCTCCATCTGAATTAGCAAATGCCACGACTGTCTCAAGTAGCTTCGTTGGTCTAACAGCTGCACGTTTACATTCAAAGTTTTGCCATTCCTCAGTATCAAGTATTAGTTTTAAGAAATTATCGCTTGACACAAATTATCACCCCTTGTAAACAGCAGCTAAAATCATGAGCCTCTACTTTAACTCCTCCAAGTATCCTTCAATCTTCTTCTCAACCTCCGCCAGTTCATCCTCTATCTTTGCCAGTTCTTCCCACTCCTTGTAGACATCGATCTGTTCGACCTCTTCCTCGGGAAAAACATAAAGCGTGACGTTGAGATTGTAATCGTTCTCTCTAATAGCGTCCAAGCTAACTACTTTTGAAAAGCCTTCTTGGTCGGCAAAAGCCCTGAAAGCACTGACGATATTCTTAATGTGCTTTTCACCCAAGCGGTTGAGCTTTCTTACCTCAGGGTGCTGCTCAAACTCTCGGCTTGTGTTTGTGAAAAATATTTTGCCTTTACGTTCTGCAGGCTTGTTCTTATTTAGGATAATGATGGCACCAGGTGCACCCGTGTTGTAAAAGAGTTTTTCCGGCAGCAAGATTATCGCCTCTAGCAAGTCTGCCTCGAGCATTCCCATTCTCGCTACACGCTCTTTACCGCCTCTAAACAGACAACCATTATCGATGACAACACCGACCCTTCCAGTTTCATCTTTTGCCGATGCAACCATATGTTGTACCCAAGCCCAGTCAGCTGATTGCTTGGGCGTAAAACCAAAGCCAAATCTTTCGCGCCATGACTCGCCTCTTTTTAGAGTCTCCTCTGCATAGCCATCCTGATTCCATGGGGGATTGGCTATTACCACGTCGAATTTCTGAACACGCTCTCCTTCCTTAAATTTGGGGTAGAGAAGCGTATCACCAAGAGCAAGTTGAGCGTTTCTAATGTCATGGATGTAAAGATTCATCTTGGCAAGAGCCAGTGTTTTATGGTTTATCTCCTGCCCGTAGAGAAACAGTTTATCGGCCTCCGCTTTACCATGCTCATGCTCGACATGCTGAAAAGCACTGATCAGCATGCCTCCAGAGCCACAAGCTGGATCGTAAACACTCTCACCGGGTTTTGGATCAAGTATTTCAATGGCAAGCTTAATTACCTCACGGGGCGTATATACTTCACCCTCTTTTGCTTTTTGAGGAGCAAAATATCGAAGAATCCACTCGTATGCATCCCCCAAAACATCCGGTGATACATGATGAAGCGAGCGCGCACTAAATAGCTCAACAAGTTGACGCAGTATCTCTGCATTTTCCCGGTTGGTTGTAAACTGGACGAAATCAACGTTCTCGAAAACGTCCCTTAACTCGGGGTTTCTTTCCGCAAGAAGTTTCATAGCCAAGGAGAATTTTTCCGGTAGTCTGGCAGGCTCTTTTCTTATATTCTCCCAAAGCAGTTCATCGGGTATATCAAAATCGTGGTATATAGAATTCTTAGCTTCTTCTTTTGCCTCATCCTCACTGAGCCCATCCTCGAGGGCTTCACGGTAAGCGTTTTCAAACTCGGTTTCCCACTTGTCACTCATCCGCTTATAGAAGAGGAGCACCAGAATAAAACTGTAATCGACCCTTGTTCGGATGAGATCAGCCGCTTTTTTTAAGAGGGCATCAAGGTCGCCTCGTGTGAGATGGTTATTCTTGATCTCAAGAGCTTGCGAGATTATTGCATCCATTCCCTTGAGTTTATAGATACGCTTGCGTGCATCTTCGGGGTCAAAATCAACAGTGAGCCATCGATTTTTCCTAAGTTCTGAAAGAATGACGTTTACTTGATCTTCACTGTCCTGGTTTTCTTCTCTTAGAACCCTTGCTGCATCTTCAAATCTAAAAGGTGAATCATGAAACGCGTCGAATAAGATACTGTATCTTCTCTCCAGCCACTTCGGTAACATAAACTATAGCTCCTTTTAACTAATAGATAAGCATTAATATAATATGCTTATCTATTTTAGAAGAATACCTCACAAGCGTCAAGGGATTAATAAAAGCATTTGGAAATTTCTTTTAGGAATAACGGAGATCAACTAATCTAAACCCCGAGGGATGTAGCTTCTTAGGTGTCCCAAAACCCAAGCAGTTTGTAGAGAAGATTTAGAAATAGGCACATAATAGAAACGTTGCTAATGATATTACGGATTCTTTTTATATATCGCTGTTTTCTGCCACTTGAACGATTAACCGTAGAATCCATAGCAACGGCCCTTATATTGCTTTTATGAAACGTATTGTAACTTTAAAGAGTATCAAAATGGTGCAATGTTATGGCAGGTCAGCATAGGCGTCAAGGTCTGACCCCATTTATCACTATACACCGATCTAACGCTCTACTTCGGCTGGGGTATGCCCGATCAAGAAGACACCTATCTGCGTGACTCCATCCACCTCGTATACGGGAATAACGTCCGGCTTACCCCCTTTGGCCTTCTGTTGGGCGATCGCCGCAGCGGGAGAGCTGGGCTCTGGGCCCTCCAAGTCGGTACGGTATGCGTAACCCACTTTTCCGTTTGTGGCCTGAACAAGAATCAAATCGGGCTCGTCCTCGGGCGATACGGCATCCAGCCCCGAGCCGTAGGTCACGCCGAGGTCGTTCTTGGGCCAGACAGTCTGCTTGCCCTTGGGCCGCGCTGCTAGATTGGCGTACGCGGCGACCGCGAACGAAAGCACCGTCACGAGTGCTACGACTCCGATAAACAGTACGTGCTTCTTCTTCATGTAATTCACCTCCACTTAATAAGTCTGGCGCGGACTCGTCCATGTTGCGTGGCCGTGATACTTACTGGCTTACTTCTAGGAAGTCTTCTGAAGACTCCAGGCTTTCTAAAGAACAATATTTACGCTAATAGATATTAACAGCACATATGGATACCCGGTTTGTAAGCTGTTGGTTGGCACTCTAGCAAAAAAAAAAAAACGGATGTCAATCATAATAGGAGAAATACATTTGATGATGTTTATAAACATCTAAAATTGGCAAATATTTGATGAACTTGCGCTTCAGGGGGTGTAAGGAACGGTGGTGTGGCTGGGGTCAGACCTCCCCACCCTTGTTTACCAGCCAATTTACTCCCCTACATTGTAACTTTAAAAAGTATCAAAATCGCGAATTTCATATTTAACCTCTCCTTAACAATACTGAAACACCCACGTAATTAGAATGCAACAAGAACTTAATCTCACTGAAATCCTCCTGAAATACCCAGCGGTTAACATCCATAATAGCAAAGCCTGTGCACGGCAAAAAAATTTAAGGAGGGATTAAAATGCAAAACATTAATTCTGGCGACACTGCTTTTATCTTGATAGCGGCTGCTCTGGTCATGTTTATGACCCCAGGTCTTGCCTTGTTCTATGGAGGTATGGTTAGAAGTAAAAACGTGCTTGGGACCATTATGCACAGTTTCATAATGCTTGGCATAGGAACTTTAGTGTGGGTGCTCTATGGCTATAGCCTTGCATTTGGTCCAGATAAAATGCACATAATTGGTGACCTTAGCTGGGCAGGCCTTAGAGGTGTCGGTATGACCCCAAACGCTGATTACGCAGCAACTATCCCGCACATTCTTTTTATGGCTTTTCAGTTAATGTTTGCGATAATTACCCCAGCTCTTATAACAGGAGCTTTTGCTGAGCGTATAAAGTTTAGCTCATTTGTTGTCTTTATGGTAGCCTGGATGACATTAGTATACAGCCCAGTTGCACATTGGGTATGGGGAATTGATGGCTGGATTAGAAACCTTGGGGCATTAGATTTTGCGGGCGGTACAGTGGTTCACATTAACGCTGCCTTCGGTGCGTTAGCAGCAGCAATTGTTATCGGCAAGCGCAAGGGATTTGGCAAAGAAGCCATGCACCCGCATAATCTTCCGATGACAATTACTGGTGCAGCAATTCTCTGGTTTGGTTGGTTTGGATTTAATGCTGGTAGCGCACTTGCCGCTGGTGGACTTGCATCAGTAGCGTTTGTAGTCACTCATATTGCAACAGCATCGGCAGCGCTCGGCTGGATCATTGCCGAGAAAATCAGAAGTGGGAAGCCGACGACTCTTGGCGCGGCCTCTGGTGCGGTTGCCGGCCTGGTCGCGATAACGCCGGCATCAGGTTTTGTCGGTCCAATAGCAGCAATTGTTATTGGCCTCGCGGCAGGTGTGCTTTGCTATCTAGCGGTTGGTTTAAAGTTTAAGCTTGGCTATGACGATTCGCTTGATGTTGTTGGTGTCCATGGAGTAGGCGGAATTGTTGGAGCACTGCTTACAGGTGTATTTGCAACTACAGTTATTAATTCAGCTGGTGCGAATGGCCTTTTACACGGCAATCCTGCACTTGTCGTAAAGCAGCTGATTGCAATCGGTGCTACAGTAGGCTATTCCTTTATAGCATCGTTTATAATCCTGAAAGTTATCAATGCAATTATAGGACTTCGGGTCAGCGAGGAAGACGAGGTTGAAGGACTAGACCTTTCTCAACACAGCGAGGTCGGCTATGCGCTGAGCGGTATTAGTTCTGGCGCGCTTGAGGTTTTGCTTCAAGAGGCAGTTTCGCAGACTCAGCCTGGCTTTGCGGTTAAAGTTCCGTCTGCTGAAACATCCTTCTAAGTGAGAAAGATTGATAGATTGATAAATTGATAAGCGAAAAGTCACATCTCTCCACCATGAAAGGGCAAACCTGGCTGCCCTTTCATGGCCTTAATAAATTGGCCTTAACAAATATTTAATCTTCTGGAAACACAAACGAAACATAGCGCAAATAATATGGTACAAGCCAGGTCTGGTATTTGGTTATCGGTTATTATTGCTTTTCAATCTAGGTGGAGGGATGTCATGCAAAACATTAATTCTGGCGACACTGCTTTTATCTTGATAGCGGCTGCTCTGGTCATGTTTATGACCCCAGGTCTTGCCTTGTTCTATGGAGGTATGGTTAGAAGCAAGAACGTGCTTGGCACAATTATGCAAAGCATAATAATTCTTGGTATTATAAATGTCCTATGGATGCTTTTTGGCTACAGTCTTGCGTTCGGACCGGATAAACTTGGTCTCATTGGAGACCTTAGCTGGGTAGGTCTTAAAGGTGTTGGTTTAGCCCCAAATGCAGAATATGCGCCAACCATACCCCATGAAGCTTTCATGATTTTTCAAGGAATGTTTGCAATCATTACTCCAGCCCTTATTACAGGAGCTTTTGCTGAACGGATGAAATTTAGCTCATTTTTAGCTTTTACAATCGCGTGGTTTATCATAGTTTATCTGCCCGTAGCTCATTGGGTTTGGGGAGCGGGCGGATGGCTTCGCAATCTTGGCGTACTTGATTTTGCCGGCGGCATCGTTGTTCATGCCAGTTCCGGCGCAGCAGCACTTGCGGCAGCAATATTTACAGGCAAGCGCAAAGGCTTTGGCACCGAGCCTCTTATACCGCACAACATACCTCTAACAATTATTGGTATGGGCATTCTCTGGTTTGGTTGGTTTGGATTTAATGCTGGTAGCGCACTTGCCGCTGGTGGACTTGCAGCAAATGCTTTTGTTACCACTCAAGTTGCAGCCACAGCTGCTACAGCAAGCTGGGTTATAACTGAATGGATAAAAGGTGGCAAGCCAACAACGCTTGGCGCTGCTACCGGAGCCATTGCAGGCCTTGCAACCATCACTCCAGCGGCTGGATTTGTTAGCCCATCAGCTGCACTTTTAATTGGGCTTATAGCTGGCATAGTTTGCTATTATGCAATATCGCTCAAATTTAAACTGGGCTATGATGATTCGCTTGATGTTGTTGGCGTGCATGGTGTTGGTGGAGTGCTAGGAACTCTCTCTGTTGGAATTTTCGCATCAACTGCAATCAATAGTGCTGCTAAAGATGGTTTAATCTTTGGCAACGCATCTCTTTTGCAAATCCAGGCTCTTGGTGTTTTCACCGTTGTGATATTCTCATTTATAGCAAGTATGGTCATACTTAAAGTAATTAACGCGCTGATTGGTGTTAGGATTACTGATGAGGATGAGCTCACAGGTCTTGATCTTTCACAACACAGCGAGGTTGGCTATGATTTCTAACACCTGATAAATAGATAATTAAGGGGGTTTTGTCATTGAAAAAGATAGAAGCAATAATCAAGCCGTTTAAGCTTGATGATGTAAAGAATGCCCTTAGCAGGATTGGCATTCAGGGCTTGACCGCATATGAGGTTAAAGGCTTTGGTAGACAAAAAGGACACACGGAAATCTACCGAGGTGCTGAATATAGAGTTGACTTTGTGCCGAAGGTTAAGATCGAGGTCATAGTTGACGAGGATCTTGTGTCGCAGGTAGTTGAGGCCATTATGGGGTCGGCAAGAACTGGCAAGATTGGTGATGGCAAAATATTCGTCCTGCCAGCTGAGGATGTTATCCGCATAAGAACCGGAGAGCGTGGCATCGATGCAATTTAAGGACTAAGGACGGTGAGGCCTTCTGGCTGAACCATTAAGAGCTGCTAAAGAATACTTAAGCGATCTTTTCAAGCTTAAGGAAGAACACGTAAAAAATCCAACTGGAAGAATACATGCGCGAAAGTGTTCTGATTTAATAGATAAGATTATTACGTCTTTAGCCCGCAGTGCCTTCGATGAGCTAGGTCTATCAGCTAATCAAGGTATTGAGAAGGTTGCGATTGTTGCCCTAGGTAGTTACGGAAGGCAAGAACTCTGCCCATTCTCAGATATTGACCTCATGATTCTTCATCAGATAAAGGATAGAAAGCTTGTAGCACAAATCACTGAGAAGATTTTTTACCCACTGTGGGATTTAGGCCTTGAAATAGGCCATAGCACTCGCACTATTAAGGATTGCCTTCAAATTTCATCAACCAATTTTGAGATACAAACCTCTCTTCTTGATTCTCGGCTAGTGGAAGGCGATATTTACCTTCTGCAATCCCTACAAAACGACCTACTAATGCAAGTGCGCTCCCGAGGCGGAAAGCGCTTTTTAAAAAACATAATCGATGAGAACGAATGCCGCTACCAACAATATGGGCAGGTTTCCTATCTGCTTGAGCCAGATTTAAAAGAAGGCGAGGGGGGTCTGCGTGACATGCAAGCCATCCTGTGGGCTGCTAAAGGATTGCTTGGTTGCTCCTCGATAAGGGGACTTGTTGCCCACAACTATATAAGCAATTTTGATGCAGATGCTCTTGAACAGAGCCATGAGTTCCTGCTTCTTATTAGAAACTTCCTACATTACCTAGCAGGCCGAAAGAACGATCGCCTGCTTTTCGAGTATCAGCTAGAAATCTCGAAAACACTCGGCTTTAAAGATGAAAACGATATTTCTGGAATTGAAAAGTTTATGAGAGTTTTTTACAGTCACACAAGCACAACTGATTTAATTTCAAGAGTCTTCTGGGAGCAGGTAAAGGAAGACTTTTTACCAAAAACAGCCAAAAGAGGATCACACTGCACTAAAACGCCAAGCGATGGAATTATGGTGTCTGATGGCAAGCTTTCGCTGTCAAGTCCATCTGCAACTCTTGAATACCCTGGCGCTGAAATTAAATTATTTAGACGCTCTATTGAAGAAGATCTTCCTATCGATTATAGAAGAATTGGTCTTTTGCGGGAGGGAATTAGCAAGAGCAACTCCCAAGCTAATTGGAATCAAAATATGCGAGAGGATTTTTTTAGAATTCTGGCGGCTGGCCATAGCGCACTTTCTTCTCTTGAGATCATGAGTTACCTGGGAATTCTAACCTATTATATACCTGAATGGGATTTTGTGCGCTGCCTCCCTCAATATGATTCATACCATCTTTATACCGTTGACATGCACCTTTTCTTAACAGTCGCCGAAATACAGAAAATAGGTGCTGGGGCTTTTGATAGCGACAATCCGCTGCTAAGGCAGATTTATAACGAAATCAATCGTAAAGATCTGCTTCTCCTTTCTGGCTTTCTGCATGATATTGGTAAGGGTTTTGGAAAGGGACACAGCAAACGCGGAGCAAAAATATCAAGTGATATATGTACGCGCATGGGACTGCC
>JASEIR010000017.1:10314-17523 GCA_030017355.1 Actinomycetota bacterium
CTTTAAAAGACGTAAAAACAGTAAGTTTCTTAGTTGATAACCATTTGCTACTCATAGACACAGCAACACGCCGCGACTTAAACGACGAGGATATAATAATCGACCTTGCGGAAACAATTATCGACGAGGAGAAACTTAAGATGCTTTATGTTTTAACGGTTGCTGACTCGCTTGCAACCGGCCCAAAGGCATGGGATAACTGGAAGGATAGTCTCCTAAGGGAACTCTTTTTAAAAGCTCTTCGCGTCATCAGGGGCGGTGAATATACAAGCAAGAAGCGCATCGAGCAAATGAAAAAAACGGTTTCACAAGTAAGAAAAGTTCTTTACCGTTTTTCTGAAGATGAAATTGAGCTTTTTATAAGACAAATGCCTCACTCATATCTTTTAGCCCAAGACCCAGAAGATATTGCACGTCATTTTGAACTCATGAGGATTAGCGACGAGAGCGTATCCGTTGATATCAGGCAAGACGAAGGTGTATATGAGCTAACCCTGGTTGCAAAAGATCATCCTGGCCTATTCTATAAAACATCTGGTGTTCTAGCTCTGCATGGCATAAATATTCTTGGCGCACAGGCATATACAAGAAGCAATGGAGTAGTGCTTGATATATTTAAGGTTGAAGATCATTTTAAAAACAAACATGGCGTTGGCGAGAACAGATGGGATAAAGTTAAAAAAGACATAGAGCGGGCGCTTGAAGGAAAAATCTCACTTGAGTACCGCATTGCGGAAAAAGCTAAAAGATACCGGTCAAAGGAAATTCTTAAGAAGCCACCAAAAGTTGAGGTCGACAATCAATCCTCTGACTTTTACACAATAATAGAAGTGCACGCGCAGGATAGAATAGGACTGCTTTACTCTATTACAAGAGCAATGCACGACCTAAACCTTGATATTCATTTAGCCAAAGTCTCAACAAACGTGGATAAAGTTATTGACGTCTTCTATGTCTGGGATATCTACGGGCAAAAATTAGAGGACCAAGAACAAATTCAAGATGTAAAGAAGGCTATTCTTATGGCTTGCCAGCAACCCTAGGCCGTCCCGACTGCTCTTTCCTCTACAATAGGTATGTTTAGCCTATCCTTATGCTTTATAATCCTTGTTCCAAACTCCTCTGATAAATTCTCCATGCGCTCTGCTATCTCGATAAATTCTCGGCCAGTTGCAAGATTGGTTTCTGCATAAGATAGGTGTACAGGAATAAGATCAATGCTTTCAATGCTGTTTCCATCAAGGTTTAAGATAAAGATAAAAGACCAGTCATTGCGGTATATAGGGTCAATAGCATAATCATCAATAAAATCACCGGTACTATACATTATAGGCTTACCTCTATATAGCTCGACGCCTTGGAAGTTATGAGCACTGTGGCCATGAATTACATCAGCACCTGCATCCACCATTGCATGCGCTGCCAAACGAAAATCAAGCGACGGATAAAATGCCATATTTGGACCCCAATGAACCGAAACAATTACCAAATCAGATAATCGCTTCGCTCTTTTAATCGCATCTCGAATTGGACCAAGAGCACCAAGGCCAAGATATAGCGGTACATAATTTACACCAGGGCTATCTTCAGTGGCAGCAAAAGCAGGCTCGTTATTTGTAAAAGCAACCAGGCCAACGGTCACCTCACCAACATCTCGAAAAACCGGTGCTCCAGCTTCCTCAATATTCATTCCTGCGCCTACTCTGCAAATTCCAGCATCATCAAGATATCTTATGGTATCAACCAAACCATCTTCCTGAAAATCTAAGGTGTGGTTGTTAGCAAGACATGCGCACGAGATATTTGCCTCCTTTAAGGCAACCATGGCTGGACCGGGGTCTGCTTTATAAAAAAATACTTTCGGGGTCTTTTCCCATTCTTTCTCATGGTAGGTCAATGCGCATTCCAGGTTAATAAGCGAAAAATCGGCTGACCTAATAATATCAAAGGTATTGCCCCATACATGACGCGGAGGCATATCCCGAAACGTCTCATTAACACCCCGGCCAAGCATCACATCACCAAGAAATACGAATTTTTTACTGCCTAGTTCAACATCCAATATTATTCACCTTTTTTCTCCACCGCAGATTTAAAAGCGGCGTCAACAAGCCAAATCGTAAGGCCAATAAAGGGCGAAGATATAGCAAGTGTGGCTCCAAACAATGCCACAAAACCTGCGATAGAAGCAGTTAGTAGCTTAATCTTGTCTCCGCCTGAAGAGAAAATACCTGCCGGCAGCCCAGCACTAACAAAAATTACCGCTCCAAGGACAAAAGCAGCCAAGAACGTTAAAAGTCCAAGCCTCCTGGATGAAAATTTCCGTTCAGACACGCTAAACCTCTCTTATCCGCTAAATATCGTTAGCTTTATATACCCTGTTAAACGCTATTTATTAGCTGGCCATTCTCATCCGGCACACCTCTTGGCATATAAAGTGATGCAAAAATACCTGCAGCCGAGCAAGCCAGTATAACCCAAAAGGTCAAGTGAATGCTGCCAGCTAAAGCATTTTTCAGTATTTCTAGATGGTTAACGGGGATCGAAGCGCGGCGCCCAGGATCAAGAAGTAAATTAATAATTGAAACAGGATCAGCAGCGCCAAATGCCTTGGTTAAAAAAGTTCCAGATAGGGACTTTATGAGAGATGAATTAACAATGGTACCAAGCACAGCGATTAAAAGAGTACTTCCTAAAATGCGAGAAAACATAACCGAGCTGGTTGCTATTCCTCTTTGTTTCCATGAAACACTAGTCTGAACAGAAACGATTTGGGTGGTAGCTGCCAAACCAAGCCCCGCACCCATGACCAAACTACAGAAAGACATATACCACGGTGCCGATGATGGACTTATTAATAAATAAAGGACGCTGGCAATCAAGCAAAAAACCATCCCCCAAACCTCTATTGCGCGATATCCGTAACGCCACATTAGTTTTCCAGACAGGGTAGAGGCAATCGGCCAACCAATGGACATGGTAATAATAGTCGTCCCAGCAATCATTGCAGTGGTGCCAAGAACACCTTGAGCAAAAGTAGGCAGAAACGATGACGAGCCAACGGTTAGTCCGCCTGTTATGATTGAGCAGATATTTCCAACCAGAATCATACGTTGATTCATCAATGAAAGTGGAAGTATTGGCTCCTTTGCTTGCGCCTCGACTCTTAAGAAAAAAACAAAAACTATTGCTGCTCCAAAAAATAAGCCGATGATCTGCGGTGATGACCAACCCCATCTTGTTCCTGCCTGCATAAGACCAAACAGAAGTAGACTTACAGAAACTACCAGCAAGAAAGCACCAAGATAATCGATTTCATGATCATGCCTGCTAGCCTTTTCATGCAGAAAAAGAAAGACGCCGCTGGATGCCAATATCCCTAAAGGAACATTTATCTCAAAAATCCAAGGCCATCCAATGGTCTGAACTATAACTCCACCTAAAGCTGGCCCAACAATGGCTGCAATTGCCCACACACTACTTAACAGCCCTTGGACTCTTGCCCGTTCAGCACCTGGATAGAGGTCTCCAATAATTGTCATAGCAATGGGCATTACTGCTCCCGCGCCCAACCCCTGAATGCCGCGGTAAATAATCAGCTGCGGCATTGAATGTGCTAAGCCACAAAGAGCTGAGCCTAAGATAAAAAAACCAATTCCCACTGCAAATACCGGTTTTCTGCCATACAGATCAGCAAGCTTTCCATAAATTGGAATTGATGCAGCTTGGGTTAACATAAACAGCGAAAACACCCAAGTGAAATGGGAAAAACCTCCAAGCTTTCCAACAATTGTAGGCATGGCGGTTGAAACAATATTTACCTCCATAGCTGACAGAAACATTGCAGCCATCAAACAGGCGGTAACTAACTTGCGATTTGTTCTCATGAAAGCTTCAGTTCTCCTCTTCCCATGCCCTCTATTATAACTCACAAATAAAGCATGTTCTTTTAAAAACTAAGGGTTGAGAGGAGGGATTCTTGAAGTTAGCCTTTCCATCCCAAAATCACAGCATTTTAGGAATGATTTGAACCCAGAAAAAAGCACTGATTGCCAGCACAACAATTTGCCCCATGGTTAAACTTTTTCTTATAGGAAGAATAGGCTTTTCATAGAGCCAGAATTCATTTAACATTGCCTGAACCAGCGCGATGGGCACAACCCCAACAAGAGCTATGAGGCTATACGGATCGGGCAGCCTCCAGAGAAAAGCAGCAATCACCATGCCACCCGTTAGCATGAGTGCAGAATAAGTCCTTTTAACGCCAACTTCTTTTGCATAATCTTCGATTCTTTTAAATTGGATAAAGAAAAGCACTGTGTTTAATATGGGCACAAAAAGGCCCAGCGTTCTAAGTAGAGGGCTAATCTCCAAGCCTTTATGTTTCTTTAGCTCCCACCAGTTACGATAAAACCAATATATTGAATATAGCCCTGCTGTTGCTATGTAAAGTAAAACAACAATCCAAATAGGCCTCGCATTTGAAAACTCTTGCTCTTTCGGCTGCTCCATGACAGCAGTTGAGCTTTTACCCATACCAATCATTCCCTTACATAAAGGTTGCTAGGATACCTACCCGCTGATTCGGTCTAACCTTAGCTGAGCATTATTATCTTATTTATACGCCATTAATACAACTCTAGGGATTTTGCGTTTCAATCCCCTTGGTGCTTGAAAATACATATAAGCTATGACACTAAGTAGGATACTGCCAGCGAGGCGGAGGTTTATCTAAGAAGCACGGGCAAGCTCTATCCGCCTGTGCTCTTAAACCGCTTTCTCGCCTGGAATTTCTCAAAGTATAGCTGCTCTACAAACTCGTCATATTCGGGGGCTCTTCGCCATCCGGGCGGCGCATGCTTATCAAACCTTAGCCAGTGAGCTCTCTCTACGGCTTTCTCGTCCCTTATTTTACCACCAAACAAAGTCACTGATTTTGCAACTTTTACTTTGCCATCCTCCACGCCAACAACAATAGCAGCTCCTGCTTCCTCATCGCCAATATATGCTTTCATACCCTTTTATCCCTCCAGCTTTATTTTTACAAACAATCCGTACGCCTGATAAACCAGCTTTGCGCTTGATAGGCTTTCCTTGCATAGTTCTTACAGAATTTATTTGTGCCCTCCTTTAAACCTTTGCCCAGAAAATTTGTCCAGAAACTTAAATGTTGGCGCATAAAAACAACACGTGACTGGCCAGGTGTGTGGTGCAGCATATAGCTCAAGCAAGAGTTATACCGCATACACCCTTAAAAATACCGTTGGTCTTTAAAAGAGCACGCTAACCAATTTTTTATTACCAGTATTACTTTATCGCCTTATGATAAAACCAGGAGAACTTAAAACAAATGGAAATCAGGAGGTGCAGTCAAATGCAAAAGGCAACCGGTTTAAGAAGGATCTTTAACTTGGTGGGTTTTTCAAAAAAGAATCGTCCGAGTTGTTGGAGTGTAATTGAGGTTGAGCACATCTTGAAAGAGCTTGCTATAGATTCATATGAATTTAACTACCAATCAAGAGTTGTTAGACTTGGCGACCATAGCCATATAAACAAGATAATGCATTATATAGCCCCTAGAAACTACAATGTTATACCGAGCGAGTTTAATGGCTTAAGAAAGCTACGTGTGGGCTGCTGGCAGTTTGAAGGATAAGTATCAAGCAATCTCAGAGGACTCGGCAAAAGATGTATCAGCAATACCAAACCGGTTGCGCAACGAATCAAATGTCAAATAAAGCACTGGTATTACTACGAGTGTCAAGAAAGTTGATGTTAGCAAGCCTCCGATAACAACTGTTGCTAGTGGAGCAGAAATTATCCCTCCCTCGGTTCTTCCTGCGGCCATCGGAACCAGCGCCAAGATCGTAGCAAGCGCTGTCATTAAAATCGGGCGCATCCTAGTTGAACCAGCCTGAATTATTGCCTCATAAGCTGCATAACCTTTGGCACGAAGCTGCTGAACTAAATCCAGCAAAACAATCGCATTGGTTACAACTATACCAACTAACATTAAAAGGCCAATCATCGATGGCATACCTAGCTCTCGCCCAGTTATAAACAATGCTATAAATGCTCCAATTACCGCAAGCGGCAGCGAGAACATCATGGTAAAGGGATGTAGAAGTGATCGGAAAGTCCCAACCATAACTATATAGACCAGCACAATTGCAACTACAAGCGCCATTCCCATTGATGAGAAACCTTCTTCCATCATTGTTGTAACACCACCGACATGTGCAGACGCGCCAGCTGGCAGTTTGGTATCTTTAACGGCATCCTTTACAGCTCTAGATGCAGCTCCTGTGTTTTTAATAACCGGTTCCATAGTAAGAGTCGCCGATCTTTCCTGGTTTATTCGTGTGATGTTTACAGGCCCATTGGCCATTCCAACCTTTGCAATTGAATCAAGGCGGATGACCTTGCCCATTGGCGAGAGAAGAGTTAGCGAGGCAAGCGTGTCCCTATCCTTTACCCGGTTTTTATCTAGCCGAACTATGACATCGATTGAGGAGCCACCACTTTCTATAGTAGTTGCACTCTCGCCATTTACAGCACCTCTTACAGCTGCTGCTACTTGTATGGCCGTTAACCCCTGCTTCATAGCCTCAACTTCATTAACCTCAACCCATAACTCGGATTTCGACTCAGAGAGATTGCTTTTTACGTTAGAAATCTCCTTAACCTTGGAGAGCGCATTCATTAATACAGCGTTTGCTGCTTTTAAATCATTATACGAGTTGGCAGATAAGTTAACTTCTATGGTGTTGCTCATACCTGCTACTTGTTCCGCTCCAGATACAGCTATTTTTGCAGAATGATCGATATTTGTTACGCGCTTGCGAACGTCCTCAACAACGCGAGCCTTGTCGTCCTTGTAATCTTTTTTAACCTTTACAAATATTGATCCGGTGTCACTACCGCCCCCGCTTGCAAATGAGCCTTGGGAGCTGCCAATAACTGTCCTAAGCGATTCAATCCGCTCATCTTTAGTAAGAATATCTTCAATTTTTGAAGCAACATCCGATGTAGTTGAAAGCGATGTACCAACTGGCATTTCAATGCTTATTGTGAAAGTGCCGGTGTTTGATTGAGATATAAAATTTTTAGGTATAGATGGAATCAGCGCGAGACTTACTGCTAAAAGCATTAGAGAGACTACAATTACAAATGCTTTTCTTCTAAGCGACCACTTAAGCATTGAAATAT
>JASEIR010000017.1:17533-20342 GCA_030017355.1 Actinomycetota bacterium
GAAATATAGGTCCGTTTAAGGAAGGTATCTTGCCCCGCATGTCCAGCTCTCTTAGAAGGCGCTAATTTTGAAGCAAGAAGCGGTACTATGGTCACCGCAACCAAAAGTGATGCAAGAAGAGTCAGCGTAACAGTATAAGCAAATGGCCTAAATAGTTCCCCAACAAATCCTTTAACAAACCCAAGCGGCAGGAATACAGCAACCGTCGTTATAGTTGAAGCGGTTATAGCTCGTGCAACTTCTCCTGTTCCGATTATAATATTCGTAAGGCGTTTCTCATCAATGGTTTGCATGCGTCTAAAGATATTTTCAAGCACAACAATACTATCATCTACCACGCGGCCAATTGCTATTGTTATTCCGCCGAGCGTAAACAAATTTAGCGAAATGTTCGCTACGTAAAGGAAGACAAGACCAATAATGACAGATAATGGGATCGAGATTGCTGAAACCAACGTGTATCTTAAATTCCGCAAGAAGAAAAAGATAACCAACACAGCAAAAAGCGCACCCAGCAATCCTTCACGGACCATCCCATTGATAGCATTTTTAATATATTCTGCCTGGTTGTTGGTGACAACAATGTCTGTGCCGCTACCAGCCTTTCTTTCAAGTTCTGGTATTTTTGCAACAGTAGCATCAGCTACTGCCACTGTATTTTGCCTTGAACCTTTCCTAATATCAATTCCAATGCTTGGCTTTTTATTCATACGATATATAGATGAGCCAAAATCATATGCCTCAGAAACTTGGGCAACGTCTTTGAGTCTTACGATTTTGATGGGAATATCGCTGTTAGAGCTCGAGCCACCCATCGAAAGCATGGAAAGAGAGCCTGCTGAGCTGCTTCCTGCTAAGCCACCTCCCATCGAGCCAAATGAGTCCATACTGCTTGAACTAACCAGCAACGAGCTGGTGGAACCTGAGCCACTACCCTCATATGATGCAAATTTTGAGTTGCTCCCCTGATTTGAGTTGCTCTTCTGGTTAGAGCCTATCTTTAGAGACGTCTTATTTTCAGTTGGCTGCTCGCCTGGCTGAGTGGTACTTGGTGCAGTGCTGGTCTGCGATCCTTCACTTGGATAACCCGGCATTGTTCCGCCTGGCACTGTCCCGGGTTGGTTGCCGCCAGGCAATGTTCCAGGTATGCTACCTCTAGGTATCGCCTCGGGTAGGCTACCTCCTGGCATATTCATCCCTGGAGGAATGCCGATTTTGCCGCTTGAGATCCCCTTTAGCATCTCCTGCATTTGCTGCATTATAGCTTTTTGCTGCGCCCCGAGGATTTTCTTCAGCATGCTTGCCTGGGCTTTCATTAGCGCTGATTGTGAATTCTTAAGAGCATCGGTTTGCAATTCCTTAAGCTTCTCGTCATCGACGCTAACTGAGATTATTAAATTCTCAAGGTCTGCTTTTGTTTTAATGCGGCTTATTGTTTGGATTGGGATACTTTTTGTACCGATATCAAGAACTCCGCCAGGCATCGTAAGATTATTGGCTTTTAATGCCTGAACAATTTGCATGCTTGATAGTTTATTGTCCTTAAGCTTATCTGGATTAAGAGTGACTTCAAAACGCTTTTCAGCTAAGCCATTTATATCAACCGATGCTACACCTGGTATATTTTCAATCTCCGGCTTTATGACATCCCTAGCTATCCTGCTTGTTTCGCTCTGCCCACCTTTAGACGTTACGCTAAGCGAGATTACTGGCGCATCGTTCATATTGAATCTTCTGATTCTTGGTTCAACAATGCTATCCGGTAGGTCTCCCTTTATTTTATTTACCTCTTGGACTATCCTTTGCTCGGTTTTATCCATATCTGTTCCATAACTAAATTCAGCAATTATAATTGATACGTTTTCGTTTGAAACCGAGCGAAGCTTTTCAAGCGAAGGTACGGAGCTAACTGCTTCTTCAATTGGCTTGGTGACATCATGCGCAACCGCTTCAGGTGAAGCATTTGGATAAACCGTTACAATAGATACAACAGGTGGGGCTATTTCAGGTAAAAATTCAATTCCCAAACGAGGAATCGCGAAGGCCCCTGCCAATATTACTAAAAGAGTCAGCAAAATAACTATAGAGCTATTTTTTAATGATAGTTTTGTTAGCAAATTCCGACCTCCAGTTGCGTGTTTCGTACGCCTTTGGATAATCCAAAACTGCGTTTATATCTAAAGACTCAAGCGAATTTTTTAATCTCTGGATTAGCGACACTAAAGTAGAAGCTTCATCTTGCGTAAGGGACGAGAATAGCTCGCGCATAAGAATTGTCCGCCTGCCTTTAATAAGCCTAAGTAGTTCATGCGCTTTTTCTGTTAAAGTAACCAACACAACACGGCGGTCATTTTTATCTCTGGTTCGCTCTAAATAACCCTGATCAACAAGTGGATCTACAATCTGTGTTATTGCTGCTGGTGTAAGAGCTAATTCTGCCGCTAGATCGCTCATTTTACAGCGCTGCTTCTCATTTATAAAAAACAGTAGGCCAACCTGGTGGTGATTAATTGCTGTTCCAGAGCAAAGCCGCGCCCAGACGTGCATAAACTCCCTCATAAACTTAGGAATATCAGCGCAATTTTCCATACAAAATTTTTCAGCCTCTTCTTTATCCATAGAGCACCAATCCAATGTTCTTCTGCCTAGACAGCTACGGCATTGCTACTTCACAAGAACAAATATTTTAGGTTCTTAAATATTTAATTATTAAAATATTATCGCATCTAACTTCTGTCAATGCCTAACTTGATGGATTAAGACTGATGGCTGCAAAAATAATGAAAGGCGATGCTTTACAAGCATCGCC
>JASEIR010000180.1 GCA_030017355.1 Actinomycetota bacterium
GCCGTGGCAATCTCCTCGCAATGACAGAAAGAGTTATCCCTTATTTAATTTTAAGTTTTAAGGTCCGAGTTCATCCTGAGCAACAGCGAAGGGCCTACTCAGGGTTTCCAGTCCTTCGGACCTACAGCTCACCAGGGCTGCGGCCCTTTTAAGGGCTTTGATTTTTAATTTTTAATTTTGAATTTTGAATTACTAGGGCTTGTCAGGTTGTTTGCGATTGTGACCTGACAAGCTTCTCCCTTACCATCTGCCAAATCAGCAAAACTTCACTTGCCCTAAGCGCCACAAGTGATAATGCATAAACAATAATTCCTGCTAAAATAGCTAGACCAACAACCACTAGCTCATCAAACTTTGTCCCAGATGAATATACGCCAATTAGCAAGCCTTTTACATACCAAATAGCCGCACCCATTACAACCGCAGAAAAAGCAATCTTTAGAAGACTTCCAGCCAGTTGGACCTCATCCAACCCTTGTAAGCGCTTCCTTAGAGCCAAGAAAAGCATGGCAACCATTAAAGTTACTGCAAACACGTAGCCAAGTGCTAGCCCTACATGCGAAAAAGATCTAATTAAAAGAACATCAAAGCCAATTAGAACTATAACAAACACAATCGATGCTTTAAGTGGAGTCATCCCATCTTTTAGTGCATAAAACGACCTAACAAGAAACGTGCTAAGCCCCATGGCTAAAAGACCAAACGAATAGGCAGCTAGTGCCGAGGACGTAGCCACTGTTGCAGTCCTGTCAAATGCACCGTGCTCAAAGAGCAACCCCACTATCGGCATACTTAGCATAAAAAACCCTACTGTGGCAGGTACCGTTATAAGGGAAATAATCCTTATCCCAATTGAGACAGTACTTCGCAGCAAATCGACGTCTCCTTTTGCAGCCTGTTGCGACAGCGTCGGAAATAAGACTATGGCAATTGCAGCAATAAAGGTACCGACAGGCAAACTTGCCACTTTATAAGCATAATTTAGATAAGAAATACTGCCTTCGTTAAGGAAAGATGCCATCCATTTATCAATAAATGTATTGGACTGGCTGGCAGAGAGCGCAATAAGTACCGGGAAAAACAGCTTAGCTACTCCAGTAAAGCTCTCATGCCTTAAATCCAATACAGGACGATATGGGAGGCGTCTTTTCACAAAGGCAGGAAGCTGTATTAGAACCTGGCCTGCTGCGCCAAAGAGAAGACCAAGCGCAGCACCATAAATGCCCATACTCTTGGCAAACACTAGAATTGAGATAACTAGCAAGGCATTTTGAGTAAGTGAGACCAAGCTAGGGGTTGAGAAATGGTTGTAGGAGTTAAGGACCCCAGTCATCAGCCCGGATATTCCTAAAAGTATCAAAGCTGGCGCCATTAGCCTTAAAAGGTTTGATCCTAAGCTAAGCTGATTGTAAGATTTAGCAAAGCCAGGCGCTGCTAAGAATATCACCTGTGGCGCAAAAATGACTAAGGCAGCTGCAACAAAGCCAAAGACAATTAACAATAGGTTAAATACACTATAAGCTAAGTGCCAGGCTTCCTTTTCCTTATCATTTGCTAGAAAGCCGGTAAAAATCGGGATAAACGATGCGCTTAAAGCACCTGCAACAATTAAGCTATAAAGGATGTTTGGAATTGTAAAAGCAACCAAAAAAGCATCGGTTTGAGCAGATGCTCCAAATTTGTTAGCAATGACCATCTCCCGGATAAAACCAAATATCCGGCCAAAAAAGTTTGCAGCAGCAACTATTATAGCTGAGGCAGCAAGCGCCCTTCCTTTAATCAAACTCTAACTCCTTGTGCTAAATCTCTCCCGCCAAACATAAAAAACAAATTTTGGGAGAGCTAGCATTCTTTTAAATCTGGTTGGTTGTTGAATAAATCGGTAAAGCCACTCAAGACCAGCCTGCCTTACCCAAACCGGAGCGCGTTTTACCTCGCCAGCAATTACATCAAAGCTTCCTCCAACACCAAGGCAAGCCGGCACACCTAAATATCTTAGGTGTTTTGCTATCCATTTTTCTTGCTTCCCCATACCTAGACCAACAAGCAAAATATCAGGCTTAGTATCCCTTATCTTATCAACAATTCTCTTTTCGTCTTGCCAAGAGAAATATCCGCTTTGCACACCAGCAATCTGCAAGCCAGGATAACGCTCAATCAGCTTTGCTGCAGCTTTTTTGGCTACACCTTCAGCCGAGCCAATCATGAATATACGATATCCCTTATCAACTGCTCTTCTTGCCAACTCGTCTATCAAATCAATACCAGGAACCCTCGCCTTGACCCTTCCGGCCCAAGCTATACCTACACTGTCAGGGATTAGCAAATCTGCCTTCATTAAGATCGATCTAAAAGCCGGATCATTTTTAGCCATCACCATCATCTCGGCATTTAGGGTAACAATAAGCCTTGGTTTTTCTTCCTCTATATACCGCTCAATAATCTCAGCAGCCTCATCCATTTCAAGCGCATCAAATCTTATGCCAAGAACTCGTCTTTCATTTAGCAGCTGTTTTGCTAGGGTTACGTTAAGCCTTGCCCTTAGCCGTAAACTATCCACGGGATAATTTAGGTTTTTATCCAGACTAAGTAGCTCCCTTACTCTTAAGACAATCTCTCCATTCTTAACATCCTTGCACTGTAGTGGATTTAAAACTCCTACCGAAGCAGAAAGCTCCTCTACCTTTGGGTCATAAGCAATGGGCACGAAAGGTATGCCCTGAATTGCTGCAAAAATATTAGAGTGAAGCCTCATGCCAACTAAAACGTCAAGCTCACCCACAACTCCAAGGGCCTCAGAAGGTAGATCAATATTATCAATAATTACCGCTTTTTCCTTCATCTTTCTGGTTATTTGCTCAGCTACAGAGTAATCTCGTTCCGCATGAAATGGGATAAATGTTACTGTTGCTCCAAGGTTGCCTGCAATTTCATCAGCCGTTTGAGCAATATGGCTGAAGTCGATATCAGGCCAGGCTCTTAACGCAAAGCCTACAATAGGCCTCTTCAGCTTACTTAGCTTTGATGCTCTTGCAGGTTTTAGTAAAAAAGCAGGGTCAGCGGTTACGATGATATCTCGCTTGACTCCGATTTTTTCTAGCTCTCTCTTTGATCTCTCGTCACGAACTGTTATTAAGTCACAGCCAGATACTGCTAGTTTTACCAAAAACCGCCCTAACGATCGCTTTATTGGTCCAACCCCTTGGCCATAAATCATTATTGGTACACGTCTTACCCTAGCTAGCAGCAAAAGAGCACAGTAATACATAAGGCTTTTCATGCTGGTTGTGTCCTGAAGAAGACCGCCTCCACCGCTTATAAAAAGGTCTGTTTTCTTAAGAGCTCGAAAAATTGACCGGATTGACCTTGGGATGGCTTTTACGGCGTATCTTTCTTCAGTTTCTCGAGGACAGGCCGATGCTACCGTGATTTCAGCATTTGAAATCTCAGCTGTTAATGATGTGATCATGGCCGAAAGAATAGCCTCATCGCCTGTATTCCTAAAACCATAATATCCTGAGATAAGAATTCTCTTCATTGCTCCTTTTCACCGTTTTGCCGCTCTTCCCCGTCCCCCGTCTCCTGTCCATTTTTCACCCCCACCCTTACCCTCCCCCCTCAAGGGGGAGGGTATTTGGTTTAGCTCCTCCTCAAGGGGGAGGGTATTTTTGCCGGTCCCCGGTCCTCGGTCTGCTCCCCTCCC
>JASEIR010000181.1 GCA_030017355.1 Actinomycetota bacterium
CTAAATCCGATGAACGTCCCCTCTGCTCCCTCTGCCCTTTGATCAAAGCTTGAGAAGAAAATGGCAGAGTCATTTCATACTCTGCCCTCTTCTTGGTTATCCTTAATTGGCACCTTCTATGCATTACCCATAAAAACTTGCTATTCGATATATTGCTGTGCGTATTCTGGCAAGAATAACATACCCGGATGCCCACCTATAGCAGGTCCACCCTCCATTCTTCCATCGGCAGTACAATAGTTTATTCTGAATATATTCTTGCCTCTGCTTAGAAAAACTATTCTCCTATCGGCAATGGATTTAGCAATAACCCCCTCATCCTTAGCGTTTTTGAATCCCTTTGATAGTAATCTGAATCCAGGTTGTGCTTCTTTGTAGGTTTTCACTAAGACAAGTTCTTCCTTATGTGATTCTTTATTTAGAACTCTCTTGAATATCTGAAACTCGTCCGCTTTTAAGATAGCCCCTTTAAGACTAAATTGAAAGGTCTTATTGGCAACCTGACGGCCTGCGTTTCCTGGTAAACATGAGTACATTAGTGCACCTAAGGAAATAGCTATTAAAGTAACAATAAGTTTATTTTGTCTCATCACCGCCAAGCATCTCTCCTGTTGATGCATCTATCCATATCTCACCAATGCCTGTAAGCTTACTAAAGTGAATTATCCAGGCAAGCCTTGTTTCCTCTGGGAACATAACAAAATTATCCGTCCATCGGTAGTTAGGATTAACTATCATTAGCTCGGACTTCTCGGGAATAAGACTATAACCGTTTTTATTTGCAATCTTTTTAGCCAGTTCTAATGCTTCTGCTTCCTTAATCTTAATATCTAAAGATGGTTTTGTGTAGGAGACATAGTTTTTGTTATATCCTATTAGCTTGCCCTTGTACGCATCAACGTAAGCGAAAACCCAATCGTCATGGTATTCAAACCCTTGCTCTTCTCTTGCCCATTTAAAATACCACCGGTGTACAGCATCCTTATTATCGCTGTGTTTAAGCAAGTTAGCTTCATCGGGCTCTTCATCTGGTACAAAAAGTTGTAGATCTTTAGCTATCTTTCTGACGCTCTGCAGCGCACTCTCCTTTGAAATAAGAGGATGCGAGGCTCTGGCATCTGAGGTCACATCGATCACATTTTTCATGTTTAAAACAAATTTTATCTCTCCGTTAATGGCGTTCACTTGAACTTCCCCATCCTGGTCAGAGAGAGCTTCCCAAAGAAGCTGCTTTCCGTACCGCCTCTCTATTAATTCGATTGACTTAAGCTTAGAGCCAGGTGTTAAAGCCTCAAATACTTTCTGTGCAGTTTGACTAGCATTATCCTTATTAATTTTTGGAACCTTTCCTGAAGGACTGGTAACACCTAGATATCCTAAACCATTTGCTAGAAGAGCAGAAGATACTACTAATCCGATTATAAGAGCAAGTAAAAATATCGCTTTCCAATTAAAAATTTTCTTATCATTCATTCCTACACCTTCTTTATGCTATAGTTGTTAAAAATACCAGTTGGGATTACCGTAATAGCGATAATTTGTTACACCAGTTTCCGCACTTGCTCTCTCAATGCTATATTTTATACTGTAGTGATCTTGAACCTTTTGGTAGAACCAATCAGTAAAGAATGCATAATGGTAATTGTCATATGAATATCCAACCCAACCTAAATAGGTATGAAGACTTCCATCGCCATTGCTTATGCCCCAGGCGCTTGCCCAATTGCTATTATCAGCAGTATCACATGCATCAAGAAAAATAAGCCTTTTCCAGTCACCATTTCTATAAGACGAAACATCCCATCTTGTAATGCTATAACCTGCATCATCCGCTATAGAATCAGGAGAGCCATGGGTATCAGCGTATACTCCATTCCCAGAGGAACAGTTTAGTTTGAACGAACCGCTTTGGAATCCCGGCCCATAATACGAGGTATAAGTTAACCCAAGCATTGACCAGCATTCATCAGCCTGATCTAAGCAGAATAGACCCCAGTTAAAATCATCTCTGGCATAGTCATAAGCGTATGATGCAAATGCAGTAGATGGAACAATGAGTAAGGCAACCACTATCATTATAACCACAAAAATTTTCAGCGTTTTCACATGTATACCTCCGCTTACAATTAAGAATCCTCATTCTTGCTTATATAGCAACTGACTCCTAATTTTGCACAGATCACCTCTCTAATAGGATTTCTAAGGATATTCAAAATACTTACTTTAACTAGCTATTGTTAAGAGTTAATTATGAAATCACCTCCACCTGCTTCGCTATGATAAGAGATCAACAGCAACTCGAATCACAAGCCAGAAGCAATTAAATAGCTGTTTTTCTAACATTCGAACTCTTCGTGAGGAACCGATTAAATGTTACGATTAGACAGTACTCTTTGGGGCTAGCACATATCAACTAGACGCTAGTCTAGTTTTAGTCTAGGTTTTAAGTATAGGATTGCTATCTGATGTCAATCATTTTTCTTGCCCGTGGTCGCTTCATGGGCGGCTATGATTGTGCGCATCATATACTCTTATTGGCGTTGGTCTGTTGGCAAGCTTATAAATCAAGTCTTGCCTGCGCTTTACATTATGTTTGCGGTAAATATTTGAAAGGTGAAATTTTACAGTTGCTATAGAAATAAACAAGTGGTTAGCGATTTCTTGATTTGAGAATCCTTGATTTATTAAGCTGATTATCTGCTGTTCTCTATTGGTTAGCCCATATTCAGCTTCCTCTTCGAAGCAGATTGTTGGATTACGTAGGAGCTCGACCAGTAACGGTGATATGTTCGAATCGATGTAGGGCGATTTTTCTGAAGGGTTGTTGATAGCCTCAACTATTTGGTTGGGGTTACTTGACTTTAAGAAAACTGCCTGTACTGGAATTTTTAAAAGGCGCATTAATGTTTTCTCATCGCACCAATCGGTTAGGACAATAATTTTTATTGAAGGATGCGTTTCTCTAATCTTTTGAATTTGCTCAATACTTGCAGAGTCAAAGCCTACAATAAGAATATGAGTATTAGTGTTTGCTGCTGCTGGCAACTGAATATTCTTCAAAATCTCTACCGAGCAAAGATCGGCAAGTAGCTTCTCCAGGCCCATTGAAAGAAGTTTATTTTGCTCGTAGATATAGATCTTTTGCCTCACAAGAATGCCTTTCACTCGGAAATACAGCTGCGGGCATAGCACCTATTTAGGTGTGGCTTCTACTAGCGATCATATATTAGACAATTAAATTCTTGCACTAGGATTTAAGATAACACCAAAGGTTTTATGGATTCTACGTTTGTTTGCTACCGTTTACAAGGTTAGCAAAAAAAAAGATGTGCATGTCAATAGAATATTAATTATTCGTTAGAGACTGTTTGCTTAGATTTCATTTAAACACGAAATTGCTGGGTAGATCGCAATAATAAAGGGCGGAGATAGACTTCGCCCTACATTTGAGATTGCCTGAGTCTGTTGCGAGGCACTGAAAGTGCCGTGGCAATCTCCTCGCAATGACAGTTCCTTTTTTGCCTATCCCTCAGCCCTGTGAGCCTCGCAGTGACAGTTCTTCTTTTGCCGGTCTGTCGTCCCTTTTCACCCCCACCCTTACCCTCCCCCCTCAAGGGGGAGGGTATTTGGCTGTTCC
>JASEIR010000182.1 GCA_030017355.1 Actinomycetota bacterium
TTCCTTCAAGCCCTGCCTGCACTTATCTCCTCTTTAAGAAACATAGCAAAAGCTATAGAGAATTTCTTAATGGATTTAAGACTTGGCCGGATTATAAACATGCAACCTAATGATTTAATTGACGAGCTTTCAAGACTTTTACTAGCACAAGGGAGGCGCCTATTAACTTTGATTCCTTCAGTAGTTGGTTTAATTACGGATGTTTTTCTTCTAATTATTGTCTCGCTTTATTTAATTATTTATCTTCCATCAATTGATAAATCACTAGCCGATAGGCTTCCAGATGATCTTAAGGATGTTTATCGCGATTTCTTGGCCTCAATGAAGGCTAATTTTACTCGCTACCTGCTCGGGTTACTTGCCGTCATGTTCACTATTGGAACACTTGCAGGAATTGGCCTTTGGATTATAGGTCTTCCATTTCCCGCTCTACTTGGCTTATGGGCTGGTCTCACCGAGATAATCCCAATTGTTGGCCCTATACTTGGCGCAATTCCCGCAGTTATTGTAGCTTTGACCATAAAGCCAATCCTTGCACTCTGGGTGATTGTAGTTTTTATTATAGTACAGCTGACAGAGAACTATTTTTTAAGCCCCCACCTCTTAGGCGGAGCAGTAAGATTAAATCCTATTTTGATACTGTTTGCAATCATTGCTGGCGGTGAAATTGCAGGCATTATAGGGGTTTTTCTGTCAGTGCCGGTTCTTGTTATACTTTCCAGTATTGCTAAGTTTTTAAGCGATAACTTTTCTTACGAAAGAGAAGAACAAGGCCCAGACAGGATTGTTGTAAAAAAATAGAAGTCGAAGGATATCTCTACTCTATTAAAGCGCTTGAACGCAAATTTTGCTCTATTTGCTTCCTTACTTCTTCATCTGGTGCAAACTCGTCTAACGGCGGCAGCTCATCAAGACTTCTCAATCCAAAGGATTCCAAAAACCTATTTGTTGTACCATATAGAATTGGTTGTCCCGGACTATCTTGCCGGCCAAGTTCTTTTATTAAATCTCTATTTAAGAGGGTATTAATTACCCCATCTGAATTCACACCTCGAATTGCAGCTATGTCAGACCTTGTTACGGGCTGCTTATAAGCAATAATTGCAAGGGTTTCAAGAGCAGCTTGCGTAAGCCTGCGGTGATCAAAAGACATTATAAGTTTCTCTATATAAGAAGCGTAAGCAGGATGGCTATACAATCTATAACCGCCAGCAACTTCTCGGAGCTGGATTCCTCGGTCTGCTCTTCTATAATCATTTGCAAGTTCGTCCAGTGCCTGCTTAACTTCCGCCTCACTCAAGTTTACAATCTCAGAAATCTTTTCTACTGAAAGCGGCCTGTCGCTAACAAAAAGTAAGGCCTCTATAATGTTTCTAACTCTAACTTTCAACTCACTCACGCTATACCTCTGCTTCCTTTAAGGCTTTCTCTTGTATCTCTGCCTTATCTGTCATTGTTATTGTTATCTCTCCAAAATTCTCTGCCTGCCTTATCTCAACAACTCCTCTTTTGTATAGCTCAAGAATAGCCAAAAATACGGTAATTAGCTCAATTTTATCATTGCAGCCATAGGTTAATTCTCCAAAACTTTTAACTTTTGAATCTGCCAGCGCTGCTTCTACCCTAGCAATATATTCATCTATGCTGAGGGGCTTTGGTGTTATATGATCTGCCTTAAGTATATCAATTTTTTTCTTCTCGTTTACTGCTAAGAACAACCTTCGTAGCTGCCCGAGCGAGATTCCTGATAAAAAATCAGGAACGAGACTACTAAACCGCTCCTCAAGCCCCGCGTCACGTATATAATATTTGCTTTCAGCCTCGTACCTTGCTGCTAGCTCAACTGAAACATTTTTAAATTGTTTATATTCCAAAAGCCTCGCTATAAGAATTTCGCGCGCTTCTTGCGGTGATACTTCTTCCCCATCAGCCTCCTCGTTTTCAGGAAGCAGATTTGCGGCTTTTATATTAAGAAGGGTTGCGGCAACCAAAAGAAAATCAGTGCTTACTTCCAAATCAAGTTCCTGCATTGACTCAACGTAATCCAAATATTCGGAAGTTATTTTGGCAATAGGAATATCGTATATATCAATCTTTTGGCGGGATATGAGATTTAAGAGCAGGTCAAACGGACCTTCAAATACTTCTAATTTTATCTGATAAGTCATGGTTCTTTCCTTTTCTCTTAACTCCCTGGTCCCCGACTGCTATTCCCTAGCTGTTGCTAATTTCATTATATTAAGCTTATCTCTTACCTCTTTAATTGTTAACCTGCAAATCGGTCTCACCTGATGCAAGCCTTCTCGCAAAACCTCATCAACTATGCCTGGTTCCTTCTCGATTTCTGCCCGCTTTTGCCTGAAATCAGCTAAAGACTCAATAATTCGGTCTGCCAGCTCACGCTTGCATTCCGTGCAACCCCATGCCGCTTCACGGCATTTTTCCTCCATCAGCGCTAGCTCTTCCGGTGGTGTATAGGCCTGATGGGTTGGATATACAACCATGCACTCTTTAGGATTTCCGGGGTCTGTCTTAAGTTTTCGAGCAGGGTCTGTAACCATTTGATTAACTTTTTTTCTTATCGTATCTGGGTCATCTGATAAAAAGATTGCATTATCATAACTTTTACTCATCTTCCTGCCATCTATACCAAGCAGCTTTTTTACAGGCGACAGTATGGCTTGAGGCTCTGCAAAATAATCGCCATAAAGATAATTAAAGCGGCGGACTATTTCTCTTCCAAGCTCAAGATGCGGTAACTGATCTTCCCCAACCGGTACTAACTCGCCCCTTGGGAGAATAATGTCGGCTGTCTGTAATATCGGATAACTTAAAAAACCTGCCGTTGCTATATCCTTTGTAGTTATTTCCTGAAGCATTTCTTTATATGTTGGGTTTCTCTCAAGCCAAGATACTGGCGTTATCATTGATAAATATACGTAGAGCTCAGCGATTTCTGGTAAGTCGGATTGCTTATACATAAAGCATTTTTTTGGATCAAGGCCGATAGCAAGCCAATCTATTACCATTTCCCTTGTATCGCTTGCCAGATTTGCAACATCGTCATATTTTGTCGTAAGCGCATGCCAATCCGCAACAAAGAAGAGGCACTCGTACTTATCCTGCAGCCTCACCCAGTTCTGCAAAGTCCCAAAATAATGTCCTAGGTGCAGCCTGCCGGTTGGTCTTTGTCCACTAACTACTCTCTTTGCCAAATTCTATGCAACTCCTTGCTCTCTGTTATGTTTATTGATTTATGATACATCAATCAGCAACTGCCGGCCACAGACCACCGCTAAAGGATATCTATCGCTAGACATAATCCATCTCTTTGCCTATAAAAGCAGATGGGGAACCGCCTGCTTTTGCCCATCTCCCGTCCACGGTCCTCGGTCCACTTTTTTACCGTCTCCCGTCTCTGATCTCCGGTCTGCTCTTTTGCCCATCCCCCGTTCCTGTCTTCTGTCTGCTCTTTATTTGAGATTGCCACGTCGCCCTAACGGGTTCCTCGCAATGACA
>JASEIR010000183.1 GCA_030017355.1 Actinomycetota bacterium
GAGGGGCTAGGGGAGGGTGATAATTTTGAATTTTTAATTGAAATTTTGAATTATTTTCCCCTGGACCCTATTTTTGACGGCGGTCTGCGGTCGGCTGTCTGCGGTCGTTTACCGGTTTACCGTCTTTCGGCATAAATCCGGTACGCCTTATCGTCCAAGCTTATTGTAACATCTCCATCCCTATCTGTGCGGTAAACCTTTGACCCAGCATTTATTAAACGCCCAATAGTTAGCTTTGATGGATGACCATACTTATTATCCTTTCCAACAGAAATAACCGATATCTCGGGTGATACCTCATGTAAAAACTCACGGGTGCTTGATATTGCGCTTCCATGATGGCCTACCTTTAGGACATCTGCATCAAGATCTTTTTTACCGCTAACCAGCTCTTTTTCAATATTCTCCTCAGCATCGCCTGTAAATAGGGCCTTAAAATCACCATATTTAACCATCACTACCAATGAATCATCATTGCCTCCGCCCTCTTCATCCTTTATACTTGCGAAAAGCGTATCTATCTCCAATTGCTCTCCAAGCTTTAAAACATCTCCTTCATCTATTGCCAGCAGATTTATCCCCTTCTTCCTAGCAAGCCTATATATCTGCAAAAAACCTTTTGAGTCGCTTATGCTTTTTGGATATATAATGCAGCCAATCGTAAATAACCCTAACAAATTCTTGATTCCAGTTATATGGTCCGCATGATCATGACTAATCAAGATTGCATCAATTTTCCTAACACCTTTTCTTGCAAGCTTTTGCTTTACTAAATCCGGGTTTGGTCCACCATCGATTAATAATCTCTCACCCCTTGGCGTGGTTACTATTGCGCTATCCCCTTGCCCAACATCCATGAAAGTAATTTCAAGTCTTCCCGTTGGCGCCGACTTTACTATATACCACCAAGTTGGCAATGCAAGCATGACTGCCAAAACTATAACAACGTGACCTAACCTCAACTTGAGCTTTATACTATTAAAATAGATAGCCAATGCTACTATCGCTGCATATAACATTGCAATGATTGCAATCGAGGGCTGGTTAAAGAATATAGACGCACCTGGAGCAGCTGAAAGCGATATGGTCTCAAAGATAATAGCCTTTAAAATAACCCTCAAGATGAGGTAGAGGGCACTTCCAGCTAACGATGACACTGCCGCAACCGGTAAGGCCGCCATGCCCAACACCAAGGCGATGGAAGCTAGCGGTATAACAACCAAGTTTGCAATTAAAGAGATCATAGACAGCTGGCCAAAGTAATATATTATTATAGGGAGCACGCCAATTTGGGCTCCTACAGTAACCGATAATCCAGCCATTAGTGGCTTTGGTATCTCCTCCATAAGCCTTTCAAGGCTCGGTACAAAGATAATGATAGAAGCAGTAGCGGCAAACGAAAGCTGGAAGCCAATGTCATAAATAATAAAGGGGTCTATCACAAGAAGAATCATTGCGGCAGCACTAAGTGATGAAAAGCTGTTTCCTTGCCTTCCTGAAAGCCATGCAACAAGGCCAATTGCTGCCATAAGGAACGCCCGCGTAATTGATGGAGACATTCCGCTAACCATCGTATAAAGACCGGTAGAACATATAAGGATGATAAATTGAGCAACTGCTCCAAGCCGAAAGATACGCAGCAGCGGCCATAGCGCACTTATCACCAAGGCAATATTAACCCCAGAAGCTGCAACTATATGAGTAAGGCCTGTTGCCCTAAATGATTCCTGAACTTCTTCATCTACCAGAGACGGGTCGCCTAAAACTATTCCATTTATCAAACCAGCGCAGTCTTTTGGTAAATAAAAATTATTTGTTTGCTTAACCCAATGCCTAATCTGCCCAATAAGAAAACTAATTGAGAACCCACCCTGATTGCTTTTAATATCACTTCCCTTAACTATTAAAATTGCAACAATTCCTTGATGATACAGATAGCGCTTGAAATTAAAATCACGGCTTGAGTTAGGCAGTCTAAGTACTCCCGATACCCTAACATGCTCCCCCATGCAGAGTTGCTGCCTAAGCCTAGAGGCGTTTTTAACTCTTAGCCGCTCCTTTACCATCCAATCCTCTGGCCTGGAGCCTCCCTTAAAAAGAATTACCTTTTCAACATTTAGGTTAAAAAAAGATGTGCCGCTGCGATCTATTGGGTCGCTAGCTAGAGTGCCCTCAACAATTACATTTGCTCCTTGCTGGGCAGCCTTACTTAGCAAGCTCATTTCAAGCCTTGATATGGAAAGAGATGTTAAAAACAAGCCTAGAAAAAAGAAAAGTATGGCCAACGATATTAGCTTAGGCAGCTTCTGCCAGCGCACTGCAATAAGGCAAGCAATAAGCGAAAGGACAAGAAAAAGAGTTGAAAACACTAAGCCAACGCTAAAGTAATCAGCAATTAAAATACCAATAACATAAGGGGCAGTAAGCAGCAAAGGAGCAATATCAAGCTTAATCAACATAAACCATTTCCTTAATCTGATCAAACTTCTTGCTGCCTATCCCATCGATAGCTTTTAAATCGTCAATGCTTCTAAAAAATCCGTGCTTGTTTCTGTAGTCGATTATTTTCTTGGCTGTAACCTGGCCAATTCCTGGCAGTGAGTCAAGTTGGTCCAGGGTAGCTGTATTAAGATTGATCTTGTCCCCACCATCAGTGCTTGATGGATCACTTAGCAATCCTGAAGATTGCGGACTGCTCTCACCCTTACGGGGGATATAAATTTTCTGCCCATCGAAAAGCTTTGCTGCAAGATTGATTGAATCCACAGCCGCAGATTCCAATGCACCTCCTGCCACCTCAACAGCATCAATTACACGGCACCCCTCTTTAAGCTGATAAACCCCTGGATGAGCCACCGCGCCTGCAACATGCACATATATGCGCTCTACAGAGTCACTTTTAGAAGATGCATTTGTGCTTACCTGGCCCTCTTTCCTGCTGCCATCCTTTAGCACAACTACCGGTTTTGGCCTCGACATCGCATACAAAGTTATGCTTCCGGCGATAATTAATATAACTAGTAGAGATATAGCTATGGCCTGCTTTCTCTCAATAACTAGACCGCTATCTATCAGCTTATCCCTAATTAGATATGCTATTTCCTCAAGGTTTGGCTTTCCTTTAGCCCATATGTGCTTATGCATAATTCGTTAAATTCTACATTGCTCAGCCATTTACCTTCTGGATGGCAATATTTTTGGTTTGATTTGTTATTTGAAAGCGGAAAAAGAACTGTCATTGCGAGGAGGCTGCGAAGCAGCCGACGTGGCAATCTCAAATAAAGAGCACCGGGGACGGGCAGAAGAGCAGACCGGTGACCGAAGACGGGCAAAAATCCCCTTCCCCTTGAGGAGCCTCATGCAATCCCCTCCCCCTTGAGGGGGGAGGGACAGGGTGGGGGTGAAAAATGGACCGGGGACCGGGGACGGGAGACGGGATCACCCTCCCCTGACCCCCACCCTACACCCTCCCCCGCAAGCGGGGG
>JASEIR010000184.1 GCA_030017355.1 Actinomycetota bacterium
CCTCAAGGGAGGGGAGGGGGTAGGGGAGGGTGAGACGGTCTTCGGTCTCCCGTCTGTTCTTTTGCACGTCTTCCGTCCTTGGACCCTGGACCCTATTTTTGACGGCGATCTGCGGTCGGCGGTCGGCGGTCGTTTTTTTTGCCGGTCTCCCGCCCCCGGTCTGCTCTTTTGCCCGTCTCCGGTCTGCTCTTATGCCACAAAACCCCAACCTCAATTATACATAACGGCGCGCATAGATACTAAGAAGCAGGCCAACGGAAAATAGATGTACCATCAATGAACTATTCCCATAACTTATAAATGGTAAGGGTATGCCTGTAATTGGCATAAGTCCGATTGTCATTCCTACGTTTTCTAGTATTTGAAAGATCCAGAGAGAAACTATCCCTGCTGCTAGCAGTGTTCCAAAGAAATTCTTAGAGGATAAAGCAGTCTGCAACCCCCGCATAATCAATACGAAAAACAGGAGCAGCAAAAACGAAGAGCCTATGAAGCCGGTCTCTTCTCCGATAACCGAGAAGATAAAATCCGTGTGGCGCTCAGGTAAGAATTGCAGCCTGGTCTGCGTTCCTGAGAACAGTCCTTTGCCTGTAATCTGACCTGATCCAACAGCTATTTTTGATTGAAGAAGATTATAGCCAGCCCCTTGAGGATCATTATCGGGATTGATAAATACCGTTAATCTGTCTAGTTGGTAGCCTTTAATTTTAATGAGGTCAAATTGTATGCCTACCGTGATAAAGATAATGCCAGCCAGGAAGATTATCGCAAAATGCCGTGCTGGCGACCCAGCTACAAGCATCATTCCTAGAAGAATTGCAATGTAACATATTGCTGTGCCAAGATCCGGTTGGGCTAAGACTAAAAGCAAAGGCACGCCTATATGAGCAAGCGTTATTAGTAAATCTTTAAAACTATCAAGCTGGGTCTTTCGAGAGGCAAAGAAACTTGCCAGTGTTATAATAAGGATAAGTTTTGAAAACTCTGAAGGCTGAAGCTGAAATGAACCGATTTGAATCCAGCTTTCAGCACCTCGAACGGTTGAACCAATAAAAAGAACAGTAGTAAGCATAGCTGCATTTAGTACATAAAGAGGAATCATAAATTTCTTGAGTTTGTTATAGTCGTATAGGCTTGCAATTAATAATCCAACAATACCAACTGTAATTGCGATAATCTGCTTCTTTAAAAGAAAGTATTGGTCGCCGGCCTGCGCTGGATTTACCTTGGTTGCACTGTAGACCGCAAGCATCCCAAATGCGCAAAGAAGCAGCACGGTAACAATTGTTACTAAATCAATTTTTCGATTCATACCCAGTATATTCATAATACCTACCTTGATGGGTCGTATACGTATCCAGTTCCTTTATCATCTATGCCTAAGGCTGCTGCCAAGATCTTTCTTACTGCAGGCGCTGCTATTGTGCCGCCGTGGCCGCCCTGCTCAACCATTACAACTGCCAAGTATTTTGGATTATCAGCCGGGGCATAGCCCACAAACCAAGCGTAATCATCCTTTTTCTTTACCTGAGCAGTTCCAGTCTTCCCGGCTACGCTTACCGGGAAACCATAAAAAGCACCTTTAGCAGTTCCTTCAGTTGTTACTTTCTCTAGCGCCAATTGAGTAAAACGAATTATATCCTTCGATATAGGTAGCTCGCGCTTGTCCTCAGGCTTTGGCTTGAAGTCCCTTCTAACCTTGCCATCCCACGATATCATTGCTTTTCCAAGATGAGGACGGTAGATAGTCCCGCCATTAGCGATGGCTGCATAAAATGAAGCAAGCTGCAGCGGCGTTACTAAAAGATCGCCCTGCCCAATGGCCATGTTGATGGTGTCTCCAGGGTACCAGCGCTGATAATCAACCCCATTATTTCTATTAAACCACTTCTTCCACTTTTTATCAGGAATTCGGCCTTTCATTTCAGTTGGCAGATCAACGCCAGTTTGCACCCCGAAACCAAAGATTCTTGACCAGTATTGCAATCTTTCTTTGGTTTGCTTATAAAACCGGTATCCTAATATATAAAATACAGTATCGCATGACTCAGCAATTGCCCTGCTTAAACCAACTTTTCCGTGACCAGAGTGGTCCCAGCAAAACTTTGCCCACTTCTTTCCGAGGCCAGTCCATTTCCCAGTACAAACAAACTTCTCACCTCGCCCAACTAAACCATCAGCCATCGCCCCAATCAAAGTTACTGGTTTAAATGTGGAGCCCGGTGGAAAAGCCATAACGGCTCGGTTGTTTAGTGGGTAATTGTTCTTTTTATCTATTAACTGTTTCCAATTTTCTTTGGAAATGCCGCCAACAAAAACCTCAGGATTATAAGTAGGATAGCTTGCCATTGCTAGTATCTCACCATTTTGCGGATCGATTACAACCGCAGCTGCCCCATCGGCTTTAGTTTTATCTTTAGGTTGATTCCTGGCGCTCTCAATTGCTTCCTCCAGGGCCTGCTCAGCAACTTGCTGAATACCAAGGTCTATAGTTAGCATTAGATTATGCCCCGGTATAGGGTCCTGAGTCTTAATGACTCCTAACGGCCTACCAACTGCATTTACTTCAAGTTGCTGATTTCCCTTTTGTCCCCTTAAGAGCCCTTCATAAACATTTTCAACGCCAGTTTTTCCTACAATATCGCCCAGCATATAATCGCCTGATCCTTTAAGACTCTTCATCTCTTCTTCCGATATTTCACCTAAATATCCCAAAATGTGCGCGCCGAGGGTTCCATAGGAGTAGGCGCGAATTGATTCGGTCACCACATCTACACCTGGAAGTTCCATATTATGCTCTTCAATATATGCAAGGGCCTGATCACCTACGTCCATCATAATGACCCTTGGCTTTAATGGGTCGGCTTTTCTCTCGGTTAGCTTTTCTTCTATCTTACTAACTGGAATTCCTAAAATTTTGGATAGCTTAGGGATAATCTCAGGATGTTTTTCAACCACTTGTGGAGACAGTGCGACTCCAATACTTGGGCGATTGTTCACAAGTACATTGCCGTTTCTATCATAGATAACTCCTCTGGGAGCATCGATAGGAATAACCCTAACATAATTTCCCTCGGCAAGCTCCACGTATTTTTGTCCACCAATCACCTGCATAAACCATAATCTACTGATCAAGACAACAAAGACAACAACTGTGATAGACGCAAGGATAATTAGCCTTTTCTTTACATCTTCCGGTTTTATGGTTTTTTCTAGCGTCGCATCAACAAGCTTTACCTTTTCGTCCATCTGCTCCTCGTAACTCGTTCCTCGGAAATCCGACCGCCGACCGCAGACCACTGTTATAGGCTCCTTCGGAGCCCGACCGCCGACCGCAGACCGCAGACCGCCGCTAAAACATTATTGAGAATCACAACCGCACCTTCAAGGTGCGGTTTGCACTAGCCCTATAAGGGCATAAT
>JASEIR010000185.1:0-2354 GCA_030017355.1 Actinomycetota bacterium
GCAATTTTTAATTTTGCATTTTGAATTTTGAATTTCTTTTAGCGGCGGTCGGTGGTTGCCCCTACAGAGACCCTTCGATGGTTCCTCCGCCTACCACAATATCTTCCTTATAAAAAACGACGGCTTGACCTGGTGTTATTGCCGATTGCGGATGCTTAAAATCAACCCTAATTCTTCCCTCGGGCATTGGAGATATTATCGCAGGTGATTCGGGCGCCTTATAACGTATCTTTGCATTCACATTCACAGGTATAGTAAGTTCTTCTATCGATATCAGGTTGATATCGCCAGCAATAAGCGATGTTTTTCCAAGGTCTTCTTTGGTTCCAACAATTATGGCATTTTCTTCTTCCTTGATGGCAATAACATATAATGGAATCGGCGAAGGAATTCCTAATCCTTTTCTTTGACCTATTGTGTAGTGAATAATTCCTTTGTGAACACCTAAAACATTTCCTTGCTTGTCGTATATGGGACCAGGCTGGCTTGCGCCAGGTACATATTCGTTTACAAACTTAGGGTAATTTTTATCCGGAACAAAACATATTTCCTGGCTTTCCCTCTTTTTTGCAACAGCAAGGCCTAGCTCTTCAGCTTTTTTTCGGGTTTGCTCCTTCGTAAAATAGCCCAATGGAAAGAGGGTTCGCGCTAGCTGATCTTGCGTTAAGACATAAAGTACATATGACTGGTCCTTTTCTTTATCAATTCCCTTTTTTAGAATATATCTGCCCCTTGAATCATCTAACTCGATTCGCGCATAGTGCCCAGTTGCTATATAATCAGCACCTATAGCAATAGCTTTGTGAAGTAAGGCTTTAAACTTGACAAACTGATTACATTTAATGCAGGGATTTGGGGTACGGCCTCGCGTGTACTCGGAAACAAAATTCTCAATTACTTCTTGCTTAAAGATTTCACGAAAATCAAATGTATAGTGCGGTATCCCTAGCTTGTAGGCAACCTTTCTCGCATCATCAGCTGCTGAAAGCGAGCAGCAACCGCCAAACCGCTCGGCTTCTTCTGCCGTCTTTACCGACGGCCATATATTCATTGTAATACCGAGAACTTCATAGCCGGCTTCTACAAGAAGAGCGGCTGCTACTGAGCTATCAACTCCTCCGCTCATAGCGCAGACCACTCGTTTTTTTATACCAGACATAATTCTTCGCTTACTAGTACTGGAACATTGCTATTCTTATGTCATTGCGAGGAGCCCCTTGGGGCGACGTGGCAATCTCAGAGATTGCGGAGTTTATCCTGAGCGGAGCGAAGGACCTCTCGCAATGACACCAGTAAATGTATATGTGACGAAGTACTAAGCTTTTGCTTTACTTTTAGTTTTACACTTACTCCTAGGTTTGCATTTTTTACCTTCTGTTGTAGCTGCTAGGGCAGCCTTTTTACGATAATCTGCAATTGCTTCTCTTAAGCCGTCTGCTGCTAACACCGAGCAGTGCATTTTTTGCGGCGGCAGACCATCAAGTGCATCTGCAATGTCCTTTCTTGAAATTTTCTCAGCTTCTTCTAGCGGCATACCCTTGGCAATCTCTGTTACCATGCTGCTTGTTGCAATTGCCGCACCGCATCCAAGCGTTTTAAACTTTATATCCTCAATCTTGTTGTCTTTAACTTTAATGGTAATGCGCATCATATCGCCACAAGTTGGATTTCCAACTTCGCCAATACCATCTGGATTCTCAATCTCTCCAACATTTCTTGGATTTCTAAAATGTTCCATCACCTTTTCGCTATACATACGCGTCTCCTTTACCGGTTTTTCTTCCAAGCCTCATCCAGCGGTGACATTGCTCTTAAACGCTCGACTATCGGAGGCAGCACATTCAAAACATAATCGATATCCTCTTTTTTGGTTTGCGCACCCAATGTTAGCCTAAGCGAGCTATGTGCAATTTCAGCTGGTATGCCCATTGCAAGTAATACATGAGACGGATCAAGGGTACCAGACGTGCAAGCAGAACCGCTTGAGCAGCTAATTCCCTCCATATCAAGGCTTAGAAGTATAGCTTCGCCCTCGGCACCTATAAGGCAAAAACTAACATTATTTGGCAGCCGCTTCTTTGGATGGCCGTTCAACCTGACATTTGGAATTTTCTCGAAGACACCACGGATAAGATAGTCGCGAAGCTCAGATAAGCGATTCTCTTCAGATGCCATCTCTCTCTCGGCAATCTCAACTGCTTTTGCAAGACCTATTATACCTGCAACGTTATGCGTTCCTGCTCGGCGATTGTTCTCTTGGCTACCGCCCTGCATAAACGGTACCATCCTAGTTCCTCTTCTTATGTAAAGCATGCCCACCCCTTTTGGCCCATATAACTTATGGGCGGAAGCAG
>JASEIR010000185.1:2364-3270 GCA_030017355.1 Actinomycetota bacterium
AGAGAGTAAATCAACCCCAAGCTCATTTACATCTACTGGAATATGGCCAAAGGTCTGCACAGCATCGGTATGGAAGTAAATACCTTTCTCTCTTGTAATTTTTCCAATTTCGCTTATTGGCTCTATCGTGCCAACCTCATTGTTAGCATGCATGATCGAAACTAGGATGGTCTTATTAGTTATGGCTTTCTCAACATCGGCTGGATCAACCATACCATGCTCATCTACTGGAAGATAGGTCACTGCAAAGCCCCTTTTCTCTAGGAAGTGGATGGGCTCAAGCACAGCATGATGCTCAATCGGTGTTGTGATTATATGGTTGCCCTTGTTCTCATTGGCATACGCAACGCCTTTTATTGCAAAGTTATCAGACTCAGTACCTCCACCAGTAAAAACAATTTCTCTTGAATCGGCACCAATGAAAGCAGCTATTCTATCACGGGCCTCCTCTATGGCTCCCCTAGCATTTCTACCTAAAGTATAAAGAGAAGATGGGTTCCCAAAATTTTCGGTAAAATATGGCATCATGGCCTCGACTACTTCGGGGTGTACCGGTGTTGTTGCTGCATAATCCATGTAAATGAACTTCTCCATTTTAAATTTCCCTTTCACTCGCAACTTCAACCTCGCATGTTTTTGAATCTTCTTCTGCAACAAGACGCAAAGGCGGTGTACTTTCTTTTGCGCCCTCCTTTTTTGTTAGCTCATCAATTCTTTTCTCAAGTTCCCTGATTTTATCACCTAAGCACTTGATGGCCTGGGCCTCTGGATCTGGTAGATGACCGTGTTCAAGTTCTTCCTCGGCTGTTAATCTCTGCCCATGAGATACTACCACCCTTCCCGGGATTCCAACCACCGTAGTGTTGGCTGGAACAGATCTAACAACAACAGAGCCCGCACCTATCT
>JASEIR010000186.1 GCA_030017355.1 Actinomycetota bacterium
CTCTATATTTCCCCTCCCTTGAGGGGAGGGGCTAGGGGAGGGTGAGATGGTCTTCCGTCCCCGGTCTGTTCTTTTGACTGCCCCGTCCCCGGTCTCCGGTCGGTTTTTAGGGTTCTAATAGAACCCTAAAACCCCTAAAACCCCTAAAAACCCTAAAAACCCCTAAAACCCCTAAAAACCCTAAAACCCCTAAAAACCCTAAAACCCCTAAAAACCCCCTAAAATACCGCTTTTCTAGAAATGGCTTTTATTGTACAATGGTAAAGTGCATAATTAGAAACCGCCTGTGGTTTGATTACCAGGCATTATCCCTGATAATTGGTTTAAGAGCAAGAAAGCCTTTAAGCCCAAATAAGTTGGTGGGTTGATGAAGAATCTAAGGCAGTCCATATAAAGCATTAGAAGCAGCAGGATTTTTGCAGCAGCATAGGGGGCTTTCGTGGCATATACCCGCAGGCAAACTTTGCCAAGTCAAATTTATGAAAAAGGCCGTATCTTTTTTGCAAGTCCCTCGTCTTTATCTTTTGGAAGGGATGTTATAGCATTCCAAGGCATCGGGGGGCCCTTGGTTTCCAAAGGAGGGTGCGGTGTCTAATCTTAAAAACCTCGATGTCTTAATTATGAATGCTAAACAGATGAACGAAGATGCTTTATCAGTGCTTTACGACAACTACCTTCCGCATGTGTTCCGGTATATCTATTACCAGGTAAACGATAGAACAATTGCCGAAGATTTAACATCAGAAACGTTTTTAAAGATGCTTAGTGCAATCTCTGATTTTAGGGAAGATGGAAAGTCGTTCTATCCCTGGTTGTTGAGGATAGCAAAGAATACGACGCTGGATTATTTAAGATCTAAATATAATCAGTCGCAAGTTTTGCTTGATGAAGAGATTGAAGAGCTTTTCTTTGACAGTAGAAACAGGGCAGACCTTGAACACACGGTCATCACCTCGCTAGATGCCGAAGAAGTAAGAAAGGCAGTTGCAAGGCTAACAGAGGAGCAGCAGCAGGTGCTTCTCTTGAAATTTACAATGGGCCTTTCAAATGCTGAGGTAGCAAAAGTGCTCGATAAAACAGAGGGCTCTATCAAGTCGCTGCAGGTAAGAGCATTGGCATCGCTTAAGCGATTGCTAGGGAAAAAAAACGGCGAAGGTGAACTGGTTGAGCCTCTGGTAGGCACAAGCACAAGAAATCGCTTTAAAAAAGTTTGAATGCGGCAATCTCAATCTCAATAATGTTTTAGCGGCGGTCGGCGGTCGGCGGTCTGCGGTCAGGCTCCGAAGGAGTCTATATCGGCGGTCGGCGGTCGTTCTGAGGAACGAGGAAAATGAGCAAGCATCAGGCACACGACAAAAAACTAGAAAATGCGCTGGATTACTGCGTGAGGCTTCTAAACTCAGGCAGCACAATTGATGAATGCCTGAAACTATACCCCAACCAGCGAAAAGAGCTAAAAGGTTTGCTTGAGGCTGCTCTTTCAGTAAAAGAAGCATACCCAGACTATCCCGAGCTTAGACCCTCAAAGCTGTATGCGAAAACCGGCAAGGAGCAGTTCCTGGCTGCAGCAAAAGGGGATATCACAGCAGCAATTCGCACAGCAAGCGCAAAGAGGATTTCGCATGGTGAGTCGGCCGCAGTTGCAGCTGGCCTATTTAATGTAAGAACCATATATAAAAGAGCCCTGTTTGTGTCATCGGTTGCGGCTGCGGCGTTGATTATATTAGCAGGCGGGCTTATATATGCGTCGGCAGATAGCTTGCCTGGCAGTCCGCTTTATGGCGTTAAAAGGGCTGTTGAGAGCATACAGCTTGCTTTAACATTTGATAGCAAGTCTAAAGCTAAACTATACCGCGAGTTTGCTCAAAGACGAATTGACGAAGCAAGGCAAATTGCAAAAGCAGGGGAGAAAAAAAGAGCTGATCAGGCATACAAAGAAGCACAAGAAAATGTAGATAAGGCAGAAAAAATTGCTAAAACCTTGCCAGCAGACCAAGAGCCTGCCAGCAAGGGCGAAAAGAGCAGTACTCAACCTGGCAAGGAGAACAAGGAAGAGAAGGTCAATACACCTGGCGCTGCCGCTAAGATTAGCAAGTCTGATAAAGGCGAGTCTGATAAGGGAGACTCTAACAAAGTTGCTGAAAACGTGGAGAACCGCAGCAGCGCAAAATCCGGCAGCGCCGTTGATGATAATGCTCTGCCGGGCGCAGTCGGCTCTAGTTCAAGGCCGATCAGCAGCAAGAAGAGAATATCTGTTAGTGGAGGAAAATCAACCGCATCGGTTGGCTCTTTTGAGATTGCAAGCATAAGAGCAGACAACGAATACATAAGCCCCAACGGGGATGGGGTAAAGGACGGCACACTAATTGAGATACAAGGCGCAACGAAAACCGGCTTTAATGTCGACCTTTATGATGGAACAGAAAAAGTTGCCACCATAGCAGAAGAAATAACCAAGCCAGACTTCAAGTTTACATGGAACGGCAAAGACATTGATGGCAATGCAATCCCAGATGGCGAGTACACGCTTGTGGTTTCAGACAAACAGGGCCGCATTGCCAGCAAAAAAGCAGCGGTAGTCATTGATACAAAGGCTCCAAGAGTAGCGCTTGTAGCACCAAAAAGCGGAGAGATAATTGATGATTCAAGGCCGCTTTTCTCATGGCTTGGTTTGGATGAGAGCGGCGATATTGAGTACAACCTATACATTATACCAACCCATGACCTTGGGGTTAACGCAAAATACATTTCTGGGCTCTCAAGTCTGCTTTACAAGCCCAGTGAAGATCTTAAGCCAGGCATGTGGCAAAGCCGCGTAACTGCCATAGATAAAGCAGGAAACGTCGGGTCATCCAAACTTGTTGACCTGTTAATTATAAAATCAGCAACCAATAAATAGAGAATAGCAAAGTTTGTAAAAAAGTTATGGTTTAGCCCGTAACTTTTTTGCAGTAAAGCCGTCTTACATTAAGCAAGCGTATTTACACAGTTGCTACCGCAAGGCCAGCAGGGTATTACGAGCTGTCATTGCAAAGGGATTGCCACGGTCGCCTTCGGCTCCCTCGCAATGACAGAAAGCTTATCGAAGTGGTCATTGCGAGGAGCCCGAAGGGACAGGGACGGCAAAAGAAGAACTGTCATTGCGAGGAGGCTGCGAAGCAGCCGACGCGGCAATCTCAAATCTCAATAATGTTTTAGCGGCGGTCTGCGGTCTGCGGTCGACGGTCGTTTTTACTCTGGACCCTGGTTTTTGATTTG
>JASEIR010000187.1 GCA_030017355.1 Actinomycetota bacterium
TGGAGATCTAACAGTCGAGGAGAATCTGCGTTTTTTTGCTGACATCTACGGAATAGCAGATTCCGAGCGAGATAAGAGGATGAAAGAGCTTCTTCATTTCGCACGCCTAGAAGATTTTACTAACCGCAGGGCAGAGTTTTTATCCGGAGGTATGAAAAAGAAATTAGCCCTTGCATGTACCCTAATTTATAAGCCAAAAGTTTTGCTGCTTGACGAGCCAACAACAGGAGTTGATCCAGTAAGCCGCCGTGAATTTTGGTCTATTTTATCCGAGCTAAGGGGAAACGGCATGACGCTTTTTATCTCGACGCCCTATATGGATGAGGCAGAACGCTGCTCAACGGTTGCCTTTATGGATGGCGGAAAGATAAAGCTTTGTAGCTCTCCAAACGCAATAAAGGCGTCTTTTAGCGGCGAGGTGGTTGAATTAATTGCAAGGCCGCAGCGCAAAACTCAGCAATTAATAAGCAGCTTTGATTACGTGCGTGATATAGAGGTATATGGTGAGCGCTTACAAATTACAGTAGATAATGCTCAAGAGGCAGCTAAAAGGCTGGAAAGCGATCTTTCTGGAATGGTGGAGCTAATTTCTATTCTGCCAAAGGCTCCAACGATGGAGAGTGCATTTATTGAGATGATAAGGACAGGGTCCAGGGGCCAGAGACCAGAGGCCAGGGTCTAGGGTCTAGGGACCAGGGGCCAGGGTCTAGGGTCTAGGGCATAGAAATATATTTGTCATTGCGAAGCGCCAAAGGCGCTGTGGCAATCTAAAACCATTAATTAGTGATTAATTAAGAAAGAGCATGAAAAACATAAAGCCGATTATGAAAAAAGAGTTTATACATATATTGCGTGATCCGCGGACACTGGCAATAACGCTTTTCCTACCCTTGTTTCAGCTAATCATGTTTGGCTACGCTTTAAGCTTTGATATAAATCACATACCGGCAGCGGTCTATGATAGCGATAGGACAGCTGCCAGTAGAACGCTGGCAGATAATTTCTCAAGCTCTGGTTACTTTGATATACAAATTAGGTCAAGCAAAATGGATTTTGCGCAGAAACTTGACGCTGGAGAGATTAAGGTAGCAATTATTATCCCAAAGGGTTTTGAAAAGAAATTGCTGGTTGGCGACAAAGCTAAGGTTCAGGTATTGGTTGATGGTTCTGATCCTAATTTTGCAAGAGTCGGTGTAGGGTATTCATCCATGATCATAAATAGGTTCTCCTCAAAAGTGATGTCAGAGTCATTGTATAAGAAGGGAATTGTAATCAAGCAGGGAATACCTCCCATAAACCCAAATTCGAGGGTTTGGTACAATCCAGAGCTAAGAAGCGTAAATTATATTGTTCCAGGTTTGATAGCGCTTATTATGATGACGGTTACAACGATAAATATTTCGGTGGCACTTGTACGCGAAAAGGAAAGAGGAACTCTTGAGAATATAATCATATCTCCAGTCCGGAGTTGGGAGCTTGTTATTGGAAAGATAATACCCTATGTGATAATAGCTTTTCTTGAGGCCGTTCTCATAACTGCAATTGGAACTCTTTGGTTTAATGTGCCCATGAATGGCAGCCTCTTGCTTCTATTCTTTAGCCTTATAATCTATCTTGCCGGAACTCTCAGCATTGGACTTTTAATATCGGCAGCAACTGAGTCACAACAGGTAGCAAGCCTTAGTTCCTTCCTTGTATCATTCCTGCCTGCTTTTCTGCTATCTGGTTTTGTTTTCCCAATCAAGAGCATGCCAATTGTTCTTCAGCTTATAACTTACTTGGTACCCGCACGGTATTTTCTTGTAATCATAAGGGGCATTTTCCTAAAAGGGGTGGGGATTGATGTGCTGTGGCCTAGTCTCCTTGCCTTGATTGTCTTTGGAGCATTTATGATGTTGGCTGCATCATTGCGCTTGAGGAGGTCGTTGGCATGAGCCGAGTCCTCTTGCTGGCCAAAAAGGAAGTACTGCAGCTTTTAAGAGATAAGCGGATGCTGCCGCTTTTATTTATAGCGCCAATCATACAATTGATAATGTTTGGATATGTAGTTCAGACGGAGGTTAAGCATATAGGCGTTATAGTTGCCGACAGCGATCGCTCTGTTGAGAGCCAGATTATTGCAGATAAATTAACCAATGCTGGCTATTTTGAAATTATAAAGAGGGTTGATGGCGAACAAAAAGTCGCGGCATGTATACGGTCTGGCGAAGCAACAATTGGGTTAATAATACCGAAAGGTTTCCAAGATAATATAAAAAGCGGGCAGACTGCAGAGCTCATGCTTGTTGTCGATGGGTCGGATGCAACAACCGGCATGCAAGCGCAGCAATATGCATTAGGAGTTATCGCGGCAAGGTCTCAGGAGATAGTAAGCCAAAGACTTGATTCCATGAAAGCAATTACTGCTAAAGTATCGAGCGTTGAGCCAAGAATTAGGGTCTGGTATAACCCAGATTTAAAAAGTGTAAATTACATGGTCCCAGGGCTTATTGGCATGATTCTGACCTTGATTATTACCATTTTAACTTCCATGGCGATTGTTAAGGAAAGAGAGCGCGGTACTCTCGAGCAGCTTATTGTAACGCCAATAGAGCGCTGGGAGCTTATCTTGGGTAAAATTTTACCGTTTATAGTGATTGCCTTTGTTGAAATCGCCCTAATTCTCGGAGTTGGCGTTTTTTGGTTTAAAGTTCCATTTAGGGGAAATATCTTTTTGCTGCTTGCACTCTGCATAGCTTTTCTGTTCACAATTGTGGGTTTAGGGCTTTTAGCATCAACGATGTCAAGGACTCAGCATCAGGCGCAGATGACGGCATGGTTTTTAAACATGCCGGCGGTAATGCTCTCTGGATTTATTTTTCCAATAGAGAACATGCCAAAAGTAATCCAGCTGGTTACATACGTAGTGCCACTTAGATATTTCCTGGTTATTGTACGCGGCATATTTCTAAAGGGCGTTGGGCTAGAGGCACTTTGGGAGCAAGTGCTTATGTTATCAATCCTGGGGTTGTTAATCTTTAGCATTAGTATTTTCAGATTCCAGAAACGGTTTGCAGATTAACACCACGGCAATCTCAATGTAGCTGCCCAATTTATTCAATTTATTGGGTCATGCGACCGCCGCTATGAAAGCAGACTAGGGATCGGGAGACCGTCAAGAGCAGACGGGAGACGGGAAAAAGATGAGGGCAAAGGACCAGATTTGGGTCTAGAAAGCGGGTATCACCCTCCCCTAGC
>JASEIR010000188.1 GCA_030017355.1 Actinomycetota bacterium
GGGAGGGGAACAAAAAACTGTCATTGCGAGGAGGCTGCGAATCAGCCGACTTGGCAATCTCAAAAAAGAACAGACCGGGGATTGAGGAAGAGAACAAAAACCTCCATTCTAAAAGCCTTAAGCATAAAAGTGAAACGGAAATTTAGCAACTGTCTTTTTTAAGAAAATATGATTTTGATCCTTCAGAGCCCTCGGCTTTTCAGGATGATAAAAAAAGTAATAAATAGCTGGGTGACAAATAAATAGTAAACTGCAGGGTGGTAGATAGTAAATAGCAGGGCGGCAAATAAAAAAGGCAGGATGAGGGACAGTAAATTGCAAAATCCCTGATTTTAAATTTTGAATTATTAAGAGATTGCCACGTGCCCTGACGGGCTCCTCGCAATGACAGCTCTCCTAATTCCTAACCCCCGACTTTTCCAGGCAAATAATATGCAAGGATTTGCGCTCTCGCAATGACAATCTTACTAATTCCTAACCCTTGTCCCTGGATTCTGGACCCTGGCCTCTTGACCCGTTCTTTTGCCCGTCCCCCGTCCCCGGTCTCCGGTCTGTTCTTGTGCCGGTTTCGTCTGCGGTCCCCGTCTGCTTTTGAAGCAGCGGTCTGCGGTCTGCGGTCGGGCTCCGAAGGAGCCCATAACGGCGGTCTATGATCGGTGGTCAGGCTCCGAAGGAGCCTATGGCGGCAAACGTAGGCGTTACTTCACAACGATATTAACCAATTTGCCAGGTACAACGAAGATATTCTTAACATGCTTATCACCAATGTGTGCAAGCACCTTTTCAGATGAAAGCGCTACTTGCTTCATATTTTCTTCTGAGATATCAGCTGGAACAGTGATTTTATCTCTTACTTTGCCATTTACTTGAACAACTAAGGTCACTTCTTCTGCTTTGGCGAGTTCTGGATCATACTTTGGCCAGGCCATTAAGTGAATACTTGTTTCATTTCCTAAATCGTGCCATAACTCCTCCGCCAGATGCGGGGCAAACGGTGCCAGCATCAATATTAAACTATCGATAGCCTCTTTCATGACAGAAGGATTGCGTTTACTTCTTTCAGCGTATTTATACATGGCATTTACTAGTTCCATGATTGCACTTATAGCAGTATTAAAGCTAAAACGGTCTATATCGCCAGTCACCCGTTTTATGGTTTTATGAACCATAAAACGAAGGTCGCGCTCCGCCGGTTCTAAATCAGCTGCTATAGCTGCTTTAGCCCCTGCAATAAATCGTTTGTTTTCAGTAACCAATCTCCAGACTCTGTTTAAAAATCTGTATGAGCCCTCTACCCCTCGATCGCTCCACTCAAGTTCCTTCTCTGGAGGAGCAGCAAACAATATAAAGAGCCTTGCAGTATCAGCGCCATATTTTTCGATAATCGCACTTGGATCAACAACATTTCCTTTAGACTTTGACATCTTGGCGCCATCCTTGATAACCATACCCTGTGTCAGGAGATTCACAAAAGGCTCTACCTCGCTTACCATGCCCATATCATAGAGAACTTTGGTAAAGAAGCGGGAATAAAGGAGATGTAGCACTGCATGCTCAATGCCGCCGATATACTGGTCTACCGGCATCCAGTAATCTACAGCATCTTTCTCAAATGGCAGTCTATCACTATGTGGACTGCAATAGCGCAGGAAATACCACGATGAATCAATAAAGGTATCCATTGTATCTGTCTCACGCCTGGCAGGCTCATTGCAAACGGGACAGGTTGTCTTAACAAACGACTCATGCTGGGCAAGCGGCGACCCGCCCATCCCTGTGATCTTGACATCTTCAGGAAGAATAACTGGTAGGTCTTCTTCTTTTACAGGAACAGTTCCGCACGTCTTGCAATAGATTATAGGTATTGGATTTCCCCAGTAACGCTGCCTTGAAATTAGCCAATCTCTTAACCTATAGTTTACCGCGGCTTTGCCAATCCCCTTTTCCTCGAGGAATTCGGTAACCTTCTTAACGCCCTCAACCTGCGGCGTGCCATCAAAGGGGCCGGAGTTTACCATAACACCTTCGCCCTCATACGCCTGGGCCATCATGGTTGGGTTAAGCATCTCTCCTGCTGGTTGGATTACAACCCTTATGGGTAGCCCGTACTTTATTGCAAACTCAAAGTCGCGCTGGTCATGCGCTGGAACAGCCATAACAGCTCCAGTTCCGTATCCCATCAAGACATAATCAGCAAGATAGACGGGAATTTCCTCGCCATTTACCGGATTAATCACATAAACCCCAATAAAGTAACCATTCTTTTCCTTTTCTACAGAAGTGCGGTCTATCTCAGTTTCACTTGCCACTTTCAGCCGAAATTCTTTTGCGCCTGCCTCATACTTTGTGCCCCGCACAAGTTCATCAACCATTGGATGTTCTGGAGCAAGCAGGAAGAACGTGGCTCCAAAAAGCGTATCCGGTCTAGTTGTAAATACAGTTATCGTTTTGTTGCTTCCCTTTACTTTAAAATCAACTAGAGCACCCTCGCTTTTGCCTATCCAATTTCTTTGCATTATGCGCACGCGCTCTGGCCAGCCTTTTAGTAACTCAAGATCGTCAAGAAGTCTCTCTGCGTAATCGGTAATTTTAAAGAACCATTGCTCAAGCTCTCTGTATTCAGCAATACTGTCGCAACGCCAGCAACGACCTGCCTCTACCTGTTCGTTGGCTAAAACCGTCTCGCATTTTGGGCACCAGTTCACAGTTGCTTTTTTACGATATGCCAGACCTCTTTCGTAAAATTTCAAAAATAACCACTGGCCCCATTTATAATAATCTGGATCTGAGGTTATTATCTCCCGGCTCCAGTCGTAACTTAGACCTAGCTTTTTTAGCTGGGCTCTCATATTATCGATATTGCTGTAAGTCCATAACTTTGGGTGAATTCCTCTAGCTATAGCGGCATTTTCTGCCGGAAGACCGAACGCATCATAACCTATCGGGTGGAGAATATTATAACCGCTCATTTTGTTAAATCGGGCTACAACATCGCCAATCGAATAATTGCGAACATGACCCATGTGAAGCTCACCGGACGGGTAAGGAAACATCTCCAAAATATATTTTTCGGGCTTTGAGGGATCTTCATACGTGCGATAAAGGTCCTCCTCTTCCCATCTTCTTTGCCATTTTTCCTCAATTAACTTATGGTCATATCGCTCGGCCATCTTAA
>JASEIR010000189.1:0-1269 GCA_030017355.1 Actinomycetota bacterium
AACCAATTCAGAGTGAACAGCGCCAATATGAAGTGCCTTGTCTTTTATTGCTTCAAGATCTCCCCCTTGTCCAATATCAACAGCAACTGCCACTACTTCCAGATCATAGTTTTCCTGAAGCCATTTTATGGCAACCGAAGTATCGAGACCTCCGGAGTAAGCCAAAACTATCCTATCTCTTGGTTCTCTAACGCTTCCAACCTGTCCCACAAGAAATCCCCCTAAACCAGGCCTGTTTTTATCACTGTGTAGAAAATTCGGATAATCTATACCCTTAACGCTGAGAGTCTTTTTGTTACAAACTCACCAGCGCTTGCATTTCTGGTTATGATTAATATGGTATCATCACCGCCAACTGTTCCAAGAACATCAGGCCATCTTACTGTATCTATTGCTAATGCCACAGCCTGTGCGGTACCAGGATTGGTCTTCACAACAACCAAATTTTCAGCCCTATCAATTGAAACCAAAAACTCTGCCAATAAAGAACGGAGCCGTTCGACCTCTGGTAAAGAATAAACCTGTTTTGTACCCTGTGCCGTGCCTGGAATAGTGACTTTTACTTTAAGAAGACCAAGATCACTGATATCACGAGATACAGTGGCTTGTGTAACCTCAAAACCCCTCTTCTCAAGCTCAGCTATCAACTCCTCCTGGGTCGATATGTGCATAGTTTCAACAATATGCCTGATAGCGCCAAGTCTATCTTTTCTAGAACTCATCAATATCACCAAATAAGCGAGACAAGTGCTGCTTTTGCTGTATGCAGACGGTTTTCTGACTGTAGAAAAACTACTGACTGCTTGCCTTCGATAACCTCATCGGTTACCTCTTCACCCCTGTGTGCAGGTAAACAATGCATAAAAATTGCGGTAGGTTTTGCTGCATCCATCAGTTCGCTATTAACCTGGTACGGCCTGAATAATTTAACACGTTTTTCTCGCTCACTTTCCTGACCCATACTGGCCCAAACATCCGTATAGATAATATCTGCGCCTCTTGCTGCTTCGAATGGGTCATTTGTAACCATTATCTTTTGTCTTACATTCCGAATCGATGATACCGCAAACTCCACTATCTCTGAATTTGGTTCGTAGCCCTTAGGGCAAGCTACTGTCATACTAATGCCTAGTTTACCTGCAACTATCAGAAGAGAGTGCGCAACATTGTTTCCATCTCCAATATAAGCAAGCTTTAATCCAGTAAGCCTATTTTTTACTTCAAGGATGGTCATTAAGTCGGCTAGTGCTTGCATTGGATGGTGCTCAT
>JASEIR010000189.1:1279-3161 GCA_030017355.1 Actinomycetota bacterium
ATCGGTTAAAGCATTTATAACTGGTATGCTTGCGAACTCAGCAAGTTTTTCTACATCTTCCTGTTTGTATGTCCTTATAACAATTGCATCTGCGTAACCTGAGAGCACTCTCCCTATATCCTCGATAGGTTCCCTTTTCCCTAACTGTATTTCTTCATCTTTAAGAAAGATTGGATGTATACCAAGATGCGATGCAGCCACCTCAAAAGATACCCTTGTTCTACTTGAAGGTTTATGGAATATCATAACCATAGTCTTACCCTCAAGATACCGATGGGGCAGCCTATTCTTTTGCTGCTTCTTCAACTCTATCGCTTTTGACAAAAGTTGATATATATCATCCTGACTATAGTTTTTAAGCGTAAGAATATCTCTACCCTTCAAACTGGACATAAGATCTCCTAAACAACAAATGGTTCGATAACTGAGATAGCTTCATCAACCTCATCTTCGGTTAAGCAAAGAGGGGGTAAGAATCTTATTATATTATTACCAATATTATTTACAACTATCCCTTCTTTTAATAAGCCAATTACGATATCTTTAGCTTTTTCCTCTTTTAGTTCCACGGCTAGCATTAAGCCTCTGCCTCGGACTTCTTTTATCAATCCTTCCTTATTCTTTAACTCTTCAAGTCTTGTCTTTAGATATAAACCAACCTGGCGACTATTTTCGACAAGTCCTTCTTCTTCAATAACCCCAATAGTTGCCAGTGCTCCAGCACACACCACTGGACCACCACCAAAAGTTGAGCCATGCTCCCCTGGCTTAAATACAGCAACCTTTTTACTAGCAACTAAGACGCCAATTGGAAGACCACTTCCTATTCCCTTTGCAAGAGTCATTATATCAGGAACCACACCAACGCCTTCGTAAGCAAACATATGGCCTGTTCTCCCCATCCCGGTTTGTACTTCATCAAATATTAGAAGGATGTCTTTTTCGTCGCATATGGTCCTAATCTCCCTTAGGTAACTTTCATCGCAAAGATAAACCCCGCCTTCTCCTTGAATTACTTCAAGCATAATGGCGCATGTTTTTTCGTTAATTTCTTTCTTAAGAGCATCGATATTGTTCAATGGAACATGTTTAAAGCCTGGAGGTAAAGGTTCAAATGGTTTTTGCTTTTCTGGTTGACCAGTTGCTGCCAGTGTTTTCATTGTTCTGCCATGAAAAGACCTGAACGCCGTGATTATCTCAAACGCGTTCTTTCCTTTCAGCTTTGCATAGCGGCGAGCCAACTTAATCGCACCCTCGTTTGCTTCAGCACCGCTATTTCCAAAAAAACATGCATCGCCGAACGATATTTCGGTTATCTTTTTTGCTAAATCAAGCTGCGGCTTTGTGTAGAAAAGGTTTGATACATGGATTAGAGAATCAAGTTGGTTCTTTATTGCACGAACAACCTTTGGATGGCAATGCCCTACATTTGCGACGCCTATACCGCTTAATAAATCTAAATATACTTTACCAGAGCTATCCCATAATCTAGTTCCCCTTCCCTTAACAAAATTTACGGGGATCCTGCTATAAGTGCTCATATGATATGTGCTATCAAGTTGTATAAGCTCGTCTAAATCAGTTGTTGTTGAACTGCTCATGGTTTGCTTCTCTTTGTCTCTTTAGCTTATTATGTTACCTCTTTATCATCGTTCCAATGCCTTTATCTGTAAATATCTCAAGTAACAGTGCGTGCGGTATAGTCCCATTTAATATATGCGCCCTTTTTACACCACCTTTAAGAGCTGCAACACAGCCCTCTACTTTTGGAATCATTCCCTGGTAAATCTTTCTCTCGGCCAGTTTCTGCTCGCACTCACTAAGATTGAGTTCTGAGATAAGAGAGTCCTTATCGTTAAAGTCTTCGTAAAGGCCATCCACA
>JASEIR010000018.1 GCA_030017355.1 Actinomycetota bacterium
TGTAACTTTAATGGCGTTAATAGGAAGGGCAAATGATGCAGCAATAGTTATCGCAGCTTTTTTCTTATTTTTAATTTCTCTTACGGCCATTTTTATTATTGCACGGCGTCTTTTATTTGGATTAGGAATAAACAAAGTATTTAAATTGCCAATCCCTGTATTCCTGATTTTAATTGTTTCAGTCTTGATAATCGTCTCCTCATTAAGCTCTCATCCACTGGTTTGTCAAACCTGCCATGTTATGAGAATACCGGCAATAGAATTGCGTCTGTCAAGCCACAAAGGAATAAGCTGCATCTCATGCCATAGAAAATCAGAAGCCATGGCAATGCCAATCCAAAAGCTAGAGCAGGCTAGAATGTTGCTTAATTATTTGACAGGCAATTACCAGCTTCCAATTGTTGCCACAGTCGGAAATGATGCCTGCCTTTCATGCCATCGCAATATTGCTCGTGGGATTAAAGTTAGAAACAAGGTAAAAATGAGCCATCGCGAGGTTGTTGAGCAAGGCATTTTATGCGTGGACTGCCATGACCAAGTTGCTCACGAGAAGGAAACAGCAAAGAAGCGCTCCTCCATGATGGAAAAGTGTAGCGGATGCCATGATAATGAGGAGGCTTCAGCTAGGTGTAAAACTTGCCATACAGAAGAAGTGTGGCTTGGACTGGAGCCGCCTTCTGGGTGGGGAATAGAGCACAACCAAAATTGGTCAAAAATACATGGGGCAAAGAGTCTTAATATTTGCAAGAGTTGTCACACCAATAGCGATTGTAAACAATGCCACTCAGTAGTTCCCCATCTAGAGGGATGGTCGTATATCCATGGACAAGCTGCCAAGAAAGATCGCAAAGACTGCGATATTTGCCATGTGGAGGGGAGCTTTTGCAGGGGATGCCATCAAATAGCAATGCCACACCCTAAGGATTGGTTGACTGCTCACCGTTGGGAAACAGGCATAGCTGGTAAGCAAGTATGCTTATCTTGCCATTTTGAGAAGGATTGCCAACAATGTCATGAAAAGCATAAGCATATAACAGCAATTCCAGGGAATGATTAGTGATGAAAAGCTTAAGTAAGAGCTGGCTTATTAGCCGTATATCAGATGTAATTAAACACCCCGAGCTTCATACAAGGGAGATCCCAATTTTTATCGGCCTTGCTGTCCTGTTGGTTTTTATCATTTTAGTTATTGTCGCACTTATATTTGTTCGGCCAAGTAGCAAGACAGGGGAGCTTAATATAGAAGAAAACAAAGAGGTAGAGAAAGAGAAAAGATCTGGGGTCTCTATAGTTGGTACATATATCGTGCTGTTTTTGTTTACCACCCTTGCTATCGTTTCAATTGCTACCACGACAATTTATTCATCAAAGCCCAGATTTTGCGCTGGTTGCCACGAGATGCGTCCTGCATATGAAAAATCAATGAGGTCGGACCATAAGAATATAAGCTGTTTATCCTGCCATCAAAGACCTGGAATTCTTGGTGCTCTATCTGCAAAACTGCAGCTAGCTGAAATGGTAATATCAAAAACCGGAATTGTAGGTTCCGTCATATCGGCCGGGGTTACAAATGAAAGTTGCTTAGAATGCCACTCAAATATTCTAGAATCAGTTGATAAAGTAGGAACTCTGAGGGTTAAACATAAAGAGCCGGTTGAATCGGGTTATAGGTGCACAGATTGCCATTACTCTAAGGGTCTTTTTCATTCTGAAAAAAGGAAGCTAGATGCATTTAGAATGAGTTCCTGTATGGACTGCCATGACCAGGAAAGAGCGTCTGCAGAATGTAACACCTGCCATACTCAGGGCAATAGGGTCACCTCATATTCAAACCGGGATGATTACCCGATGGTAAACCTCCCTGGTATGATCTCATGCAAGGGCTGCCATGTTGTGCAATATTGCTTGATATGTCATAAGATGGAGCTTCCTCACCGGCAAGCTTGGAAATTGGGTGAACATCGCTTAGACGCTCTTGTTTATAAGAGGCTTTGCTGGGAATGCCATGATGAAAAGAACTGTAAAAAGTGCCATACGGAAGCATCTCCACATGGCGACGACTGGGCGGAAAAGCATGGTTCAGCAGCAAAGCTCTCGATAGCTTCCTGTTATAACTGCCACAAGACAGATTTCTGTCTTTCCTGCCATGTTGATATTACAAGCTTTAAGATTAAAGGCATAATTAGCAAGCCGGGGGCAACACTGCGCAAGCATTAGCATTACATCATGGATGCTATGGAGAGATGGCACATACTGGTAGGTCTCAAGAGAAGTTATCTTACGGCAGCGATGATGTGTTGTGGCAGCTTACGCATACCTTATCAAGGTTTGTTTTGCCGCTGTCGACGCCTTTGAGCAGCGATGGCCCAGAACTTGAATGGGGGTAGCTATATCCTGGGTCGTCCAACGCGTGGCACTGCTCGCATTGCGGGCCGCTGTTTATGTTATTATCAGGCGAAACATCCAAGGCATATCCAGTTGCAGCATCAGTTGCAGCAGCTGTTACGCTTGTATCATGTCCATAGACAGTCGTATCAACCCCGTTAAGAGAGACTGTCTTTGGGTCTTTATGACCGCCAATGTTGGCATTGTGGCAAGCTGAGCACCAGGCAGTTAGGTTTTGTGTTGTCTCACGAGTACTTGTATCAATTAAAGACGGATTCCAGAGGTAATAACTCTTGCCCGGGTTTGGATCAGCCTTTAGTAACTTTGTCGAGCTAAAACCAGCTAGCTTAACTATCAATGTTACTGCAGCATGTACTGAGTGGCATTTGTCACAGCCCCAGCTACCTTGAGATACACTGTACGGAGTAGGTGTGGTATCATCTGGCGCATAAAGCGTAATAGAATTTGTTGTTTCGGTAGTATCAAGACCATGACCATACGAATTCATCACAACTTCTGGTGCTGCTGGCAACCCACCAATACCGTGGCATACATCACACGCCTCGGCAGCGCTATTTCCTCTTGTTAGGACATACGTTCCTGTTGCCAAGTGAACAGCATGGCAATTCTTGCACTTATTTGTTGTTGATGTATAGCCTCCGTGAACCGGGTATACAGCTGTGTTAGTTGCGACTATCGTCTCGGTAGCGTTATAACCGCTGGCTAGAGCGATTGATGGGATTGCTAGAACTAGGGCGAGAATTGCTGCTACAAGAAAAAGAGGCTTGCTTACTATGCGCATATCAAAACTCATTTTTAATCTCCGTTTACTCACATCACATTTTTAACCATGTGAGTGGTTGCTTATATCCTAACATACAGCTAAATTGCAGTCAATGGATTTTGGCCGATTTATCAGGACCTCTTACAAATGTTGCCTGGTAATTTATGCTATCTGACATATAAATTCAAGGACTACTTTATTATGTTATCTATCGTATAAGTTCGGTTGCAGCTTTAAAGAAGCTTGAGGTTTAGCTTACCAAGGCGATTTAAACTTAAGAGTGCCAAGGATTTGCTCAATTAGTTCAAAGCTTGACTCTGATCTCTTTGTTGATGAGGTCATAGTAAACCAGAATACATAGCGCTTAGAAAAGGTTACATACTGCGCTTTAGTAAAGATGCTGTCCTTTTGCCTGTAATCCATGATAATCTTAAGCCCGTCTCTGCCATCTATTTTGTAAGGGCTAATCGATATAATTTTAGTACCGGGATAAAGGCTACCGTATGTTATACGTATCTCTTCTTCGATTTTTTTAAGATCAGGTATCGTCTTTATATCATTGTCTTTAACGACGTAGACAAGAAAATTTTTTCTAAAAGGGTCCGCAAACAACTTAAATACTTTGCTTCCTTCTGTTTTATATCCCATTTTTCTTGGATCGATCTCTTGCCAGCTTTTTGGATGAGAAAAGCGCAGATAATCATCAGAGTAGGTTTTTGAAAGATTGATTTGGCCGTGTGTAGGTAAAAACGATATAGCAGTAAGAATTATAATAGTTATGGCAGATAAGCCAAGCAAATAGGGGAGGTATTTTCTGATTACTGGGTTTTTTATGCGCTTAATTTTCTCAGCCCAGTAGCCGTCTTCTTTAAATATTCTCAACGGAGCACCGCCTCTGCTTTTCCGGTAGATGAGCCTTTTCCTGAATCGTCATTGGCTTTTTGCAAGATTTCATCAAGTGTGTCCTTAACATCGGCTAGCACATAGTCCTTTATAAAGCCGTGCTCAATCATGGCTTTCATCGCGCGAAGCAGGTAATAGCGCTTGAAATCATCTTCTATGCTAACGTACCTGACAAGCCTCGGGCTGTAAAAAATCTTATAGCATTGAAGAGCTGCTTCGAATAGCTCATCTCTAGAGAGGTTCTTTGGCTTTAAAATGACTTCAACGAAGGAATAGAGAGAATAATCATCTGTCCGAATATATGGCTTCATCTCCTCATACATATCTCCGTATGGCCAGGGGGTGAAGAAGAGAAAATGGGCAATGTCTGGGTTGTATTCTATTGCTAAATCAAGTGTTTGCTGGATTGACTCACGGCTTTCCTCAGGCAGGCCAATAATAAAAGAGCATTCGCTAACTATATTTGCGCTGTTTAGAAGCTCTATTGCTCTTTTTGATTGCTCAATTTTTATCCCCTTATTGAATCGATCAAGGGTATCCTGGCTTGCTGACTCAACTCCAATGAAAATATGAATGAAGCCAGCTTTTCTGTATTTTGGAAGAATTTCTTCGTCGCGAAGAATATCTTCAACTCTTGTCTCCATAATTAGGTAGATGGGAAGGTTCATTTCAATTAAGCCATTTAAAATTTCCTCCCACCGGCTCCGATCCTTTGTAGCATACTCATCGGCAAAGAGAAAAACGTTAACTCCATGCTCATAGAAAAGGTATTTTATCTCGGAAAGCAGGCTGCTAGCGCTTCTCTGACGATATGTTTGGCGCCAGAATTTATGCTGTGAGCAAAAGGCGCAAGCGTGAATGCATCCGCGCGATGAGCCAATTAATGCTGGCCGTGAACCAGGGATAGCTAAGAAGTAATAATCATCCCAATTGACAAGGTCCCAGGCTGGCTCCAGCGTGTTAAGGTCGGGGATAAATTTTCTTTGCGGCCCGCAGATAACCCTCCCGTTTTTTGAAAAAGCAACGCCCATTACCTGCGAGGGGTCGGTTTTATTATCAAGTGCTTTTAAAAGCTCTGGGAAGCTTAACTCACCCTCGCCAAGAATGGCAAAATCGATAATGCCCTCGTTTTCCGGAAGGAATGAATTGTACATCATAGTGGCATGGATACCACCAATTACCGTTGTTATGTTGGCATTTACTTCCTTTGCGATCTTAAGGCAGGTGCGAGCATCATTAAACATAGCCGTATAAGCGGTTGATGCAACTATATCAGCACCTGATTCTTTTATTGTTTTGCGAATCATGGCAAAGTCATGCCTTTTTGCCATGGCGTCGTAGACCTCAACTTCATAGCCGTTTTTTCTAAGAGATCCAGCGATGTAAAGCAGAGCAAGCGGCGGCCACATTCCAGCAGCCTCAACTGCTCCTGTATGCGTTGGCGGGTTTATGAGCAAGACCTTCTTCATAGCAACCTCAATTAGCTGAACCAGCTTTTGCGCTGTCTTGCGCTTCTTGCTGGAGCAATCATGCTGGTATATTATTACACATATATTTCGGTTGTTCCAACCTTAAATTAAGCGGTGAACAGATGAAAATACTCCTTATTACTCCGCCATATCATACAGGGGTTGTTGAATCAGCTGGCACATGGCCAACGCTTGCTTTTGGCTATATAGGTGCTGCAGCTGAAGAAGCAGGCCATGAAGTTGAGATTTACGACGCAATGGCCCTAAACCACGACTTAGAAACGATAAAAAGAGAAATTGAGTCCCGCAATCCGCACGTTGTTGGTACGACAGCGTACACCTCATCCTATCCTGCAGCATCATCGGTTCTTAGAGCAGCAAAAGAGGTAAATCCATCCATTGTAACCGTTATTGGGGGCGTTCATCCAACCTTCTGCTATGAGGAGGTGCTATCCAAAGATAGTCTCTATACTGACTATGTTGTTCGCGGTGAAGGCGAGGAGACTTTTCCAGAGCTTTTGGATGCTATAGCAGGTAAAAGGCCTCCAGAGTCTGTTCGGGGAATTGCTTTTAAATCAGGCAATGATTTAGTTGTTACAGCTGCAAGGCAACGCCTCAAGAACCTTGAGCGCTACCGAGCCGCCTGGCACCTTTTTGATTGGAGTCTTTATTCATATAATGTTATTCCTGGCTCAAGGCTGGCTGAAATTAGTTCAAGCCGTGGCTGCAATCAAGCCTGCTCTTTTTGCTCTCAGCAAAAGTTCTGGGAGAGGACCTGGCGGGCACGAGAGCCTGAAGCGGTTGTTGCGGAGATAAAATATCTCTATGAAAACTATGGCATAAATGTTTTTAATCTATCGGATGAACTACCAACCCGGCTTAGATCGCGCTGGGAGAAGTTTTTGGACCTCGTCATCGAGCTTAACCTTCCTATTTACTTTCTGATTGAGACCAGGGTGGCTGATATAGTGCGCGATGAGGATATTCTGTGGAAATATCGAAAAGCGGGCATAGTACATATTTATATGGGGGTTGAGGCGACAAGCCAGGAAAGACTTAATTACTTTAGGAAAAACTATGCGGTTGAGCAATCAAAGAGGGCAATTGACATTATCCGCGAAGCAGGAGCAATCACGGAGACCGCATTTGTGGTAGGTACACCTGACGAAACGCCTGAGAATATAGACCATACCTTACAACTTGCAATTGATTATGATCCTGACTTTGCTTATTTTCTAGCGCTTGCACCATGGCCATATGCTGATCTATATAACGAGCTAAAGCCCTATATAGAGGATAATGACTATGCGAAGTTTGATTTTATTACTCCTGTAATAAAACCGAAAGCCATGGATAGAGATGAGCTATTTAACAAAATACTTGATTGCTACAGGCAGTTTTATACTCGAAAACTCTCAAAGTGGAATCTTGAGAAGGATGCTTTCCGCAGAGCGTACTTCTTTAAATCAATGGAACTTTTAATGGAGAACAGCTTTCTTAAAAAGTACCATGCCAATTTGGGGAAAATCCCGGAGCTTGTTACTGCTCGCAAACGATATGATGACTAACCGCCGGCATTTTCCTTGGCTTCATACATAAGGTCAAGCGTGATGGTTCGCTCGTTCTTGGCACGAGCATATTCTTCAATTGATTTGCGAGCAATTGGGCGGACAAAAAACGGGATTTTCTTAAGTTCTCTTAAGGCTTCCGGTGTCCAGATTAAATCATCGTCTTTTAAATCTAAAACAGCTGGTACTTCCTCCTCGATATCATCCTCGTCTTCGCCAAACATTCGCTTTAAATTATCTTCAAGCCCAACTGTGAGCGGGTTAAAAATGAGATCTGCTAGGTGAGCTGCGCCTCTGTATCCCACAAAAGGCTGGAAACTAACCGGAAACATCTCATTATTTATAGGGGGTGAAATTATTGCTGATGGGATGTTAAGGTCGGCTGCTATATGCTTTTCCATCTGGGTTGCAAGGATTAAGTCGGGCTGTGTGTCCATGATCCTTTGGCGTACCTCTTTGAAATCGTTTGTAATAAAAACTTCGGTATCGATACCGGCAAGCTCTTCTCTAAATCTATCAGCAAGTGCAAGAGAATAAGTTCCAGCAGCAACCACCGGAAAGTGGAGTTCCTCTGCAAGAAAGCGTGTAACTCCAACTGCCTGGGTAAACGAGCCAAAAACAAAGGCTTTTCGGCGCCGAAGCTGCTCAGCGTTAACTGAGTGGGCGAAGTTATTCACTCTCCCAATATATGACCCCATTCCATAGAGCATATCTTTATCGCTTAGCTTTAGCTTGCCGTCTGTTAAGCCAAGCGCTGCAAGCTCATCAATAAATCTCTTTATGCCTAGCTCGCCAATGGGAATTGTTTTAACTATTGGCTGATTGAATTGTAATTTGAGCAGCTCTAGCGTTCTCATGCTTGATTCTGGGGATAGCGAAATGTTAGCCCATGCTGCAGGCAAATGTCGTATATTATCTAAGCTTGCTTTCCAAGGGAAAATCGAGTTTATTTCAATCCCTAGACTGGATAGCAGACTGTGAATTTCCTCGAGATTGGATTGCTCATGAAAGCCAAAATAGTATGGCCCAATTAGGTTTACAGATGGCACTTTTGTCTTCAGCGCATGAACTGTAAATTGGTCAACCATCTTGGCCATGAAGCGATCTAGAGCCTCGCTCTCAGTCTCTGTGAAAGAATTGCTCTCAATAAAAATGACAGGGGTCATCAAGATGTACTCAGCCCACGCTCGTATTGCATTAAAATCTATTTTTAGAAGCTCGGCAGTACATGTTGTTACAATAAAAAGAAGTCTTGGAGGGCTATCCTTCCAAGTGTTTTCGATGGCTTCTTTGATTTTATCTTCGGCACCTTCGGAGAGCTCACGCTTTTCAATGGTGCATAGCGTTACTGGCATAAAGTCAATCGAGCGCTTATAAACCGAAAATAAAACATTAATATAGCTATCTCCTCGAGGTGCCACAAGGAGTATCTCGGCTCCTTTAAGGCTCATAGCCCCGCCGCATATGCCAACAAACGCTGGGTTTTCATAGCTCCAAAAACTCAAACGCATCTTTTGGCTCCAAAACTACTATAGCTTTTATATCATCGCGTTAGTAAACAGTTCAACCAGGCTTCTGTGATTGCTGAATCCCTGTATGGGAAGCAGTACAAAATCCATAGAATGTTTTACTTTATATCCCTTCTGCAGAAGGGGAGTGGTTAGCGCAAGCGGCGCAATTATTAAATCTGGCCTGGTAAGCAATATTTTGTTCATCTGTTCGTTGAAATCTGCTCGCTCAATAATGGCAATGCCATTGTCTAGAAACTCAAGCTCTTTGCTTAAAAGCTTCGTATTAATCTTTGGCACTGAGAGCTCGACAATCTCACCGCCAAGGCTGCTTAAAAAGCGTGCCAGCGGGATTTCAAGCTGCGTATCTGGAAAGAAGAAAAATTTCTTTCCAAAGATGCGTCCGTGTAGTTCTGCATTGCGGGCAAAAATGTTAGCTTCTCTCTCTGCAAGACCTTTTGCACTAACGCCAAGCGCATTAAATACGTCTTCAAAAAATTGACGGCTTGCGCTTGCTCCAAGCGGGAAAACAGTACTTACAATATTGCAACCCCTAGCTGCAAGTTTCTTTCTTGTTTGCTCCAAATATGGATGAAGAAGAACTGCTGTTGTTTTTTCAGAGATAGGTGGTAGCTCACCTATTGCTGCTGGCGGCAAGAACGAAACAGGGTGTTTTAAATTTCTAAATTCGTAAAGAAATTCGCTTTCCACTGAGCCTGCAAGCGAGCCAACAAGAATGAGATTGGGCCTATGCACATCACTTGGGCATAGGTCAACCAAAGAAGAGAGAATCGAGTCCTCGCCCTCTGTAAAAGAAGCATCAAGTCCGCTGATCGGCACGTTTATAACCGGTATTTCAAGTTCTGCTGATGCAATCTCGGCCCATCTAGCGACATCAAGTTTGAGCAGCTGCGAAGGGCAGGTCTCAAGCAGAAAAAGGACGTCTATCTTGTAATCGTTTGCAATTTCTTTTGCAAATTCTAATATTCGCTTTGGTGAAGTGCCAAGAAAAAGGTCATATTCCTCAATCACAGCTGTTGCAAAGCGTGGTTTAGCAAAAAGCATCATACCAAACGCATTTTGGATAAAGCTCTCACAGACAGGAGAGCCAATCACAAGATAAAAGGAGTTCTTTATCTTTCGGTGAAGCCACCCTATGGCAGCCAGCGGGCAGAAGGAAAAAAAGCAGCCCGCTCTATCTTCTATATTGCGCACTGTGGCAAAACCTCTTTTGCAAATATTTCAAAGAGTTCCCGCTCGGGGATAATTCTGGCATTGACTGATCGCAAATCCTTCATTAGATGAGCTGCAATTTCTCCAAGGAGGTGAATGATTTTGCTCTTTGGAGAAAGATCAAAAATAGTTTTAGCTTCTTGTCGGCTTTTTTTAAGAAGCTCTGACGTAGGGATACAAGTAACTAGTGTTACTTGGGAAGCCTTGCAGAAAATCTCAAGAAAATTAGCCTCATCGCAGCGGTTGCCGATGATTCCAGCAAGCCTAACCGTATGAAAATGTCCCTTCTCAGCCACCGCAGCGCTTATGCGATTGGCTGCAAATATGCTATCAAAATCGTTGCCAGCGATAATATATACCCGATCAGAATATTGCATGGGAACTGCAAAACCGCCGCATACAATGTCGCCAAGCACATCAAAGAAGACATAATCATACTGCCCAAGAATGCCTAAGCGTTTTAGTATCTCAACGGTTTCGCCAACAACATAGCCCCCGCAACCTTTGCCAGCTTCTGGGCCGCCTGCCTCAACAACGTCAACACCGCAAGCGGTTTTAAAGATAATCTCCTCAGCAGATATGCGCTCGCTCACAAATTTTTTCTTGGCAAGAAGCTCGGTTACTGTGGGAACAAGGTAGCCAGCCAGAGCATAAGTTGAATCATGCTTTGGGTCGCAACCAATCTGAAGCACTTTACGACCTTTATCTGCAAGAAGAGCTGACAGATTGGAAACAATGGTGGATTTACCAATTCCGCCTTTTCCATAGAAGGCAACTATCAAGAGATTCCCCTGCCTTATCCTACTGGTTATTTTTACCGGAGCTTGCTTAAAATGTGAAAAGTGTTGGTTACATAAGCTATGCCCCAGAAGTTAATGATTACGCTTATTGTAGCTATTATAGCAAACCAGGAGGCACGGCGCCCACTCCAACCGTATGAGAACCTTGTGTGAAGGTAGATGCCATAGATAAGCCAGGTAACAAGCGACCAGGTTTCAATAGGATCCCAATTCCAATAATTGCCCCAGAGGTGATTAGCCCAAATGGCGCCGGTGATAATCATAAGTGTTGCAGTGATGTAGCCAAAGATGATAAAGCGGAAGCTTAGGTCATCGAGAACTTCTGCGGTTGGTAATCTTTCCAGCCTCATGGACTGCCCATTTGCCTGCTTGTCTCTTGCCTTAACAAGATAAAGAACAGCCAGGCCAAAGGCAATAAGCATTGAAACTACGGTTAGCTGCGAAAAGGTCATGTGCGCATAAAGCCAGATACTTTTATAAGGCGGGGTTAACGGGCTAAGCCGAGGGCCGCTCATGACACCTAGACCCAGTATTATCAACGAAATTGGGGCGGCAACTATGCCAAGGGAGCGCAAGCCTCTTATCTTATATCGCAAACCAATATAGATGGCCATGATAAGCCAGGCAGCAGTTAAAGAATTCTCATACTCGTCCATTAAGGGGAAGTGCCCAGTTGCTATCCAGCGGGAGGCAATTGCAATGGTAAGCGTGGCTGCGGCGCATGCGACAATCCAAAACGCGCCTTTAATAGCCACATCCTTTCTAAAAGCAAGACCTGCAGCAAAAATGCTAGAAGCGCCAGCAAGTATAATAACGGTAGTCCAGAAAAAAATGGTCTCAAGCTGTGTCATCTTTTAGCCTCCTAAAAAGCAAGGGCAGTAGGCGCCATGTTATACTGACTGCTGCAAGAAGAAATCCAGCATAAACTATTCGGATTCCTTGGTCTTTAACTACCGTAAACTTAACCCAATATTTCATGTCTTTCAAGGTTATTGAAATTGTATCTCCCTTTAGCGTCTCTCCCATCTTAAGAAGACCTTTGATATGCTCTTTTCCATAGCCATCGGTGACGAGAATTTGGAAGGCAGGTATAAATTTTGATTTGATTTTTGAGCGCACTTTTTCTAAGACTGGCTCGTATCTGGCTTTTATAGTGATATCTGTGTAGGGTAACCTAAAGGATGTTGTTCCATCAGTATTAGCAGGCGGTGGTAGTTTATAAAAACCATCACATACCAAGGTGTTGGTCTTATTATCAGTTACACTGAGGCGAGGGGCAAAGCCATAATTTTGAAGCGTTATAGTTTCTCCGCTTAGCAGCAATAAGGGTTTGTTTACTTTAATGGTTGCATCTCTAATTTCCTCGCCCTCGGTTACTATAACATTGGCATAAGAGTCAATGATTACACCTTCAGAGTTGCGGTTGATGTGAAAATCTTCCAAGGTTATGGCCGTACCGCTATCGGGGTCAAAGAAATACGGTTGTTCGTGCTGGTAAAGAAAATCCCTGCTGTTGATGGTTAAAAGAGACCCGCTGTAGGTTTCACCTTCAGTTACGATGATGGCGCCGCTCATCCGCGTCTGAAATGAAATAAGCCCGCCTATAAAAACAACGATGAAACTTACGTGAAAAAAGATCGATGGCCAAAGGCCTCGCTGGTGGCGGTGTTCTTTAATCTCGTAATAAATGCGGCGGGAGGTGCAATAGCAAATAGAAGCAATAATTAGCGCAAATATTGCGTAAAACCAGACGGAATTATAAAGGTGGTCAAATCCAATGGCCTTGGCAACCTTAGCGGCCGCTGGAAAAGCTTTTTCCCATTGAGCGATATCTGCCTGCGGCGCACGCCCTTGCTGAGGGATTATGTTAGCGATAGCCATGGCAGTTGCAGCCACAGCCATCAAAATGATTGCCAAAAGTCTTGATGTTAGAAATTGCCAAAGATAAATTAGGCCATGCTTAAATCTATTCATTATTGATTGAATGCATCCCTTACTAACCATTATAAAAGCTTAGCATTACGATGCTATAATAGTCGACAACTTGCAGTTCATGCTAAATGATAAAGACTTAAATAAATCAAGGTATTTGTAATCTTTGGAAATGTAAACTTTGGAAAGCTAATTGTCCCAATTGGCATAACCAACTGCAATGGCGCTATGAGTTTTGTTACAATTTGAAAGACCGTTTGAAGTGTTAGCGCTGGCCGAGCAGCTACCTTTTGAGGTTGAAACTGTTGGCGGCGAATATCCTGTCATATTAACGCCATTCATCAAGCGAGTCCCAAGCGTTGTATTTGTAGTACCATGAATGCCACCAAGTTTAGCGCTTGTAACAGTGCCATTATTTGCCGCATGGCAACTGAAGCAGCCAGGGCCACTTGTATCAGAACTATGGAGTCTGTAAGTATTATAGGTACCATTCATCATAGCAGCATTGATTGGGTGGTCAATACGGGAATAGCTCATGTATGGGTCAGCTGGCGATGTATAGCTATTAGTAACTGTATCATGGAAACCATAAACCCTGTAATCATGGCATTCATAACAGAAGGTGCTTGTCCAAACACCTGAGCTTGAGTTATAGTAGCGTTTTAAGATATAGCGATTGTTTGAGCCATGGAGTCCGACTGCTACGGTAGAGCTGCCTGGCTGCCAGCTCTCGTCTCCATGGCAATCACTACACGTGATTAGCGAATTGTAATTATATGGTGGTACAAATGTAAGAGGAAGATATGTCCTACCAGGTTCTGTTGATGGAAGCGTGCGCTTTCCAACAGCTGCGACTGGATGATAACCAGGATTAGCTGGATCAAAGTCTACAACAGGATCGGACTGTACTGCGCCGCTATTACCATTTGGCCAGGTTGCCGACGGCGGAGTTCCTGATGACCCCCAGGCATATTTTGAATGGCACTTAAAGCATAGTTCATATTCGTAGGTTATTGATTGAGTTTTTGAGAAAACCGGTGACGAACCCCAAGTGATGACCTGGATCCCCCAAATACCCGTAATGGCTGGCCCTGCTTTATTTCCATCGGTTGAACTTCCTTTGGTTGTTCGGTCCCCAGATTTTGCAGCATGTGCATTATGGCAATCGCCACATTCGACGTGACGCGGCACTGTGCTATTCCAGCCATTGGTAGTTAAGCCAGTAGGCGCCGAAGCAAACTCGTCACCTCTGTGTATTCCTGCATAGGCGTTAATCGGGTGTTTATACGTTTTATTAAACTGATCTTTTACATTTTTTGCCCGAGCACTCATTGGTTGCCCGTAGATATCGTTGCCAGGAGATGTGCCGCCGCTATGGCAGATATAGCAGAAGTTTTCCTCCAGTGAGTTATAAGTAGTCTCAACTGGCGAAGCTCCAGCACCGCCATTTCCGCCAGCTGTTGTACCGTTGTTGGTTAGCATATGCCTGAATGCTGAATCGTGCATGCCAAACCTAAATGTGCTGTTCTGATAGGTATTTGTTCCGTATGCATCTTTAGGGAGCGTGTCGTTATGGCATTTTACGCAGTTTGGCCTAAACGTTGACGAATCTTTGCCAAAAGTTGAAGTTCCGCTGGGCCCTACGTAGTTATGTGCCGAGGCGTTATAGTTGGTTTTAGCGATTTGCGGCGTTGTTAGGCTGTTGTCATTTTTTCGATTGCTAGCCTTGCTAAAAGTTGCAAGGCTATGGCACGATAAGCAAATTCCGCCACCTGCTAGGCTGTTATCAAAGTCAGTATCTGTGTAAGATGAGATATCGGCTTTGCTTGGCGATGATTGAATCTCAGCACGCAGGTTTTTCGCGCGAGCGCCGTTTGCATTAAGGTCTGGCCGGAAAATATCATGGTCGACATGGCACATGAGGCAAGTGCGCGTTGCTGCTTGAAGCTGCCAATTGTCACCTGATGGATTTTCAGTTGGATAACCAGCATCAGCAGATGCCATGTAATGATGGTAGCTGGTGTTGGTCTGCATTGCGCTAAGAATATTGCCATGGCAGCTGCCGCATGGTGAACCGCCGGAAGATTCTCCTCCGCCCTCTTGGGATGGAGGAATTGGATCATGGGCTGTATGGCATCCGCAGCCCTGATCAGCGGTAAAGTCATTATGGTTTTTCCATGATGCAGCCCCTGGCATCGGCGGTATCTTTATGCCCATAACTATGCTGTTTCTGCTAGTCTCAGTCTCTTTGGGATGGCAAACCATACATTTCTCACCATTATCATCTATCTTGCCATTTCCATTTGGGTCAACCCAATTGCCGCCTGTCACACTTGTTTCGTAATTGTATAAGCCATCAGCAATCATCCTTGCGTTGCCATTACTTGAGGCGTGAGCATCATGGCAGATCATGCACGGTATTTTAACTCCGGCATCATATTTTTTTCCGCTTGCTGGCGGCTTCCAGCCCACTGTCTGCGTACCTTCTAAGTGCGTTTGGTGTCCTGCATAAGTCGATGTGCTCTCGTATTGCGCTAAAATGTTAGAACTTGCACCTGTTCCATCATGACAAGCCTCGCATAGGAAATTATAGGTTTTATGCGATGAGGTATTTACAAAGTCTGAGTCTTCATAATAGGGTCGCTTCAGGATATCATGGGTAGATCGCCCGCCAACAGGAATAGTTGTCTCATATGAAAAGTCGGGCGCTAGATGCGTAGAGTGACAAGCCTCGCAAAGATTGGTCGTAGTTGAGAAATTTTGGTGTGGTTTGCCAGCGATTGTTAGAAGATTTGAATCAAGATTATTAAAGCTTCCAACAAAAACAGGCGCACCAACCGTTATCGCGCTTTCGTTAGCTAGTCTAGTGCCAACTGTGTCGCCAGCGATTGCACTGCTGCTGATGGTGTAGACGATATAGTAAGTTGAACCTGCTTGGTTAATAGTCTCGGTATTTACCAGGGTAAATGTTTGCGGGTTGCTTGTGAAAGTTGCTGGACTTATCGGTATCGTTGTATCGCCTGTTACGCCAGGTGCTTCTGGCCCCTGAAAGCCAGACCTGCCGTTTGTCTCTTTATAGAGATAAACGTTGGCAACGTTTGATGATGCGCTGCCCGAGCCAAAATCAGTTAAATCAAAAGCGGCCCAACCTGCAGTATCCGAATTTGTTTTAAGGATTAGCGCTTGCATTGCAATATAGTTTTGACCTGTTGTAACAGAACCTCTAGCAATTGGATTAGAGCTTACAGTAAGTTGCGGGGCTATTTGAGTTAAGCCTGATTGAATTGGCCAGCCGCTTGGATCAACAGTTGCCGGCTCTAAAGCAGTAACAAAGCTGCTGTCCGGCAGTCTAACACCAATAGATTGGCCGGATACGGCTCCTTGCGATATATCGTAGGCGATAAAATATTTTCGCGGTGTTGTATTAAGGTTTTCAGGATTAAAGGTAAAAGTAGTGGTTTCGGTAGATGTTTCAAACACCGTTGAAGATATCATGATATCTTCAGCAGGGTTAAATGAACCGTTTCCTGTGTCACGGTACAGATAAGCTCTGCCAATATTGCTTGCCGCTGTTCCCGCCCCGTATTCTTCTACCTTTATTTGCGATATTCTTACTTGCCCATAGTTTGTTTTTAATGCTAGCTCAAGCATATTAACGCCGGATTCACCAAACGTTGCAAAAGCTGGCGCTTTACTTAGGCCGCTTACGGTTATAATATCCCCGTTGATGGTTGGCGTTCCCGAAACAAAGGTATCGTCAATGCCTATTAGCTGGCTGGCTGAAACGCTAGCACCAAGCAGTTTAGCTCCTACAGTTGTACCGGCAGTAGCACCAGTTTTTATATCATAAGCTATAAAATAGGTCGTTTGAGTGGTTGTTATTATCTCGCCGCTGGCAAGTGTAAATATTGATTGCTTATTCCAACCCGAGAAGTAGGGGTACTGGATTGGGATTTGCGCATCTGCGCCTGGCCTAAAAACACCATCGCCATCGTCTCTATAGAGCTTGACTGCCTGTATATTACGGCTCGAGGTACCGTTGCCGTAATCATAAAGCGTAAACGAGTACCAAATTGCTGATCCTCTATTTGTTTTAACTGAGAACTTCATCATAGGTACATCTGGCTGCCCTTGGTAAACAACTGAACCACCAAGCGAGGCGCCAAAGGTAAACTGCACTTGCTGAGGCTGCGGTGTTGCTGTATCTGCGTTTTGTGGAGCAGGCGGTGTATCTACTGTGTCATTCCAATTACCGTACTGATCTTTTGAGAAAACTGCATAGTAATAAGTTGTTTGGTTTGTTAAATTGCTGTCAATATAAGTCTCTGTTGCGTTAGGTGTTGCAAGACCGCCATATACAACTGTTCCGTCACTGTGGTTTGTTGGGAAAGAACCTGTTTTCCTTAAAACCTTAACCTCAGAAAGGTCTATGTCTGAAGGGTTGGTCCATGTCAGGGTAGATTTGGCATCTTCTCCATCCGTAGCATTAAAGTCGGTAATGATTGCTGGCGGCTGTCCATCTATCGTAAGAGTTGCATCTGCCGTGTCGTTGTTAACGTATGGGTTAGACGAACCTCCTATTGCGCTTACTCTGCCCTTTAATACATGGCCGTTGCTGCTTTGCGGTGCGTTAATATCGTAGGTGATAATATAGTTAACCTCGGTTGTTGTTATATTTAGCGCAGGACTTATTGGGATGACTGCCGTGTAGCTGCCGGAGAAGCTTCCTTGCCCAATTAAAGCGTCGCCTAAATCCCACACGCCATCATCACTTTGATATATTTTAACAGCGCTTATGTCGGCTGGGCTAGTCGAGCCTGTGCAATCAACTGTGATCGATGTCACGCTGTCCGTCCCTTCGCCTGTCTTTAAAGTAAAAGCATCAACTGATTGATTTGTGTAATTTAGCCCTATGGTTCTGCTGGTTGGCGTATATAAGCCATTCCCAATGACGTCAGAAATACTTGGCTGAGCTGAGTCCGCGTTTACCCCTTGAGTTCTTGTTGTATTCCAGTTGCCGTAAATATCTTTTGTGTAGGCCACGTAATAATAGGTCTGGCCGTTTGTAAGGCCGGTATCGACATAGCTGGTGGCAATCGGCGAAGAAAAATCTTCGAAGACGATCTGGGCATCTGGGTCATTTGGCCCAGTTGGCCAAAAGCCGTCGCCTCTGCGCATGATCCTTAACCCTGCAAAATCTGCATCAGCAGGGTTGGTCCAAGTAAGTGTTGATTGCCTATTTTCGCCATCGGTTGCGTTAAAACCTGTGACGGTTCCTGGCGGCATCCCATCAATCGTAAGGGTTGCATCGGCAAGGTCGCTGTTGCTAGCAGGGTTTCCTGATGAAGTTACTACATTACTTACTTTACCCTTTATAATATGGCCATCAGTGCTTGAGTCGGCGGTAACATCGTAGACAATAATGTAGTTTACTTCTGTTGTCGTCACACTAATTGGTGAAACAGTTATCGTTGTGATTGTGCTTCCGGAAAAGCTGCCAGAGCCAAGGTAAGTGTCAGCGGCATCCCAAACACCATCAGCGCTTTGATATATCTTAACAGAGGTAATATCGGCTACGTTGGTTGAGCCTTCCGCGGTTACGGCAACCGCTGTAACCGTGTCTACCCCAGAAGATGTCTTTAGCGTGAATGCATCAACCGACTGGTAGGTTGAGGAATCTGGGCCGATTGTTCTGCTAGAAGGTTTGGCTAGACCATCTCCAATAGTTACTGCAGCACCATAGCTTACATCTAGCTTAACCTCGTCAAAGAAGAAGTGAATTTCTGAGCTTGCGAGTGCACCAGTTTTTCCCACGGCAGCCAGTCTAATTTTATACGTCCCGGCTTGAGTGAAGATTGATGATGCGTCAAGGTTTGTAACTGTTTGCCAGGCGGAATCCTGGTAAATAGTTGTGTCGCTCCAGACGGTAGTTTCAACGTTGCTTGGGTTAACTATAGTAACAGATATGTTTTGTGTGGCTGCAGCTTTACTGACCCAGGTTTTTCTCCAGGCAAACGATAAGTAAGCTGAGCTTGGAATAGAAGAAATATTAATAGACTGCTCTAGATAGCCAGAGGCGTCTATGTTTTTGCCTGTCCAATAAATTTCAGCACACCCGCCGTTAGCGTAACCAGAAGAATTCCATTGAGCTAAAGGGGAGCCAAGTGTTGGGATGAAGGTCCAACTGCTAAGGTCAGAGATAAAACTTCCGTTTAATATAAGATCAGTGGCCCCGGCTGTTAATGTAAGCAGAAGTAAAAGGGCAGACGACAGCAATAGTAGATTGAATAGAATTTTTGCATTTGTTTTCCTTAGCCCTTTTATTTTCATACTATTGTTTATCGTCTCCTTTAGCAGAAGCCTTAGAAGTCAGAAGATACTTAAGGCTCGTAATTCTGGTGTTTAATTATTGAAGTTTTAATAGGTTTAAAAGCTTTAGAGGTGTTTTTGTTGCTGCGAAGATTTTATGCTCTAAATCGGGGAATGTGCTTCAATCGGTAATATGAAAACTAAAAATTCTTTCTCTTAAGACCCCCATTTCTAATGCCTGCTACTTAGATAAATTTACCAGGAGCTGGAAAATATTGCAACCGCCTTGCAGACCTTAGTTAGCAGGTAAAGGGCCATTTTGTTTATGTTAGGAAGGATAAGCAAGGCCGGGCTAGTTCATGGCTTTTGCTAATCACAGCAGCGTATGCGAGCATAAGCGTCTTTGATTTTGTTTAAAATCTCAGCTCTATATGGGGAGTCTTTCGGTAGGAGCTTGAGTGCGGCATTTAGTTCGTCGATTGCTTCATTGAACTTCTTATTTTTCATGTAGAGGTCGGCAAGTGTTGTGCGAAAAGGGAGGCTATCGGGCCTAGATTTGACAGCCTCTTTTAGATACCTTATCGCCTCGGAGTTCTTGCCAAGTTTGTCTGCAAGAAGAGCCAGCTGGTAGGCTATATCAGGGCTTGGTTTGTGGTCATAAACCTTCTTGGCTTCCTGATAAGCTGGCTCAACTTGGTTAGTAACAATATATGCCGAAGCTAAAAGCGAGCGTGCCTTAAAATCATCAGGGAACTTTTTCAGATAAGCGTCCAGCATACGGATTGCTTTGTCATATTTGCCGCTGCTATAGAGAGCATTAATATCTTTTACAGCTTTTACCTGAAAATCCCTAGCAGCATTAACATCTTTGTAGTGGGCTGATACAAAATTAACCACTAAAAGGATAGCGATGTACCCAGCAATTATTAAACCAAATTGGAAGTTGCTGTCTTTAATTTTTATGCTAGTTTTGTGCTCCAACAGCCTCTCCTCCGCTCTCCATAGCCATCAAGTTTTTGTTTTCTAATATCGCAAGCACAGAGATTTTTTATTTTCGATTGATTCTAAAATGACACAAGTCAAGACTTGTCATCCTAAAGCTTATTATTTACTTGTCATCCTAAAGAGTCGAGGGCTCTGAAGGATCTAAATCATATTTTCTATAATATTATTTAGGTTCTCGAAGCTTTTAAGCCTTCCGTTTCATTTTAGGCTTAAAGCTTTTAGAATAGCTGTTTTTTGTTCCCTTCCTCAGCCTGCTATTTGAGATTGCCAGAGCCTGTTGCGAGGCACTGAAAGTGCCGTGGCAATCTCCTCACAATGACAGTTGCTTATTCCCCTCCCTTGAGGGGAGGGCAGTATATAGATTTCATTCTTCTGCCCCTCCCC
>JASEIR010000190.1 GCA_030017355.1 Actinomycetota bacterium
CACGTCCAAACGCGAGCACTTCCACTTCCTAGATTAAGATTCACCGTGACTTTAATATCCCTAGCCTTTAGTACCTCTTTTACTTTTGCATTATCATAGGCTAGTATGCTACCTTTTCCGATTAGCTGCACATCACCATAGTGTATATCAATCACATCCGGGTCCACTTCCGCTGATGAATATCCAACAGCAGCAACCACCCTCCCCCAGTTTGCATCTTCACCAAAAAATGCGGTTTTTACCAAGTTAGAATTTGCAATCGCCATTGCTGCCTTTTTTGCATCAGGTTCTGTTAGCGCACCAACCACATTAACCTCGATAAATTTTGTTGCGCCTTCTCCATCTCTAACAATAAGCTTAGCAAGTTCTATGCAAACTGTATCTAGAGCATGTTGGAACAGGTCTGAGCTAGATGCGTCGATCTGAACTCCTGACTCTCCATTGGCAAGGATAACAACCATGTCATTTGTGCTCGTGTCTCCATCTACAGTAATTGAGTTGAACGACTTGTTAACAGCTGATTTTAAAAAACCTGAGAGCATTTCAGACGATACAGTGGCATCCGTCGTTAACACCGCAAGCATCGTGGCCATATTAGGAGCTATCATTCCAGATCCTTTAGCCATCCCTCCAATTTTGACCTCATGACCATCTATCTTAAATGATATTGCAAATTCTTTTGCAAATGTATCGGTTGTCATTATTGCCTCAGCAGCATTTTGTCCGCCATCATACGCCAGCTCTTGCACCGCCTTTTTTATCCCTTCTTCAATCCTTTGCATTGGAAGAAGGTTGCCAATAACACCAGTTGAGCCAACTATAACATCACTAGGACTAATACCCAACGCCTGAGCAGTTATTTCGGCCATCCTCATAGCATCTGCATTGCCTTGTTTTCCGGTATAGGCATTTGCAACGCCACTGTTTATAGTTATGGCTTGCGCTTTACCATTAGCAAGGTGCTTTTTGCTTATATGAATTGGAGCTGCAGCTACCCTGTTGGTTGTAAAGACAGCAGAGGCATTTGCCAGCTTATCAGATACAACTACAGCTATATCCTTGCGACCGCTTTGCTTTATGCCACAGGCCAAACCAGCTGCTTTAAACCCTTTTGGTGCAGTCACTCCACCTTTTACTATTCTTATCTTTTCTTCCGTCGCCATCGCTTCCATCCTTTTCCTCATGAATCAGAAGCCCCTGGTTCCTCGAAAATCGAGAGTCGAGAGTCGACCGAATCGAGAATATCTTGTCTTTGGTCTGCCCTCACCTTCTAACTGGACCCACTATAATTCAATCTATTTTCGATTTTCTATTTTCGATTCTCAAGAAAAACTGCCCTAAGGGCAGTTTTTCTAAGGCATCAGTCCCGCATGCTTTAAACCCATATCTTGGGGAAAACCCATCATTATATTCAAGTTCTGAATTGCTTGCCCGGATGCACCCTTTACAAGATTGTCGATAGCAGAAATTACTATTATCTTATTTGTTCTTTCATCAAATGCTAGCCCTATGTGACAATAGTTTGAGCCAGCAACATTCTTGGTTTGCGGATATTGCCCTCTTGGCAGTATATGAACAAAAGTTTTACCTTTATAATAGAGTTTGTACAAGTCAAGCAGTTCATCTAAGCTTGTTGAGCCTACGGCGTCGGTATATGCTGTTGTTAAAATCCCCCTGCTAATTGGCATTAGATGTGGCGTAAATGATATAACAATTGGCTTACTTGCTATATCAGATAAGTACTGCTCTATCTCTGGCGTATGCTGATGGATACCGCCAACCTTATATGCAGTTAGGCTGCCTTCAACCTTGCAAAAATGAGTCTCTGGCTTTGGTTCACGACCTGCCCCTGACACACCGCTTAGTGAATTAATTACGATTCCCTCCGTATCTATCAGCCCTTCCGAAAGAAGCGGTGCCAATGCAAGAATTGCCCCGGTTGGATAACAACCAGGGTTAGAGACAAAGCTAGCCTTCTTAATTTTTTCTTCGTAAATTTCCGGTAAACCGTAGACTGCTTTTTCAATCAAATCGGGCCGCGTGTGTTCCTTTTTATACCAGACTTCGTAAACAGTCGGGTCAGATAATCGAAAATCCCCACTAAGATCTATAACCTTGCAACCTGCTTCTAAAATATCTGGGGCTACCTCCATTGCCTTACCATGCGGAAGTGCCAGAAAAAAAACATCGGCCTTTGCAATTGCAGTGTCTAGATCAAAACTTTCGTATTTACCGTCGTAGACTCCCGTCAGATGCGGATAAAGATCCGACACCGCCATGCCCTTATACTGGTTAGCTGTGACATACTCTATGCTTATTTCGGGATGGCCTGCGGCCAACCTAATCAACTCAGAGCCCGTATAACCTGATGCCCCAATAATTCCAACCTTTAGCGCCATTTTTTCTCCTTTTAGCCTGACTCATCAAAATTTAGCCCAAATATCCCTTCCACTAATTATGCTATATAATAGCATAATTAGCAATAATTATGCAACTATATTGCAAATAGGAAAGGGGACGTTCCTCGGATTTAGCCGATTTGGTCCAAGGTAAATGAAAAGGAACGTCCCTCGGATTTCTCGGATTTAGCCGATTTGGTCCAAGTGTCGCACAACGCTATAAAACTGGCGATTTAGATGCCAAATAATGGCTCTGTTATTCCATCATTAAGGATAGACTTTATGATTCGCTTGCCAGGGGTAATTCCTTCAGAGCCTGTCACAATTGAGCCATCAATTGTGACTGACCTTGCTATTTCACATTTATCCCATATTATGCTGTTTGCAATCCTAGCATTCTTATCAATAAAACAACCCTTACCTATTACAGCGTATGGTCCTATCTTCACGCCTCTTTCTATACAGGCACCTTTTCCAATCAAGGCCGGCTCCTCAATTTCAACCGTTAAATCTATTTGAGCGGATTCATCAATCCATATATTATCTCCAACAAGACGCCCATCGATGGGCAAGCAAGTCTTTCCGCTTATCAAATCTTTATTTGCCTGGATATATCTATCCAGCTCTCCAATATCAATCCAGTAACCGTCCTGGAAATAAGCAAATAGGCTTCCTTCTTTTGCAAGAGGTATAAGAATAGAATCTATAAGACTTGAGTAGCCATGAGGAATCATCTT
>JASEIR010000191.1 GCA_030017355.1 Actinomycetota bacterium
GGTAAGGTAAATCATCTAACCGGCCAAAATGAATCATTAAGCTCAAATCCTCTGCGATTGTTTTGACATTCTCATCAACCTCGATACCAAACGCTTCTGCGCCTAAATTTTGAATCTCTAACAATGATACACCCGTTCCGCAACCATAGTCTAAGACTCTCATGCCTGGTTTGGCGTAAAGATGGCATGAGTTGTTAGTGCCATTAAGCCAGATAGCCAATCTATCCTTAAAACCAGAAATTGATATGGCAGATGCTTTCACCTGGCTAGTATCTAAACCTTTTCTCGGGTAATAGTCTGTATATAATCTATCTAACTCTGCGCCTGTAGGCTCAGGATAAGTTTGACAGAAGCCGCAACTTGAGCATTGGTATATATCAAACCGCCCAGGATATCCATGGCGGTTATCGAAGATATCTCTGATAAAAGGGCTTGCACTGCAACCACATATCTTACAGTTCATTTGTAAAACACCTTGGGTACTCCCTAAATTCCTAAAAGCACTCAAAATACTTAACCAAGAATACGAGAACGTGGGCTATAGGACTTCCCTAGATTGCTTAGCTTTTAGAGATGATGTTTGATTGCCTGTTTATTATATCAATCAGCTTTAATGCAAAATCAGCTTCCGTCCACCTAGCAATTGCCTTTAGACCTTCATCTATCAAACGAATTCTTGTGTTCTCATCTGTAGATACCTTGAAAATCGCCTCTGCTAACTGCTCCACATTTCTTGGATCAATAAGCAGGCCTGCCTTTCCCACCTGTTCCCTAATGCCTCTTATGTCTGATGTTATAACCGGGCACTTTAGTGCAAATGCCTCTAATATCGGTATATTGGTCGGACCAAAAAACGTCGGCATAACAAGCGCTAAAGCCCCGGAATAAAGAGGCAACATGTCGCTTGCAGGTACATAGCCAAGATACCTGATTTGATCATTAACAGCCAACTCTTTTGCAACCGCCATCACACGGTTAAAAGTCGAAAACTTACATCTCGTGGAGCCAACTAGGACAAGGTGAATCTGAAGCCCTCGGGTCTGCTTAAGATGATGAAGGGCTCGCACTATGCGTTCGTGATTTTTGTGGGGCCAAAACTGCGCTGGATAAAACAAATATTTTTCCGGTAGATTATATTTGACCTTAACAGAATCAATTGCTTCGGGCGAAATTTCCTCAAAGAGATAATGCGGTGGAATGAAGGGCATTATTTCGACTCTCTCAGATGCTACATGATAAAGCTGTGTAATGTCCTCCTTGCCTACTTCAGAGTCAACTAAAACGGCAACAGCCATTAGGGGAACTGTAGAAAAAAACCGTTCCCTTGCTTCATATTCACCATCAGCGGATACTTCAGGAAATTCCGGCTGCAGTTTATGCTGTATATCGTGCACAGCAATGATAAAAGGAATTCCGACTTCAATTGCTTCATTATTATGCGTTGGGTAAATCATTAAATCAATTGCTTTTTCCGCAACATATGCCTTCATAGCAGCCAAAATAGTATTATCGTAAACCTTTTTTTTGACTAGCCGATTAATTGTCACTGCTAGCGGAAAATCCTTAAGAATTGATGCGCGCGTTTGCATAAGCTGTTCTTTAATTAAACTGAAAGCCCTAGCTGCAAGCTTAGCAAAATAGGATGATGCTTTAGATTGCCCACGAAGAAGGTGGATTACCTCCCAACCATTTCCAGCAAAGCTATCAAAACTACGGTCCTGCGAAGCAATAAATATGAAGTATGTATTGCTGTTATCATGCTTTTTTAGGGCATTTATAAGGTTAAACGTATATTGGTAAACCCCTCCCCAGAAAGGCTCTGCCGTCACATAGATCCCTATTCGCAAGTACGCCCTCCTAAATAACCTTAACTCTTCTACTTAACAATAAATCACGTTTCTGCTATTTCTAGATTTATATTTGCGTGTCTTTAAAGGCAACCCTTATAATGGCTGTAATTTGGGATATGTAGTGTTTTATGGCTTACAGCTTAATTCATAGTTAGATGTAGCGTTCAATAATTTCAACCAATTCTGCCATGCGCTTCTCCCATGTATGGTCCCTTAGCGTTCGTGCCTGACCTGCTTCTGCGATTTTTTTCCTCTCATCATCATGGGCTAAATAGTATTTAACTTTTTCGACTAGTTCTTCCGCACTCCTATATACTTCTACTTCTTTGCCGATTTCAAAAAGCTCGTTCAAATTATCCCTGTAATCTGTGATAAGAAAAGCGCCCGCTCCTGTCGCCTCATAAAGTCGCATATTATTTGCGTAATTTTCGGCCACGTCGATGTGTCTGTTCACAACGATTTTTGAGTTGTGCAGAATATTGTACATATCAAGACCCCAGGCCTCGCCATGAAAGTTCCTTCTTATGTATGAATTTGGAGGAAGAGCTTCTACTCCATAACCCCAAAAATCAACCTTTACTTTTGCAGCTAAATATTCTAGTGTTCTGGTGCCCTCTCCATGTGCTTTTGAGATACCGCCAATAAATACTGTTTCATATTTTTGCGGTAGGTTTTGTAGCCTTCTGATTAAGCTTGCTTCAAAAGCTAATCTAAAATATTCACTGGCTATCCCCATTTTTCTAAATCTCTCAACATAATGCGGAAAAGAAGTTAGAATTAAGTCGCAGCTATGCAAACACCGCTCTGCTGGTAACGGACATGCGATTTGACCTACCACTAACTTAACATGTTTTTTCACTTTTTCTACAAAATCGGGTTCGCAGAGGCTTATATTATGAAAATACAAGATATCGGGTTTTATTGTCTTAACTTGTGATTCTAAAATGGCCAGTATCCAAGCAGCAGGTCGACTAAACCTGCGAATATAAGGTATACGCTGTATAAATCTGCTTATAAATGACGGGTTGCTTACCTTAACCCTATTTTGCTTAGCCCATTTCTGCTGTAATACCCTATCATTTGCAATTACATCAACAGCCTCATGCCCCAACGATATAAGATTTGATGAGTAAAAATCGGCAGTCCCAAAACATTCTGCCATTAAGGCCTTAAGTGCATTATCATAATCGTATGCTAATACCTGGGGATGCTTTTTATAAAAAGCATTGAGGAAATTTTCGTAATAGGGATCAATAATCAAAAACCTATAACTCAAGTA
>JASEIR010000192.1 GCA_030017355.1 Actinomycetota bacterium
TTAACTTAAGCTCGTCAAGCGGTTTTTTAATCTCCTCAATTAGGTTCTCTGCAACAAAAGATAATGAAGCAAGGTCCATGCGATCGATTTCCCGGATAGTTTGAAGAACAGTGCTTCGCCTTTCTTTTTTAACTGGCGAGCTGGCAAACGAAATGGCTGACGCGAGAATGCCGCGGCTAAGCTTTGCAGCAAGGGATGCCTCGTCATAGCTTAGATTATACTTATTCATTAAAAACCCGATTACCTCAAGTAACGGAATTGGCTTGAACTTGACTAGACTACAGCGCGATATGATGGTTTCAAGCACCGCTTCTAAATTTGAGGTAACAAGGATAAAAACTACATCTGGTGGCGGTTCCTCAAGAGTTTTAAGCAGCTTGTTTGAGGCCTCAGGCGTTAAACGATCAGCATCATCAATGATAATTACTTTGGTTTTCCCCTCAAAGTTATTAAGAAGCACATAGGTGGGAAGTTGCTCTATTTGCTCGATGACTATGAAATTGCCCTCAGGCTCTATAAAAAGAACATCGGGGTGGATTTCGCGAATGACCTTTCGGCAGGAAAGGCACTGCCCACACCCACCTTCCTCGCAGTTTAGAGCGGCAGCCATTACCTTAGCAGTAGTGTGCTTGCCAACCCCTCGCGGGCCTGCTAATAACCAGGCGTGACTTCCCTCTCCAGATTGAAGAGTGCGGTAGATTTTATCTATTGTATCTTTCTGGCCAACAATGCTTGACCAGAGCAATTTTCTTTCCACAAACTGTAATTATATCAGAGGAAGACCTCCAATGCTCTTACAATCGACTGGTGTACTTCCTCAACCATAGGTATACCGTCTATAACGCGCCAGCGCTCGGGTTCCCTTCTTGCAAGCTCTTGGTAACCAGCTTCAACCCGTTTATGGAATTCGATAGATTCCCGCTCGATTCGATCTGCTGATACCTTGGTGGCCCGCTCGATTCCAAGCTCAACTGGAATCTCAAGAAGAAAAGTCACATTAGGTTTTAACCCCTGAACTGCACGCTCGTTTATTTCAATAATCAAATCAAGCGGCAAGCCTCGCCCAAAATGCTGGTACGCAATGGACGAATCAATATAGCGATCGCTTATAACTATTTTTCCTTTTTCAAGAGACGGTCTAATCACCTCAGCCACATGCTGGGCTCTATCCGCTGCATAAAGCAATACCTCGGTATGATAATCCATATCGTTTATTGCAGGGTCAAGAAGAATTTGACGAATGGCAACCCCTATAGGGGTTCCGCCAGGCTCACGGGTTACAACTACTGAGTAGCCCCTCTCTTTAAGATGCTCTGCAAGCTGAATTGCCTGGGTGCTTTTGCCGCTTCCCTCGATTCCTTCAAAAGTTATAAAAAGCCCTTTATTCAATTGGTTTTCTCCTTTACAGGTATAGCCCCAACCGGCTCTACTTTCTCGCGCAGGGCAATCTTCTGAAAACCTTCTCCGTATTTTACACCAATTCTCTTGCCTGTTAACGAGTCCCAAGCCTCGTGCATAGCACGCAGCATCCTACCTTTGTATTTAAATTCCGTAAACATAAATAAGATTTCTAGCTTTTGGTTGAAGGTATCACTTGTATCTACAATTATATTTGGATTCTCAGCCCTGAAGTAGTAAAGCGCCTTGATAGATTCGTTATTTTTGGCGACGGCCGTGCCGATTTCTCCAGCAACGCTATGGTCAGAACTTCGAAAGTTGCTTTTGCTGCTTGGCTCAAAAGTAAAGAGATGCGTGGCTTTAACTTGTGTGGCGATTTTCGCAACTTTAGCAACAGCTTCGTCGCTATACTTAAGACTTCCATCCGGATAGTTGATAAAAAATACTTTTTTAAGACCTTCAAGTCTTCCTATCTTGAGCTGCTCGTCATGCCTGGTTTTTATAATCCGTCTCGAGTAAAATGATGGCATATATTCTTGCTTTCCGCCATTGGTTAGAAGGGCTAAATAAACATCGTTTTTGCGGTCGATAAGTTTTGGAAGAGTGCCGCCTGCCATAAATTCAAGGTCATCGGGGTGCGCTGTTACAAAGAGAATGCTTTCCTTCTTAGGCAGCTCATCAATCCCGCCGTACCTGCTTGGCTCTGCTTTAACATCTATTTTAGCCATCCGGAACCTTATGAGATAGGGTGCCATTGCGTAGAGCAACCCAAAAATTATTATTATCGCTGCAATAGCTATAGCCAAAATTTTTACCGTAAGAATCTTAAACATTTGATTACCCTATGGCTGCCTGAAGATTTCTCGGTTTTTTTCATATAGGTCAACACCATGCGCATCTATCGCTACAACTACTGGAAACTTCTCAACTTCAAGACGATATATTGCTTCTGGACCGAGATCAGGATAAGCTAGAACTTCTGCTTTTTTCACATAGGATGAAAGAAGAGCAGCTATTCCACCAACCGCCGCAAAATAGACCGCCTTGTATTCGGCAAGAGCATGTTTAACCTCAGCAGACCTTGGGCCTTTGCCAATTGTTGCCTTTAGTCCCTTGGAAAGAAGCGCCTGCGTGAAAACATCCATGCGGGCGCTTGTGGTAGGCCCGATTGAGCCCACGGGCTTTCCTGGTGGTGTAGGGGAGGGCCCAGCATAGTATATGATTTGTCCTTCAATATTAAAGGGAAGGGGTTTACCTTTCTCTATTGATTCAACAAGACGCTTGTGGGCCTGATCCCGTGCAGTATAGATGGTGCCGGTTATTTCGACCTTATCCCCAGCATGGAGTTCGGATATTACGTTGCCGGTTAGTGGTGTGGTGATTTCTCGCATCTTGTTCCCCAAAACAGTCCGACGTCTGGCATCTTAAGTCTGCCAATAACTCAAATACTCAAGACCATCCCCATACTCGTTAGCCTGAGATTGCCGCGTCGCTCACTAACGTTCGCTCCTCGCAATGACAGGTTTTCTTTTGCCTATCCCTCACCCCTGTGAGGTGCCTCGCAATGACAATTTTACCACCTCTGTCATTGCGAGCGACTGTAAGCCGTAGGGAAGTCGTGGCAATCTCCTCGCAGTGACAATTTTTTATTCCCCTCCCTTGGAAGAAAAAGCTTTTTATTCCCCTCCCTTGAGGGGAGGGGCT
>JASEIR010000193.1 GCA_030017355.1 Actinomycetota bacterium
CGCTTTAATCTCTTAATAAACAATCTTCTAATAGTTTCGACCTGCTGCGAAATTAGTTTATAGCATATTCTACCCTGGACCATTGCCCCTATCTTTTGCCGGTCTCCGGTCTGCTCTTCTGTCTGCACTGTTAGGTTGGGACGGCAATGTGGATATACATAAGATATCGCACACAGTAAATATGAAAGGAGGCTGGCGATGCTTTTTCCAAAGCCGCAGCCAAAAAAGACAATTCCAACATTTCGTTTTTCGCCAAATCCTAACAGAGCACACGAAATAAATTGGCTTGAATGGTCAGCCGAAGCCTTCAATCGCGCTAAAACAGAAAAAAAACCGATTCTGCTTTCCATCGCTGCTGTATGGTGTCATTGGTGCCACATCATGGACGAGACATCCTACTCTGACGAGAAGGTAATTAAACTTATAAATGAAAAATATATTCCTGTAAGAGTCGATGCAGATAAACGGCCAGATATCCAAGACCGTTATTTGCTTGGCGGTTGGCCAACAACAGCAATACTGGCAAACACAGGCGAAATCATCACTGGTGGAACATATATGCCACCAAGCCAATTTAAGAAGCTTCTTAAAAATACTAGCGACTACTATCAAGAGAAAAGAGAGTCGCTAGAGAAGGCATCGCAGCTAAAAAGAGACCAAATAATTGAGAGCCAATCTAAAGAAAAACCTACTTATCATGAAATTGGACGTGCCACAGCCAACGAAGTTATGCAGTTAATAAACAGGTCATTTGATTCTCAACACGGTGGATTTAATAGCGCACCTAAGTTTCCGAATCCACCAGCAATTGAACTTTTACTAAGAAGAGCTTTCTTGGAAAACGAAACTTTTTTGCTTGAGATGGCAACATTAACTCTTGACCATATGGCCAAGGGCGAAATTTTCGATAAGGTCTGGGGTGGCTTTTTTCGTTACTCAACTAAACGAGATTGGAGGGCGCCTCATTACGAAAAGATACTTGCTGAAAACGCTATGCTTATCCAAAATTACTTGCATGCCTACCAAATCTCTGATCAGATAAACTACCGAGAAATTGCTAGTAAAACGCTTAAATATGTTGACGCTCTTCTTACAGATAAAGAAAACGGGGGCTTTTATGGCAGTCAAGATGCTGATGAGCACTTTTACAAATTAGATGCAGAAGAAAGATTAAAAGCTAAAATACCGTACATTGACCCAATCATTTATGTAGACGCAAATGCGCTAATGATTTCAGCTTATGTTGAGGCATATAAGGTATCAGGTGAGCGAAACTATCTTGATTTTGCCCTCAAGACGGTTAGATTTTTGCTTGATAATTGTTACTCACGCGATAAGGGAATGGCCCATTATTATGATGATAGGCCTCATTTTATCGGATGGCTATCCGACCAAGCAAATATGATAGGGGCACTTATCGATATTTATAACGTAACCGGTGACTTTTTATATCTTGATTTTGCTCGAATACTCGTGGGGATTTGTGAAAAATTATTTCTTGATAAAGATAACACATTTTTCGATCGCTCACCTGAGAGCGATGAACCTGAGCTAGGTGCCCTTTTTATTAGAAAAAAGCCAGTCAATGAAAACTCAATGATGGCACGCCAGCTTTACCGACTTTCGTATCTTGATAATAATGACCGATATGAAAAAATGGCCGAAGCAATTCTTTCCTACTTAAATGTCGATACTATGAAAGCCTCAATTCCGGCTGCACACTATGGGCTAGCTGTCGATGAGGTCATAACATTGCCAGTCATTTTTACTGTAATTGGTAAGAAAGACAAGCCAGCCATGGGCACGCTCTTAAAAGCAATATGGAGATATTACTTGCCAGGCAAAGAAACAAGGATTCTTGACCCCGTAAAGAATTTTGAGTTAATAGAAAAGAGTGGCTTTCCAGTGGAGCACCATCCAGCCGTATACCCATGTATAGGTAGGATGTGCTTGCCAGCAGTTGAAACAGTGCACGAACTTAAATCTATTATTGAAGATTTACCTGGCAGACCAAGATAGAGAAGGGTGTTCTTGACCATCTCTCAGTTAGATGATAGCCTTTCAGTGATTATGTAAACACCGTTTACATCCATTTTTCCTTGGGCTCTTCAGACTATTGGAGAAGCATAAACCATGTTAGATGTCATAACAATTGGAAGCGCAAGCATAGACATCTTTTTCATAACAAAGCGTGGAAGGGTTTTCTCAGACCCTTCAACCATCGACGGAAAACTAATTGCTTTTAGCTTAGGCGCAAAAATTTCAATTGAGGATGCACATATTTCCGATGGTGGTGGAGCGTTGAATGCTGCAACATGCTTTGCACGCCTAGGGCTCAAAGTTGCCCCGCATATAAACATTGGACAAGATGAGTTAGGTCAGCATATCCTTACAGAACTTGTCAAAGAAGGTGTAGATACCAAGCATGTCTGGATGGATGAGCGGCTTAGAACAGGCACAGCAGTCATCTTAATCCCTGAAGGAGAAGGGGATAGAACTGTCCTTTTCTACTCGGGCGCAAATCGGGATATGCAAATTCGTGATTGGCATAAGCTTGAGAACACTAAATGGATTTACATGGGCCCCATTACCAGGCAAAAACCTAGCCTACCAAGACAAATAGTTGAATTTGCAAATAGTAAGTCAATTAAGATAGCCAATAATCCTGGCATAGGGCAGATTGAAAATGGCTTTGATTACATGGCCCCCATTTTGAAAGGCCTTGATGTCTTGGTTTTAAACCGATTCGAGGCCGCGCTTCTTCTTAAGTCAAAGGACCCCAATTTCGATGCTTCGAACATCCATAACATTATTCGCGAACTTATAAAAACCGGCCCTAAAATAGTGGTTGTTACAAGCGGGCCTGAGGGTAGTTATGCAAGCGATGGAAAAGAAATCTACTTTCAAGAATCCATCAAGACGGAGGTATTGGATGCAACAGGTGCTGGAGATGCTTACGGTTCAACCTTTGTAGCTTCTCTCATTAAGGGTTACGATATTCAATCAGCCATGCTCATAGCGGCAATTAACTCTGCCTCGGTAGTTAGTAAAATTGGAGCGCAAGAGGGATTGTTGAGACCTGATGAGATAG
>JASEIR010000194.1 GCA_030017355.1 Actinomycetota bacterium
GGGGAATTATAGAGGGCCTAAAGGCAGACCGGGGACCGGCAAAAGAAGAACTGTCATTGCGAGGAGGCTGCGAAGCAGCCGATGCGGCAATCTCTAATAAAGAGCAAACGGGAGACCGGAGACGGTCTCTGGTCCCCCGTCTGCTTTTAAAGCGGCGGTCGGCGGTCAGGCTCCGAAGGAGCCTATAGCGGCGGTTGGCGATCTGCGGTCAGGCTCCGAAAGAGCCTACAGCCGTCGCCGGTCGTTTTTCATAGAATTTCCTTGCGGTTTACGAAACGCTGTGCTAGAATTTTTAATGTTTTACGTAAAGGAGGATGGATTTGGCCAACATTAAATCGCAAATCAAACGAATTAAGGTGGCGGAGCGTCAGCGGCTTCGTAACAAGAGCACAAAATCAGCTCTTAAGACATACACAACCAAGTTTAATAATGCGGTAGAAGCAGGCGATCGCGAAGCAGCAGAAGCGCTGCTTAAGACCGTCATAAAGAAGCTTGATAAGGCCGCAGAGAAAGGAATCATTCACAAGAACAATGCCGCCAACAAGAAGTCAAGGTTGATGAAGAAATTTAATAGGATGGTCACCGCTTAATTTCCTATTTGGTTTCTCTAAAAAGTAAACAAGATTTTTCCGCAGGTCAGTTAATTCAGCTGATCTGTTTTTGTTTCTTGATAATCAGCCACAACAATTGATCTTAAAACTCGGCGTGAAAAATCGGCAAGTTTTGGATTGTGAGAATGTATGGTATATCCAAAAAGATCAAATCCCATCCAATAAACTTTCCCCTTCCCTATTCTTTGCAAAGAAATTAGAGGCTTTCCATTTATGCTGGCAAGTGTTTTTAACTTCGCGCTACCTGTAGACGTGTAAAGAGCACCATCCATTGGGCTATCTAGCTTTACATTAAGCTCATCAGTTACTATTTTTATGGATGGATCATGCGCCTTTATCCTTATTTCACCAGAAACTTCAGCCTTATCAATCTTTACGCCAAGCAGCTTTCGATTTTTAAGATTTGTCAAAGCAAGAGGCGAGCCTAGATTTCTAGCTGCATCAATAATTAGTGTGCCTCCCTGCTCAACGTAAGATCGAAGCAGTTTCTCCATCGCGGGTCTGTTATGCCATTTAAACCCATATGCAAATACATAGGGGAATAGCTCAAGTTCGTCAATTGTATAGTTATCAATAAACAAAGATCTGCCCATACGATAGTCACCTAAACCTGAAGGCGGTTTCATGTCATGGTATAAATAAAATGAATAACCACTTACCCACTCTATTTTCCTTTGCCACCCATTGCCTAAGAAAAATGCTGATGGCTTGGAGCCAAGTGAAGCTGCTGGCTTAATTATGCGATAACCGTAAACGCCGGTTGAAGGATTTGAATAGACCTGCTTATAACCCGGGATTTTCATATTAACGACGCTGAAGAAATATGTGTACTGTTCCTTGTTAAGCCTATGAGTAATTGCTTCACCTCTTGGCTCTCTACTAAATCTAGGCATAGGCTGCACCGCATTTCTTGTAAACCAGGCATAAATTGGATAAAGATCAGATGCAACAGAAACCGGCCTTCCAGGCTCTAATGCTATGGTCTTCAAGCTGTCTCGAACAGAGTTGGCCATAGCCAGATTTGATATTTGTCTGTCTTCAATCCCAAAAATGTTTTGTGCAGATATGAAAACTATCATCACAGAAATCCATGCAGCCAATACAGCACCAACTGTTTCCTTTCCCCATAGCATAGACTGACTTTCTCTTATAAACTTTGCCTTAAGATAGGTGACCAAATCATGGATAAACAAGAGCGATAGAATTACTAGCTGTGGAAGCATGGTCAGAAAATAACGATCGACTTTAATAGGGTTTTTACTGTGCAATATAAAAAAGACTAAAAACCACAGAAGAATCACCAAGTCATACTTATCATCGTCTTCATCGCGCTGTCTTGCTGCCGTAAAAAAAGCAGGCAAAAGCGACGCAATGCTTACAAGAGTACTTAAAAACCCAAAAGTAATCGGTATTGCGCTAAACAAAACTTTTCCTGTCAAATTGGTTTTATAAAGAATTGATATAATGCGCCATAATATAGCTGCAGCTACAAGAACTGCAATCGCGTACCCCAAAAAATGATTACCTGAAATTAGTTCCGGCAACTTTCGTGCATAGTAAAACAGGTCTGGTTGGTAGTGCTTAGCTCCAGGATTAACTGGATTCGTAACAGCCTCAGTTGACAAGATAATCGGATAGAGAAACGAGCCAGCTATAAAGTAGTAATAGACACCGAAAGGAAAGTATGTTAAGAAACCAGAAAGCAAACCTTTTACGGCATACGGTCCTGCTTTCCCAAAGCGTACACTATCCCCAGTTGTAAGTAAGTAAACAGCAATTGGTATTAAACAAAGACCTTCAGTAAACCTGGTCATAAAGGCAAGGACAAAAGCCGGAAAGACAAGCATCAAAAACCTTGGATTGTCTCTTCCTTTATAAAGAAAGTATATGCTTAAAATGGCAAGGCTTGCACCTGGTAGGTTGGTCATGCCTGCTACAGATTCATGCAAAACTAAAGGACTTGTCATAAAAATGGCAACGCCAATCAGGCTTAAGCCCCTTGGAAGCTTAATTCGCATAAGCAAATAAAGACCTATAGCCCCTACAACAAACAAGGTGGCTGCAGCAAGATAAATTGCCTTAGCATCAGCTATTCCCAACCTAAAAAACAAGCTTGTTAAAACAGGCAAAAACAGCGGCCTGTCGCTTTCTGCCCACAATACGTCGCCCGCTGACAGCCTTGAGAGCGCAACCGCCAAATCAAGAAACGCATAAGCGTCCCACTCGGCTGGGGGAAAATCCTTAACAATTAAAAAGCGGCAGGCTGCAATACTTAAAGCACCAGCTATTGCTATAAATAAGAATGCGCCGTTATATAGTTTTTTGGTCATCATTTTATTGTCTTTCCTGCTATTATTTTGCTGTTTTCCCTATTAGTTTCTCTATCGATTCTGGTCGTATATTTTTAAACGGGTCTCGCATTCCCCAACGAGGTTTTACGCGGAGAACCCTACGGGGCACATAATAGTTGCT
>JASEIR010000195.1 GCA_030017355.1 Actinomycetota bacterium
CAATAGTTGATATTGGTGCAGCAACATAAAATGGAATTCCATGCTCTTTTGCAAGAACAGCAACGGAATAGGTTCCTATCTTATTGGCAATGTCACCATTTGCTGCTATCCTGTCAGACCCCACAATTACCTTGCTTATTTTTCCTTTGCTCATGAAATAGCCAACCATGTTATCACAGATTAGCGTTACTGGAATATTGTCCTTCATCAACTCCCATGTAGTAAGTCTAGCCCCTTGAAGAAGCGGCCTGGTTTCACCAATATATACATGGATTTTCTTCCCCTGTTCGTGAGCCGCACGAACTACAGCCAATGCGGTACCGTAACTTACGGTCGCAAGGGCACCTGCATTTCAGTGATGCAGGATGCTATCGCCATCTTCTATCAGCTCAGCACCATAGCTTCCCATTAGCTGGCTCATGGAAAGCTCCTCGTTTGCTATTTGATCGGCCTCCTCCTTCAAGATACGCTTTAATCGGCTTACAGAAAGGTATGAGTTTGCTTTAGCCTTAGCCATCATCCTGTTAAGAGCCCAGAATAAGTTTACGGCTGTGGGTCTGGTTGAGCCAAGAACCTCAGCTGCTTTTGCCATCTCATCTAAGAATTCCTGAGTACTAGTGGCCTTTGACTGCTGTGCAGCAAGAGCTAGGCCATATGCAGCAGCAACACCAATTGCTGGTGCTCCCCTTACGCCTAGCTTTTTAATAGCCTCAGCAATCTTTAGATAATCAGTTGTTTCAATATAAACCTCTTGCAAAGGCAGCAAGGTTTGATCTATTAAAACAACCTTACCGTTCTTCCACTCAATAGTCCTCATAACTACGTCCCCATCTCCCAGGAGTGTAAGTACTTCTCTTGCTCTTTCGTAAGCTTATCAATCCTCACGCCCATTGAATCAAGCTTTAAGCTTGCAATTCTGCTATCAATATCCTTTGGTACCGGATAGACAATGTTTTCAAGCTCTTTGGCTTTTGCAATAAGATATTCGACAGATAACGCTTGGTTTGCAAAGCTCATATCCATAACGCTTGCTGGGTGCCCCTCAGCAGCAGCAAGATTGATCAAACGGCCTTCTCCAAGTAGATATATGCGTCTTCCATCCTTGGTTAGAAACTCCTCAACAAAATCACGAACCGGCCTTCGTGACTCCGACATAGCTTCCAGAGCAGGTATATTTATCTCAACATTAAAGTGACCGCTATTACATATGATAGCGCCATCCTTCATCACTTTAAAATGCCTTTCATCGATGATATTGATATCGCCTGTTACTGTAACCCATATATCGGCAATCATGGCTGCTTCAACCGAAGGCATAACTCGATAGCCATCCATAACAGCTTCAAGTGCACGCAATGGGTCAATCTCAGTAATTACAACATTGGAGCCCATGCCTTTAGCGCGCATGGCAACACCTCTTCCACACCAACCATAACCAGAGACTACAAACGTCTTGCCGGCCAAAAGAATATTGGTTGCTCTTAATATTCCGTCAATTGTGCTCTGGCCGGTCCCATAACGGTTATCAAAGAAGTGCTTTGTCTGCGCATCATTTACAGCCACAATTGGGTATTTAAGAACACCCTGCTCAGCCATGCTTCTTAACCTAATAACTCCAGTTGTTGTTTCCTCAGTACCGCCTATAACCTCGCTAATTTGATCGGCTCTTTCGGAATGAAGAGTTGATATTAAGTCGGCGCCATCATCCATCGTTATCTGCGGATGATGGTCCAGAACAGCATATATATGCTTATAATAGGTACTTTCGTCTTCTCCCTTTATTGCAAAGACCGGTATGCCATAATCCTTAACCAGCGATGCAGCCACGTCATCCTGTGTGCTTAGTGGGTTTGATGCGCAAAGAGCTACATCCGCACCGCCCGCTTTTAAGGTCCGCATTAAATTAGCTGTCTCAGAGGTAACATGAAGGCACGCCCCAATTCTAATCCCTTTAAGCGGTTTTTCTTTCTCAAAACGCTCTCTAATAAGTCTTAAGACAGGCATGTCTTTATCAGCCCACTCTATTCTCTTCTTGCCGCTCTCGCTAGACCTACGGTCTTTTACATCATAATCCATCTAATCAGCTCCTTTATGGCTTAAAAACCCTATAATTAGCTTAATTAATTTATCAGAGGCCTTTTCAGCTTCTTTTAATACCTCTTCGTGACTAATGTTGCACCCTTTGTCTGGAACGTTTGTAACAACAGCAAGGCCAAGCACACGGATTCCTAAATATCTTGCCATGATAACTTCGGGAACTGTTGACATACCTACCAAATCAGCAATCGAGGATAAAAACCTTAGCTCAGCCGGTGTCTCATAGGTAGGCCCCAACACAGAGACATACACGCCTTTTTTAAGATTGATACCCTGCTGCCTAGCCACAGCCTGCGCGATTTCACGGAGTTCTTTATCATAGGCTCCGCACATGTCTAAAAATCTAGGGCCAAGCTCCTCATCATTTGGTCCAACAAGCGGGTTTGTGCCCATCAGGTTGATATGGTCTATTATCTCCACTATATCACCAGCTTGAAGGTCAGCCCGAAGACCGCCTGCCGCACATGTTACTATCAGCTTTTTTACCCCCAAACCTTTCAAAATCCTTATGGGGAAAGTTACACCAGCCGATGTATAGCCCTCATAGTAATGAAAGCGGCCCTGCATAATAGCAACGCTCTTGCCGGCAAGACTGCCAAGAACAAGGTTGCCTGCATGGCCTGGAACCTTTGATTTTGGAAAGTGGGGTATCTCGCTATACGGAAGCACTTCGGCTTGCTGCACGCCTTCAACCAGTTTGCCAAGCCCTGAGCCAAGAATTATTCCAATATCAAACTCGCCCACAATCCGATCTTTAATAAACTTTATAGCATCCTTTGTATTTTGCCTAACCTGCTCGATTATATCCATCTTTTTTTGAGGGGACCTCCTGGTGCTGTATGCTGTGCGCCATATTCCAGCGCCTTGTGCCGTGTCCTCTACTTCTTGGTTATTTTACTGCAATGCTTTAGTCTATCATAAGGCCAAGATAAGAAGCTAGAAGTAACGACCGCCGACCGCCGCTATAGGCTCCTTCGGAGCC
>JASEIR010000196.1 GCA_030017355.1 Actinomycetota bacterium
CAAAAACAGTAGCTATAGCCAAATCGGCACCTTCATTAGAAGATGTCGAAAATACGAACACAAGCATACAAGTAGTGGCTGCAAAAGTAAGTAAAAGCGTTTTATTCTTAGAAGTTTACGATTCAAAAGGAAACCCTTATAACCAAGGCAGTTGCGTGGCTATAGACAGAAATCTTGTTGTGACAAACTATCATGTGATTGATGGTGGAAGTAGCGCGACTATAAAAGGTGAAGAAGTTTCTACTTCTATGATCGAGGGCGTTATAGCGTATGATATTCAAAATGACCTAGCAATACTTAAAGTAAATGTTAACTTAACTCCTGTAGAACTAGGTGACTCAAGCTCTTTACGCGCAGGGGATAAAGTCGTGGCAATTGGTAATCCTCAAGGATTGGTGGGCACGGTCTCTGATGGCATAATCAGCAATGTTTCTCGTCAGCTCGATGGCAAGCAGTTCTTGCAGTTTACTGCGCCTGTTTCGCCAGGCAGCAGTGGTGGTGGACTGTTTGACATAAATGCGAAGCTTATTGGGATCACAGCAGCGTCTTTAATGCCAGGCCAAGCCCAGAACCTCAACCTTGCTATTCCAGTAAATCTGCTTAAACCCTTAATTAGTGTTGCCGCTACATCAAACATAATACCTTTAAACCAGTTTTTTGGTCCTAGTTATCCGCAAAATCAAGTTGCGGTACAAGAAGTAGTTGACAGACTAAATAGCGAGATGGCTGAATGGTATTCATCATTTGGAGTTATTAGGTTCAAGTTCGCTGTATTTGGTGAAGGCCCAAGCGAATATGATTATAACGTGATAGCTTTAATTGAGCCTAGCGACTATATAACGTGGCTTAAAATATATTCTACAGAGAGAATTTCGATAATGCGGCAACTTGGAGAGTTTTTTAATCAAGTTACAAATGGCGGCTTATTTAGGCTTGGGGTATTCTATTGTGATTACTGGCCGGTATATCCAGCATATTTTGATCCTGACGAAGTAAGTTTGTGCGAAAATGGAATGTGGTTTGTTACTCATTTGATTGGATACACCTACTCAGATCAAGAAAACTATTATTGGAACGCCAGGCCTTAATTAAGCATTTTAATAGCCCTTTTAGACATTAAGCAGTAATCTCTAGTACTTCAGCCCATCCTTGTATGACAAGGGACGTTGCTATGCATTCTATGAATTCTTCAAGAAAATAGATGTGCACAGCAACCCCCTGATCTCCCGCAAGCCTTCGGGTTTATCTTGGCATGAGTGGTGATTTGTTAGCCATCTAAATCTAAATATCTGTCTATGTCAAGCAATCCGTGAAAGACTCCTAATATGTCTATGATGTTCTTTTCCTTCTTGTGCAAGTATGCAATTCGATAATGACCATATAGCAGTATTCGGATTGTTCTTTCTTTTCAGATCGATAAATGTAGCCGATGTCGGGGAATTGCCTGAGTGTTTGTGCCTTCTTATAAATGCCTTCTATAACTTTGATCGCTGCATCTTGGTTGTCTTCGGCAATGTAGTCATAAATGTCAGCAAGCCAGAAAGTGGTGTGGGCCTTATAAGACGCTACTGGAACTTTGAATTAGTAAGAAAAGCTGCAAGTTGTATACCTGAGCTGCTTTAATATAATATCGTGTTTTGAAATAAGACAATGGTTTTATCCAGCATCGCCACGAGTTTTCACTTCCCGATCTAGTCTCTCTCCCAATGCTTCAGCTGTAACATCTAGATCGTATTGTGATTGCAGGCCAAGCCAGAATTCAGCGGAGTTGCCAAAGAACTTTGCAAGTCTGAGTGCCGTGTCTGCGGTAATGCTTCGCTTGCCGAGAACGATCTCGTTTATCCTTCTTGCCGGTACCCCGATGTTTATTGCAAGCCTATTCTGGCTTATTCCCATAGGTTTTAGAAACTCTTCTAAAAGAACTTCGCCTGGATGTACTGGATATAGCTTTTTCTTCATAGTGCTCCTTCCTAATGGTAATCCGTTATTTCGACATCATAGGCATCTGCATCCCGCCAACGAAAGCAGATACGCCACTGGTCATTGATCCTTATACTTAACTGCCCCTCGCGGTCTCCTTTGAGCCTTTCTAATCTGTTGGCTGGCGGTATTCGCAAATCATTAAGGCTCTTGGCGTTATTTATCATTCGCAGTTTTCGCAGGGCAACCTGCTGAATACTTCGAGGTAGCTTGTTGGAGCCCTCGCGACTATAGACCTTTTCTGTCTCTTTGTCCTTGAATGATTTTATCATCGCTCTTTATGTTATAACGTATTGCGTTAAACGTCAACCATTATATTTTGACATTCATGAAACTAAAAAGTTCGAGTCCTGTAGGGGTCTTTGATTTCAGGCACAAAAAATCCCTCGTAAAAGCCATAATTACGAGGGTAAAATGGTGGGCCCTGTAGGATTCGAACCTACGACCAATGGATTATGAGTCCACTGCTCTGACCAGCTGAGCTAAGGGCCCGCATATTGTACGGTTATCCTACTGTGCTTCTTATTTTCAATTAAAGAACCTGGCTTGAAGCCTAATTTCAGCAAATAAACTTTAGCAAGACTCAAGCGGAAAATCAAGTGTGGACAGGTTATCTTATGCCAATAGGTTGCTATTTATTTTCATAGCCAGTTAATAAAGATGGTTGCCTAGCAAAGTTTAATAAAGCTATATCTTAGCTAATCTTTTTGATGGACTTCTTCAATTTCATAAGGCTTACTACAGTCCCGCTCTGATGCTCCATAATCTTTACCTCATCTACCAGCGCTGTCATGAGGAATATCCCCCTGCCCCTGTGGCTTGGCCTGCCCTCAGTTACAGGCAGTCTGGCCTTAAACACCCCCTGATCAGAAACCTCAATTAACATGGCCTCAGCATCACAATCAATATTAATGTGAACCTTATTAAGCTCACCAAGAGGCGACCCGTGCTCAATTGCATTCGCCACGGCCTCGCTTACAGCTACCTTAATTTGGTATATATCGGATTCGTCAAAGCCTCCGCATTCTTTAGCAACATTCTCTACCTCTTGGCGAACTTCAG
>JASEIR010000197.1 GCA_030017355.1 Actinomycetota bacterium
GTTGTGCCTCCCCGCTCCCCTCAAAGGGGAGGGAATTTGGTTGTGCCTCCCCGCCCCCCTCAAAGGGGAGGGTAAGTGTGCCTCCTGTCTTCGGTTCCAGGTCGTTTATGGCAACGATCGGCGGTCTGCGCTCGACAGTCTCGGTTAGCAGTCCTTATTTAATTTTGAACCAGCATTTTGAATTTATCTTAAGCTAGTCAACAACACAGTTAGAGAACCTAAAGCAAAGCAATATAGAGCAAAGATATATAAGCTATGCTTCTTAAGATAATTTATAAAGTATTTTATGGCGATATAGCCAGAGATTGAAGCTGTTATAAACCCAATTGTCAATATTGCTATATCAACATTATGCGTGCTGCCTTTAATAAGCGTTATGGTTTCCTCTAGAGCGCCGGCAATGATTGCCGGAATTGAGAGCAAAAACGAGAATCTAGCTGCTTCTTCTCTTGTAAGGCCTCTAAAAAGGCCGGCCGCTATTGTGCTTCCAGACCTTGAGATACCTGGAAGAATAGCTAGACCTTGTGCAAAACCAATAAACAAAACATCAAAAAAGCGCATATCTTTGGCTAATGTTTTCATCCTGCCGATTTTTTCGCTAAGTATGAGCAAAACTCCTGTTACAAGCAAAAATATACCAACCATTTTAGGAGATTCTAGGCTATCTTCAAGCAACTTGCTGATAAAGAGAAAAACTATGCCTGCAGGAATGGTGCCAATTATTAAAAACCATGCTAGCCTTCTATATGCATCATCGCCTATCCTTCGCTCTATGATGCTTTTGATAAAGGATGAAAAAAGAAGTTTAATGTCATTAAAGAAAAAAGTTAAAACAGCTACCAGTGTTCCGATATGAACAATAACAAAAAATGGGATATTTTGGCTGCCGCTTATTTTCCATCCAGCAAAAAATGGAAACAGAAGAAGATGGCCTGAGCTACTTATTGGAAGGAATTCGGTTAATCCCTGAACAATACCTAGAACTGCTGCTTGTGCTGCATCCATTACTACCTCTTTCAACCCATACTATCCTAAATCTCTAACCCTAATCTCCAATTTCCAATTTTGAATTTCGAAATTCGAGATTCGGATTTTTGATCTCTGCCAACCTATACTTTAACTATCCTATATCTCAACGATTATGGGCATGATCATTGGTCTTCTTTTGATTTTATCATATATGAATGAGCTGAGGGCTCTTCTTACGTCGGCTTTCAAGACAGCCCAATCAGTAATTGATTCAGATGCGGTTTTTTCAAGAGTAGCTACTACTCTTTCCTTTGCCTCATCTAATAGCTCTCCTGATTCCTTTACATAAACAAAACCTCGACTTACCATATCAGGGCCAGCTATCAGTTGGCCGGTCTGCTTATCGATTGTTACAACAACAACCAAAATTCCATCATTTGCAAGCTGCTGCCTATCTCGTAAGACAATGTCTCCGATATCGCCTACACCAAGGCCATCAACAAGAACGGCACCCGCTGTTACACGCTCACCTGTTCTTACAGTACCGTTGCCGTCAAATTCTATAACGTCGCCATTGCTAATAATAAAGATGTTTTCCTTTGGAATGCCAAGCTCTTGCGCAAGGTCGGCGTGGTGCTTGAGATGCCTGTATTCTCCATGGATGGGCACGAAGTATTTAGGCTTTACAAGGTTTATGAGGAGCTTTAGCTCCTCCTGTGCACCGTGGCCAGAGACGTGCACGCCGGAAATTGATTCGTAGAAAACGTTTGCACCGCACTTAAAAAGCCTATCAATTGTCTGGAATATTGACTTTTCATTCCCCGGCACCGCGCTTGCCGAGATGATCACCGTGTCGCCTTCTTCAACATTTAACCATTTGTGTTCATGATTAGCCATTCTTGATAGAGCCGATAATGGCTCACCTTGACTTCCTGTTGATAGCACGCAGATTTTGCTGGGCGGATATTTTTTCATCTCAGCTGGATGAATAAGCATTTTCTTAGGAATCTTCAAGTAGCCCAACTCAGAAGCTATTTCTATATTGTTTGCCATCGTCAATCCAGAGACAGCTACCTTTCTTCCAAATTTTGCAGCAGTATCTATAACTTGCTGTATTCGATGAATATGCGAGGCAAAGCTTGCCACAATTATTCTGCCGCGCGCCGTCTCGAATATCCTTCTTAAGTTTTCACCAACAATTTTCTCTGATGGGGTATAGCCTTCTAATTCAGCATTTGTACTATCGGAGAGAAGAACCAGAACACCTTTCTCGCTATATGCCGAAAGCTTATCAAACTCAATCACATGGCCGTCAATTGGCGTCTGGTCAAGCTTGAAATCGCCAGAGTGGATAATTGTTCCAATTGGTGTATGAATGGCGATACCAACGCCATCTGGTATGGAATGACTCATTCTGAAAAACTCTAGCCTAAAACGACCTATTTTTATAGGGTTTTTAGGGTGAATCTCAGTAAGCGTCACGCTGTCAAGCAGTTTATATTCGTTAAGCTTAACCCTGACCAGCCCGAGCGTGAGCTTTGTACCGTATATTCTTGCTTTGACATCTTTTAGAAGATACGGTAATGCACCAATATGGTCTTCATGTCCGTGGGTTAATACAATGCCTTTTAGCTTGCTCTGGTTTCTTTTTATGTAGCTAAAATCGGGTAATACTAAATCGATGCCAAGCATTTCATCCTCAGGGAACATTAATCCGGCATCGATCACTATCATGTCGTTCCCATACTCAACAACAAACATATTTTTGCCAACCTCGCCCAGTCCTCCAAGCGGGACAAGGCGCAGTTTGGCATTATTGTATCTTGCCATTAGGTTTTAATCACTCCTATGTAAGCCATAAATCTAGAGCTTCAATAACTCTTAAGGCCAATTAAAACTAAAACTTCAGCTTAAGCCCTAATTCAAAATGCAAAATTAAAAATTAAAAATTTCAAGGCAAAATTTAAAATTAAACAGTCGTACTCTTAGTAGAAAAAATAAC
>JASEIR010000198.1 GCA_030017355.1 Actinomycetota bacterium
AATACCCTCCCCCTTGAGGGAGGGGAGCCCATATAATACCCTCCCCCCTGAGGGGGGAGGGTAAGGGTGGGGGTGAAAAATGGACAGGAGACGAGGGACCGGCAAAAGAACAGACCGGAGACCAGAAGACCGGCAAAAAGCAGATCGGGGGCCAGAGATGGGCAAAAGAAGAACTGTCATTGCGAGGAGCCCCCGCAGGGACAGCAGACCGGCAAAAGAAGAACTGTCATTGCGGGGAGCCCGTTAGGGCGACGTGGCAATCTCAGCGAAAGTCGTCCTATTTATGGGGCCAAAATAGCAATTTGCTATATAATTACTAATATAATTACTAATGAAGCGATTTCTAAACAAAGGAAACCGAGAGGGATGAGCTGTGGTGAAGTCAATCATAAAACCAACTATAAAACCATTTATTAAACCAATTAATAAACCGACCGTAAAAGCAATCATAAAAGTATTTCTAATCATATCACTTATCTCTTTTATCTCTTTTTGTCTAGTCATTGCAGCAGGCTGTGAAGATAATAAAGAAGATAAACCAAGCAATGTTGCTAGCAGCCAACAAAAACGCGCATCAGCATCTCAAATCAATAATAATGTCTCAAAGCAAAACAATACTGGGAAAGATATAGCTGCTGAAACAACACCAACGGTTGAAGTTAAGCTGTATTTTAGCGATGACCAGGCCCAATACCTAGTCCCAGAGGTTAGAAAGATTGATAAAACACCGGCTATAGCAAAAGCTGCTTTAGAGGAGCTAATAAAGGGCCCATCAGAAGATGGCCATTTTGCTACTATACCTCAAGGAACAAAAATCCTCAACCTAGATATTATAAACGGTATAGCCTATGTGAACTTCTCTAAAGAGATTGTTGAAAACCACTCGGGCGGAAGTGCCGGCGAGCTCATGACGGTAAATTCGGTTGTTGACACGCTTACCGAATTTAAAGATATCAAAAAAGTCCGTTTTATGGTTGAGGGTAAAAAAGTTGAAACGCTGGTCGGGCACATGGACCTTACCGAACCTTTGGCAAGAGACGAGTCTGTGATTAAGAAATAAAACCTTTTGGAGTCTATCATGCGCAGATTTCTAAGCGTTCTTTCAATTGCGCTTCTTTTTTTCATAATTAGTTCAGCACCAGCTCTTGCGGATATTGTTTATACATTCAAGGGCTATGGATACGGCCATGGAATTGGATTATGTCAGTGGGGTGCAAGAGGAAGGGCTTTGAAAGGGCAATCATACAGAGATATTCTTAGCCACTACTATCAGGGGACTCAGGTTACAAATTATGCTAACATCCCCAGCACGATTAAGGTAAGGTTATTTGGCTCATCAAATTTATCTAAAGCTTATGTTGAGGGTTATGGTTCATCTCCGCTAAGCTTTATAAAGACCGATGGCACGTATGCAATCCAGGGTGCGGTAGGTAAGTGGTCTATTGCCGCATCATCGGCAAACACCTTGAAAGTCATTAAACCCGACGGCACAGTAGCAGCAGATGACCTGCCGGCCCCAATATTTATTGTAAACGACGCCGGCAAAAACATTATCGTGTATAATGCAAGCGGTAGCAGGTATCATGCATATACAGGGAGCATCTATGTCTATCCAGCGAGTTCAAATACCGTTTATCTAGTAAACCGCGTTAACTTCGAGCCTGATTATATAAATGGCCTTGCAGAGATGCCATCAAGCTGGCCTTATGATGCGCTTTACGCACAGGCTGTTGCGGCAAGGTCTTATGCCCTTGCAAATATGAAGCCTCAAGCCACCTTTGACCTTTACGATTCAGTTGCAAGCCAGGTTTATATAGGTGTGGATAAGATAAACGAAACATCAAATGGCATCAACTGGGGTGCAAGATGGGCAAAAGCAGTTGCTGACACCAAGGGACAGGTTATTACTTACAACGGACAGGTAATATCAGCATATTACTTCTCGTCCTGCGGCGGCCATACAGAAAATATTGAGCTGGCCTGGCCTAAGTCTAGCCCTCAACCTTACCTTAAGGGCGTTGACGATATTGACTCATCAGGCGTCCCCTATTGTAAAGATGCTAACAACACGAACTTCTCATGGGTATTTGAGATAACAAAAGAAAACCTTGAATCAAAGCTTGGCATTACAGGGATAGCAAGCATCAAGATTACAAAGGCGGGCGTCTCTGGCAGGGCATCAGAGCTTCAAATTACAAAACTTGATGGGACAAGCGTATCCATGACAGGGCAGGATTTTAGGTCAAAGCTTGGACTAAAAAGCACATGGCTCTATCAAATGGGTGGAACCTACCCAGACGTGGATATGGGGTTCTGGGCTTTCCCGCAAATTGAAGAGCTGACACGCCGCTACATTGTTGCAGGATACCCAGACGGAACATTTAAACCGCAAAACCAAGTAACAAGGGCTGAGTTTTCAAAGATGCTCTGTCTCTCACAAGGTTTTCCGGCGGGCAGTTCGAACAATTTTACTGATGTCGGCACGCATTGGGCTGCACCGTACATCTCAGCGCTATCATCGAGGTCCATAATTAAGGGATACCCGGATGGCACTTTCAGGCCGGATGCTAAGATTTCGCGGGCTGAGATGTGCAGTATTATTACAAGGGCGATTGGTTTGACACGCGGTTCAGCCTCATTCTCATTTTCCGATATTGCGAGCCACTGGGCAAAGGACGATATTGAGATTGCTGCTTCAAATGGCATTGTAAGCGGCTATGACGATGGCACCTTCAGGCCTGAAGCAAAGGGTACAAGGGCAGAGGTTTCAGCGATGATTTACCGCATGCTCGCGTTTATGCAATAATAGACCGGAGACAGGGGAAGGGTGAGCCGATCTCCCGTCTGCTCTTTATTTGAGATTGCCAGAGCCTGTTGCGAGGCACTGAAAGTGCCGT
>JASEIR010000199.1:0-823 GCA_030017355.1 Actinomycetota bacterium
CTGTTTTTAGCGGCGGTCGGCGGTCTGCGGTCGGCGGTCGGGCTCCGAAGGAGCCTAATGCGGTGGTCTGCGGTCGGCGGTCGTCTATAAAAAATTTAGACCCGGATAAGTAACTGGAGGGGCGCCATTACCTATCCGTGGTCTAAAATGAATACTGTTTTGGTGTGAACTAAAATTTACCAGAACTACTGGCGTAGTTGCAAGCATATTTATTAATTGTTTGAGGGAGTAGTAAATTATTTAACCTGAATGCTAGCTCTATTTCTATAGTGTACCGGGTATAAAGATTGATAAGAGATTATCAATCGCCTGAAGCCCATACAATTTGCCCTACCTAATTTGAATCATCGAGCTTAAATATGCCTAAAATTCTAACCGTAAAGTAAGCTAGCACTATCACAGTAATGGCTCTTAGAAGCTGAACTGGCACTGAGCCGAGAATAAGAATGGTTTTTGGATAAGATACCCAAAACAACCCTGTAAATATTGCATAGAAAAAGAAGGATATTGCAGCACCTCTAAAATCGGCAACAATTTTAGTTAATTTGAGGGCCCCAAACCTACCAGACATTTTAAGCATAGCTGCCGATGCAAGAATTGCTGAGGGAAAGCCTAGGAACAGCCTGAAAATGACCTCAGTCCTTACAATCTGGTCAAATGGATTAAGAGTAATTACAAAGAACACCATGATAATTATTGGCGAATATAATACTATCCACTTGGTTTTCTGGATTGCCTTATCAAGAAACACCGAAAGGCCAAAAAGATATAGAAAGACGTAAGAGCCGGCAAGGAAATATCTACCTATTTGCTTAACAATCAG
>JASEIR010000199.1:833-2864 GCA_030017355.1 Actinomycetota bacterium
GCTTGGCTTGGGGTCCACCCTAGATTATGAAGGGCTAAAAATACAAGATCGCCAATACCATGCAGCAAACCAAACCCAGCCAGATACATAAAGGTATCTGCCAAGTCAAAATGGGCTGTATGGCCCCTCTGAAATGCAATAGCGGCAAATATTACAAAAAAAACTAAGGCCGTAAAAAACCGTAATGGTAGTAAGATTGTCTTGCAGAAACTCCCCCCATAGCTCCCGTTATCCCCTCGTTTTGCTTATATCATCTTATATCATCAAAACCATAGCGCTCATATATATCATGAGCTTCAGGCGTTATTTGGCTAACTATACTTTCAAGTACATGCTCAGCAAATCTTGAACCAAGCTGCGTCTGAACAGCATTGATCTGTGCGCCGCAAAACTCTTTTGCCATGCTTAGAAACTCCTTGAAATCCTGCGGCACATGCGAGTGATCTATCAACTGAAAATCCTGCAATGAAAACGGCATCCCTCTTTGCTCTGCTAAATTATTTAGGTCCTCTTCGATGCTTCTGGCGATTTTTTCAGCCTTAATGGCAAGCAACCTTTCAAAGAGAGCATCAGAAAATGTCCTTAAGAAATCAAATAGCTCAGCTTTTTCCTTGCTTACTGTTGCAACCATACCGCAAATAACAAAGGTATATAAGATACGGCTTACATCAAATATGCTAAGTGATGTTATCTGGGTAAGCCTTTCAACGCTTCGTATACCATTAATTGCATCAAGTACCGTTTTCTCCTCGTGAGTTAAAACTTCCTTATTAAAAGAGATATCGTGGCCTTCGACAAGCTCATACACTATATCGCTAGAGGGCACAACTTTTTTAATCCGGTTCCAATCATCAATCATCCTACAACCTTCAAGGATTAACTTACAGCTGTTGACTCTAAGCGAAATTCCTCCGCTATCAGTAATCAGGTCAGGCGTAAAGACGAAACTTCCATCGGGCCAGTTGAAGGCCTTTAGCACACTTGCTGGTATTACTTCCTCGCCCAGCTGATTTGTTTCCATATCCTTTGATAGCCCTTTCGAGCTAGTCACATAGCACACCTCTCCTGAATCAAAACAGATTTTTACCAAATCCGGGCCGTGTTTCAGGCTTAGCGTGCCTGTTCTCTTCCCACTTGAGATGATTCGCAAGATGTCAGCTAATTGAGTATTTGCCAAGCTACCATTTAGTGCAAAAACTGAATCACTGCTAGGCTTTAAGGCAGAGCCGTTTTCAATAAAAGATGATATCCAGGAGATCTCACTCTCTGCAATCGAGATGGTATGGTCAAGTACTGCCTTTAAGGTAGAGGGATGCTCCGGGTTGTTTCTTATCTGCCTAAGGTTCTCCTGCAGTGATGAGCGCCATTTCCTCAAAAAATCCTTTCGTTGCTCAAGAACATCAAAGGCCTTCTCTTTAGTAAGCTTGTTTATAAAAAACAGCCCTATATTGTAGTCAATAAAGATTTTTTCTTGCTCAGCAAGCGCCTTTGCAAGCGAATCAAAGAATAGCTTTCGCCCTGCTTCCGTTATTCTGTAAATGCTGAGGTCGGGTTTGTTGTACTGTTTTTCAACCATCTCAGTAATCAAACCCTGCTTCTTTAATCTTGTCAAAGCGTAATAGACTGTTGTACGGCTTATATCAAGCCAATTTTGCATCGGCTCCGATGTGGCTATCTGGTTTATCTCGTAACCATGCATAGGCCTCTCTAGAACAAGCCCAAGCAACATCAGATCGATTTTTGATGTAAGCCTATCGATTTTAGCTTGCATATCAAACTCCGCTTTTTGGACACGATATCTTGCACTATTCATTTTATTAAATGTTATTCGATTATCCTTTCACATATATAATAGCAAATTCCTAATTGGAACACATTATTACTTACTAATCTAATTATTAGGGTGGCAAGAGGCAAACTAACAGGAATCCAGTGAGAAAGTAATTCAAAATTCAAAATGCAAAATTAAAAATTTCAATTCAAAATTCAAAATTATCACCCTCCCCTAGCCCCTCCCCTCAAGGGAGGGGA
>JASEIR010000019.1 GCA_030017355.1 Actinomycetota bacterium
TATCACCCTCCCCTAGCCCCTCCCCTCAAGGGAGGGGAAAAAGCTTTCCCTTCCAAGGAAGGGGAACAAAAAAAACTGTCATTGCGAGGAGCCCGTCAGGGCGACGTGGCAATCTCATTCCCCTCCCTTGAGGGGAGGGGCTAGTGGAGGGTGAACAATTTTTAATTTTGAATCTCTTTAGCGGCGGTCGGCGGTCTGCCGTCGGCGGTTGTTATGCAATCCCTCGGCTTTGCTCGGGACAAGCTTTGCATTTTTACTTTTTAATTTTTAATTTATAGAACCTACCTTGAATTGGTTGATCGATAGCGGTAGGAATTTTTGAGAGGTATATACGCATGATAAAAGTTTTATCTATCTTCGGTACGCGGCCTGAGGCTATTAAAATGGCTCCGGTAATCAAGGAGCTTGAGCACAGGCCAGATAAATTTGAATCAATTGTTGCGGTCACTGCCCAGCACCGCCAAATGCTTGATCAGGTGTTGGACTTATTTAAAATCCAGCCCAGTTATGACCTTGATATCATGAAGCCAGGCCAAGACCTCTTTAATATTACAAACCGTGCTCTAACAGGATTAAAGCCGGTACTTGAGGAAGTAAGGCCAGATATTATTCTTGTTCAGGGAGATACAACAACCACATTTATTGCTGCCCTTGCAGCCTTTTATCTCAAGATAAAAGTAGGCCACATAGAAGCCGGCCTTAGAAGCTTTGATAAACACCACCCTTTTCCCGAAGAAGTAAACAGGGCTCTAACATCTGTCATTGCCGATTACCATTTTGCGCCAACAGAGCTAGCAAGGCAAAACCTTCTGGCCTCGGCCATACCAGATGAGAATATATACGTGACTGGAAACACAGTAATAGATGCACTTTTTAAGACAATCAAGCCTGACTATGCTTTCAACCAGCCCGACCTTAAATCAGTTGATTTTAAGAACAAGCGCATCGTTCTAGTTACGGCGCACCGTCGTGAAAATTGGGGAGAGCCGCTTAAACAGATATGCTTGGCAATCAAGGAAATTGTAACCAAAAACCCCGATATTGAGGTTGTTTTCTCGGTTCATTTAAATCCGCTTGTTCAGCAAACTGCTCATGAGGTGCTTGGTGGTATAGAGCGCGTCAACCTAATTACGCCGCTTGATTATGAGCCCTTTGTGCAACTGATGAATAAATCATATTTAATCTTAACCGATTCCGGTGGTATACAAGAAGAAGCGCCATCTCTAGGAAAGCCGGTACTTGTCTTGCGTGAAGTTACGGAGCGCCCAGAAGGTGTTGCCGCGGGTACTGTTCGTGTTGTGGGAAGAAATACTGAGAACATAGTTAAAGAAGCGCAGCTTCTTTTAGAGAGCAAAAGCGAGTATGAAAAAATGGCGCACGCTGTTAATCCTTACGGCGATGGTAAGGCTAGCCAAAGAATCGCCGATGTTTTGGAAAGGGCATTGTGAGCACTATGCTATATGTTGTAATACCTGCTTACAATGAGGAAAGCAATCTTACGCCACTTGTTAGAGATATTGCAACAGTAGCCCAGAAAAACGGATTTTCATATAAATGCATCATTATTGATGATGGTAGCACTGACAGGACACCCAACGTCATTAAGGAATTATCTGCGAACTACAACATCCTGCATTTAGAAAATCAGCCAAATGCTGGCCTTGGAAAAACCATGGCCAAAGGCTTAAAAAAGGCAGCTGAAGTCAGCAAAGATAGCGATATAATAGTTACGCTTGATGGGGATGCAACGCATGACCCCATCTATCTCCCATCGATGGTTGAGAAAATCGATGCTGGTAACGACATTGTTATCGCTTCAAGATTTGCACCCGGGGGTATGGAAAGAGGCCTCTCAGTGCTTAGGAAGTTTCTAAGCCGCGGGTCTGGCTTGCTGCTTAGGATATTTTTCCCGACCAAAGGTTTGCGTGACTATACATGCGGCTATCGTGCCTTTCGCGCTAGCATTATCAAGCTTGGTTTTAAGAAATTTGGTGATAATTTTATTCAGGAGACAGGGTTTTCAGTTACCCCTGAGATTCTTTTGAAGCTTCGCTTACTAGGTGCTAAAATCGATGAGGTGGGCTTTGTACTTAAATATGATCAAAAGGTTGGGCAAAGCAAAATTAAGGTACCAAAGACAATTCTTCAGTACCTTAAAATGATAGCTAATTTTAAGCTAAAAGGGTTCTAGCTTAAAGCAAAAAATCTTTTAGCCGACTATTAGCTTTAGTATTTTAAGTATTTTAATCGACCATTTAAATGGTTATTTATTATGGATAAACATAAGCATAAGCAGGCTAAGGAGAGAACAATGAAATCAATTGCACTAATATTGCTGAGCCTGACTCTTGCCATCGGTGGGCAATTCCTGCTTAAAAGCGGAATGAACCAAGTCGGCCGGATTGGTTCAGGCGACGTCATTTATTACAAAGCCATGATGCTTAAAACGTTTACGCACCCCTATGTATTGCTGGGCTTGTTGTCCTACGTTTTATCATCGATTTCCTGGCTGGTTGTTCTCTCCAGGGTTAATTTAAGCTTTGCTTATCCTTTTGCTGGCCTTGGATATGTAATTGTTATGTTTATATCCTGGCGTTTCCTAAACGAGCCGTTAAGCGCCGTACGGCTGCTAGGGGCAATCCTTATCTGCCTTGGAGTATTTTTTATCTCACGGGGCTAGCTAATCTTTCCAAGGAAAGCTAGTCTGCCAAAAGATGCTAGCTAATCTTCCCAAGAGATAGCCGAGGTTGGGCACTCCTCAATTGCCTCATCGACTTTGTCCTGGTATTCCCCGGCATCGTCAACGATGACGTAGGCCAGGCCATCGTCCCTTAGCTCAAAAACTTCTGGGCAAATCTGCTCGCAGATGCCGTCCCCGATACACTCGTCGTGATCAATAACCGGTTTTCCCATTTGATCAGTCTCCTTTTTTGTTATATATTCTTATCCTTTTTATATTTAGCAGGTTTTAAAAATTTTTTCCACATCTATTTTGCCGTTTTTTCTCAATCTCAAACCCCCTTTGCTTTCCCTTCCTAACATTCCAGTGCGTTTTTAGAGTAAGATGTGTTTATGTTAGGGTAGAATTTAATTTATTGCTGGCAATATACTCAATAAAAGGAGCAAGTGATGGCTGTTTTAATGCCTTGAGCGAAAAATCTAGCGCTACTTGCCTGCATTTGGCCGATAACGTTTGTCGGTGGTCAGGCGTGTCGTTCCAAAATACAGCAATCCGCGAGGCAAAGTCCTCTGCGCAAAGTGGCACAACAAGATTTGATGCAGCTTCTTTTACAATACTAGAAGCGCCCGTCCACTCAGAGACAAAGGGGACAACACCTGCAAGCATGGCTTCAATTATCGCCAATCCAAAGGCCTCACCACGTCCCGGATGGATAAGCACTGAGGATGTTGATAAATAAGGCAATATATCATCTACGCTGCCAGGTGAGACCAGCCCAGGAGTTTCCTTAAGATCCGGAAAACCCAATACGGTAAGACGAATATCAGGGAATTTGCCCCTTAGAATTTCCAGACATTTGGTAGCGATATCTACACCCTTACAAAACTGGCTGCCTCCACCAATTAAAATTAGGTTATGGGAATCAAGCAATGGCTCGGCAGATGAAAACAACCTTATCCGCTCTTCTGGGATGGATGGGTACCGTGTTTCAATTGGAACTGACCCAAGGTTAGATCGAATTAGATTTGCTGTTTGATCTGAGTTTGTGATGATGCCGGAGACAAATTGGAAACCCCACCGTGTGATTAATTGTTTTAAGCTTCCACCTGTTACAAATATCCGATAAAGGGCGTCCTCAGCACATAGCGCTATAACTGGTTTGGGGCGTCGGTTTAAGCAGTTTATTATTGGGGCCATTAAGACGGTTGGAATAGTCCCTTCTATTACCGCAACCTTAGCGCTACTTGCTCTAATACTTAAAGCTGTGGAAAGATAGGCAATTAGTTTTTTAGCACCTGCAGTTTGTTTTCCTGGCGACCACTCACCCAGCATCTTTATACTTTCATCACAGCAGCCGGCAAGCATTTCCTGGTGCGCGGGATGGGCTCCTGAATAAACTGCTACGGTGCCATTTTGTGGCATCTTCCTTAGAAGCTTGTATTCTTCTAGTCCCATGCTTGGATTATACTATGAGCTAGATTAAGGTCAAAGTGAAACAACCGCCGATTGTAGACTTGTTTAAGCTTTGCGTTTTGGCTTAAATTAATACAATAGCTTTATCCTAGAGGTAGTTTGCCACTCCAGATGAGATGGCTGAGCTTGGGGTCTCTTTGAAATCATGGCAAACGAGCTAAGTGCGGTTGCTTTTATCCGATCTTCCATATCCCTGGCCTGATTTTGAAGTCGGTGATCATAATGAGCGATAAAAAAACTTTTCCTGCGGCGGCTGCCGATCGGCGATCGGCGGTTGAATTAGATAAAAAGCTAATAAGTATCACTGTACCAGTATATCAGGAGCAGGAGGTTATAAAAGTTTTTCATGAAGAACTTGCTCGAGTAATTGACCAGATTGAAGGGTTTCTCTTTGAGATTATTTATATAAACGATGGAAGCACTGATCAAACGGAAGCTATAATCACGGAAATTGCCAAGAGTGATGATCGAGTAACCCTTATCAACCTATCAAGAAACTTTGGCCATCAATATGCGCTTACTTGCGGGCTTGACTATGCATCAGGTGATGCGGTAATCTGTATGGATGCGGACTTGCAGCATCCGCCAAATCTTATACCCCTACTTGTACAGAAATGGCAAGAAGGGTATGATATAGTTTATACTATTAGAAAGATGACGGTAAAAACCGGCCTTTTCAAAGCTTTAACTGCCAATATGTTTTACCGGCTCATCAATACAATATCTGAAGTTCCTATATATAGGGATGCTGCTGACTTTAGGCTGATTTCGCGCAAAGTCGCAGATGTCTTTCGCAAAGAGATTAGAGAAAGAAACAGGTTTTTAAGGGGTTTAACCAGCTGGGTTGGTTTTAATTCAATTGGGATCGAGTTTGATGTGCAAAGGAGAGCCGCCGGCAAAAGCAAGTTTTCCCCTCCAAAAATGCTTAAACTTGCCTCAGCCGGCGGCACTTCTTTTTCTACCATACCCTTAAAGATTGGAATCTATGTAGGGTTACTATTCGCATTTTTGAGCGTCCTCTACGCATTTTACGCAATATACATCTATCTATTTACTGATGGGGCTGTTCCTGGCTGGACATCCATTGTGGTCTCAATAATGTTTATCAGCGCCTTTCAATTTATGTTGATTGGAATTTTAGGTCTATATATTGGGCACATGTTTGAAGAGGTAAAAGGCCGCCCCATCTACATCGTAAGGTCAGTTGTTCGGGCTGGTTGCCGGCTGCCAACCGCCGACCGCCAAAGCATCTAGGTTCTTCGAGAGGTTTGTCTGGTACTAGATTTAATAAGCCTTCCCTTACTATAATCTGTATTTTCTGTCCCTTTTAAAATCTTAAGCACAAGAGATTCTTCTAGACAGAAGAAAAGCTGCATCGATATCCTCCTCACCAGCCTGGTGAAACCATTTAATAATAACGGATGTGTCAAGAACAACTTTTTTAGTTGGCATGTCTACCGCGAGTCTCTCATTTTGCGGACGGCTTTGGTTGAATCAAAGTGAGCATCTATTTTTTTTGCTATACGATCCATTGTCTTGAGCGCGTTCACAATACGAGGATCATCAATAGGTCGTTTACGCTTGGCAGCATGCTTGGCTAGGTACAGGCGTGATGCCTCGCGAATGAGCTCGCTCCTTTTTCGGCCCTCTTCACGAGCAGCAGCATCAATATCGTCTAGCAGCTCATCGGGTAATGAGATCATTATCTTTTTGCCCATAAAGCCACCCCTATATAAATTATATACCAATATATGATTTGGCAATACCACTTGAAATGTAGTCGCTCTTCTAGTCACCTATTTCTGATTTCGCCCACACCTTGCCCCTCCCCCTTGAGGGGGCAGCCCATATAATCCCATCCCCTTAAGAAAGAGACACAACCAAATCCCCTCCCCATTTAAGAGGAGGGTCAACATAATTTCTTCCCCCTAAGAGGGAGAGCACAACCAAATCCCCTTTAAGGAGAGACAAAACCAAATCCCCTCCCCCTTGAGGGGCCTCATATAATACCCTCCCCCTTGAGGGGCCTCATACAATACCCTCCCCCTTGAGGGGGGAGGGAAAGGGTGGGGGTGAGAAATGGACGGAAGACCGGGGACGGTAGACCGGAGACGAATTAAGGAGCGGGCGGGGGACCGGTACATGAACAGACTGGGGGTGAGAGCAGCAAAAGAAGAACTGTCATTGCGGGAAGCCTGTAGGGCGCGACGTGGCAATCTCAATCCCTCTATTAAGACCCAAAGACCAACTATCTATTTTCCATTCACCGGTCTTCTATTGGCTTTTGGCTATTGGCTGGTTTTGATAAATCTAACATTTGGTAGTTCTGCAAAATGTGAATCTGAAGTAGCAACCTCGCAGTTGTTTGCCATTGCCGTCGCGTAGACAATTGCATCTGCCATAGGCAAACCCTTATCAAGGCTTATATCTGCAGCGGATAGCGATATGCTTATGTCAAGAGGTATAACTTTTGTCTTTTGCATTTGAGCCACTGCAATAAGCGCATCCTCTTCGCGCCTTTCGCGCTTAATTTTCTTGTAGACTTCATAGATCACGATTGCGGGTGTTACTATTTGAGAAAGGTCACTTAGGAACTGAGCATAATCGTTGGCCAAGGGCCCGTCAGCGAAATATTCTATCCATCCGAAAGAGTCGACGACGATCAAAGGCGCTCCTCCTCTTCTCGAATCCCGCTTCTATCCATTCCTCTAATAAATCCTCTAAGATCTTTAAGCGGCCTGTCAGGAACTAGATTTATTAAACCTTCTCTTACTATGATCTGCATTTTTTGTCCCTTTTTAAGGTTTAAGCGATCCCTGACTTCTTTTGGAATAACAATTTGATATTTTTGCGATAGGCTTACCTCGCTCACCTCATTAACCTCCTCTGATTATTATCGAATAGTCTAGAGTATAACATTACTAATATCCATCAGCAAGATGTATTACATTTTGCTGATGGATATTCAACATTTTGGCATTGTAGCGGTAGCTCTTCTGCCCGTCTCTGGTCCCCGGTCAGTTGTTACGGCAGCTTGCGGTCTGCAGTCACGGTCATTTCAACAGCGGTCTTGGTCTGCGGCTGGCCATCGACGGTCATTTCAACAGCGGCTGGCGGTCTGCAGTCGGCGGTCACTTCAATGGCGGTCGGCAGTTGCCACTTGCAAAGCATGAAAAATATCCAAATCCTTGATAAAACAAGCAAAACTATGGTATGTTCAAACTATGAACATTTGCCAACATGGGATAACAGACAAACGAAATGTTCTTAAAAATTCTTAAAGCCGGGTTAGCAAAGTGGAGTTTTGTCAATAGTGAAAGAGAACGATGTTTTTCTAAAAGAAACTGAAGCTTTACATAGTCTGCGTGCATTAGAAGAGATTGAGAAAAACCCCAAGATTTCTCAGCGAGAGCTCTCAAATCGGCTGGGCGTTGCCCTTGGCATCACTAACTCACTTCTTAAAACCCTGGTACGCAAAGGGTTAATCAAAATCAGAGGCAACAACAATCGATCCTTAACATATCACCTAACACATGCCGGCGTGTTGGCAAAAAGCAAGCTAGCCATGCAGTGGACTTTAAATACAATCGACTTTTACCGCCAAGCAAGGCGGGATGTGGCAGCAAAATTAGCAGAGCTGGCAGGCCAAGGTGTTAAATCTATTGCTTTATACGGTCTTGGGGAGCTGACTGAGATTGCCGCTATTGTAGCCCCGGAGGCCGGCCTAGCTGTGATTGGCTTTGTGGACGGCCAGGCATCGGCAGGAGAAAAGACGGTTTTGGGTTACCCGGTGATATCGCTTGAGCAGCTTGATGATATCAATCCGGATGCGGTTGTAATCTGCCTTGGGGCAGGCGATGATACGGGCATAGAAGACCTTAGCCAAAGACTTGAATCAAGCACGCGCCTATACCGGCTTATTTAGTTATAACGGCTTATTTAAGAAATTTACGGGTCGCATAAATTATGCGTCATATGCGTCAGCCTAAAGAAATTTTATAAGACATCCCATAAGGAGGAATTGTGAAATTAGCTATTATAGGCACCGGCTATGTTGGTCTGGTCTCAGGCGCGTGCTTTGCTGAGGTGGGCCATCATGTGACCTGTATAGATGAAATTGAGGAAAAGATAAATAGCCTTTTAGCAGGCAGGATGCCAATTTATGAGCCGGGTCTTGAAGAAATGGTTAAACGCAACAGAAATGAAGGCAGGTTGCATTTTACGACAAATCTAGCCGAAGGAATTGATGGTGCTGAAATTATATTTATTGCAGTTGGCACCCCAGCTCTTGAAGATGGCCGAAGCGATCTTTCTTATGTCCGAAAAGCAGCTGTCCAAATAAGCAAGGCCTTATCAGATAACTTATCAAAAAACTTAGCCAATAATTTAACCAATAACTATGCTGTTATAGCTACTATGAGCACTGTTCCCGTTGGCACATCAGATGAGATAGAGGCAATTTTGCAGGAAAATTTGCCAGACGATAGGTCGGTAAAAGTTGACGTGGTTTCAAATCCAGAATTTTTGCGTGAGGGTACAGCGGTCTACGACCGCATGAATCCGCATCGCATAGTTATAGGGGCTAATAACCAGAGGGCAGCTGATATTGTAAGCCAGGCATATGCTCCCTACAAAGCGCCAATACATATAACTAACAGAGCAACAGCCGAGTTGGCAAAATATGCGTGTAATGCTTTTCTGGCTACCAAAATCTCGTTTATTAACGAGATTGCAAATATATGCGATCTAGTCGAGGCGGATGTTACGCAAATCGCAAAAATAATGGGGGAAGACCCCCGAATTGGTCCAGAGTTTCTAAGACCTGGCATCGGCTACGGGGGATCATGTTTCCCAAAGGATACGCGAGCTCTTGACCAGATTGCACGTTCGCAAGGCCATTACTTTGCTCTGCTAAAAGCGGTAATTGAAGTTAACAATGTTCAAAAAGAGCGTTTTGTTGATAAGATGCGCCAAGCAATAGGCGGTTTTCGAGGTAAGACAATTGGCATACTTGGTCTAGCTTTTAAACCCAATACCGATGATGTAAGAGAAGCGCCATCGCTTCGGATTATTCCGATATTGTTAGATGAAGGCGCAAAGGTTAAGGCGTATGATCCTATAGCAGGTAAAAATGCCCTTGCTATGCTAGGTGAAAGAGAAGGATTTGAGATATGCAAAAGCCCATATGAAGCGGCAGCAGATGCTGATTTGCTGGCCATAGTCACTGAATGGCCAGAATTCAAGGAGCTTGATTTAAGTATTTTGCGATCAGTTATGAAAAAACCAATAGTTTGCGATGGTAGAAATATATACCTGCCAGATGTGATGCTAAATGCTGGGTTTGAATATTATTCAATTGGCCGTCCGAATAAACCAAGTGAAGGCAAGGCGGCAATTGTTTCAATAAATCATGAATCGATAATAGGGGGTAATTAGGAGCATGGCAAAAACGGCGCTTATAACAGGTGTTACAGGCCAGGATGGTGCTTATCTAGCGGAATTTCTGCTAGATAAGGGCTATACTGTGCACGGCATAAAAAGGAGGGCGTCTTCTTTTAATACGCAAAGGGTCGATCATTTATACACCGATCCGCATGAGGGCCATACAAGGTTTTTCTTGCATTACGGAGATGTAACCGATTCTACCAATGTTATTCGCTTAATACAGGAAACACAGCCGGATGAGATTTACCACCTAGCAGCCCAGAGCCATGTTCACGTATCCTTTGAATCCCCAGAATATACAGCTAATGCCGATGCACTTGGAACCCTTCGCCTCTTAGAGGCACTTCGCATACTTAATATGACTGATAAGGTTCGGTTTTATAACGCCGCAACAAGCGAGCTATATGGCCTTGTGCAGGAAATCCCACAAACAGAGAAAACGCCGTTTTATCCAAGAAGCCCCTATGCAGCAGCTAAACTTTATAGCTATTGGATAACCGTTAACTACCGCGAGGCATATAACATTTTTGCAAGCAATGGAATTCTTTTTAATCATGAGTCGCCAATACGCGGTGAGACGTTTGTTACTCGAAAGATAACCATGGCGGCAGCCCGCATCAAACTTGGCCTGCAGGATAAGCTCTATCTAGGCAACTTAAATGCTAAGAGAGATTGGGGATATGCAAAGGATTATATTGAGGCTATGTGGCTTATACTGCAGCATGATGAGCCCGATGATTTTGTAATTGCAACCGGTGAGACCCATTCGGTTAGAGAATTTTGCGAAGAGGCATTTAAAGAGCTTGGCATAACTCTTAAATGGCAGGGAAGCGGTATAGACGAGAAGGGAATTGATAGCGAAACTGGCAGAGTGCTCATAGAGATTGATCCGAAATATTTTAGGCCAACCGATGTTGAGCTTTTAATTGGTGATTCATCTAAAGCCCGTGAAAAGCTTGGCTGGCAGCCAAGGGTTACGTTTAAAGAGCTTGTCAAGATTATGGTGAAAGCAGATTTTGAGCTCGCCCAGAGAGAACTTAGTTCGTCGATGGTATAGATCCATAGTGTGCGACTGGGAAGGGCATAAAAGCAGACCAGAGACCAGCAAAAATCCCCTCCCCCTTGAGGGGAGAGCCCATATAATACCCTCCCCCTTGAGGGGTCTCATACAATACCCTCCCCCTTGAGGGGGAGCTAAACCAAATACCCTCCCCCTTGAGGGGGGAGGGACAGGGTGGGGGTGAAAAATGGACCGGAGACGAGGGATAGGCAAAAGAAGAACTGTCATTGCGAGGAGCCCGTTAGAGCGACGCGGCAATCTCTTAATAATTAAAAATTCAAAATTCAAAATCAAGGCCCTGAAAGGTCCGCAGCCCTGGTGAACTGTAGGTCTGAAGGGCCGCAGACCTTAAGCATTTGCTATTGCCTAGGATAAACTTGGACCTTAATAATCCAAAATCCAAAATTCAAAATTCAAAATCAAGGCCCTGAAAGGGCCACAGCCCTTAAGCGATAGCGAAGGATCTAAAAAATTAAAAATTAAGCATTAGCACTCTTTGCAGTAAAAGCAATAACTGGCAGAAGATAAACAGTTATCTACCAAAAAAGAATTATCATTAGTATTCTTTGGATAAAACAAATACCTGGCAGTAGATAGATAGTTACAACTAGGAGTGATAAGCACTTAAGAGCTATATTAAGAGCTATATATCAATTTTTAATTTTGAATTGCAATTTTGCGTTTTGCATTTTGAATTTTGAATTTTGAGTTGGAACTTATAATACGATTTTAGAGGTCTGTATTTTAATGCAGCTAGTAGTTGAAAAAGCAAGCAGCATAAAAGGTAAAATAACTGTACCTGGCGATAAATCAATATCACACAGGTCGGTTATAATTGGCTCTATTGCGGATGGCATAACCAACATAACTGGCTTTTTACCTGCTGAGGATTGCTTAAGTACTGTGAAATGTATGGAATTGCTAGGAGTCTATATTGAGCGCATAACTGAAACTGAATTAAAAGTTCATGGTGTCGGGCTGAAAGGGTTAAAGGAACCGGATGACATATTGTATACCGGCAATTCAGGAACGACAACCCGAATATTGCCCGGGATAATATCTGGCCAAGAACTGTTTGCTGTAATAAATGGCGATGCTTCAATTAGGCGCAGGCCAATGGATAGGGTTGTTAACCCCTTAAGATCAATGGGTGCAAAAATCTGGGGTAGATATGGAGGCAGATTCGTGCCTCTAGCTATAAAAGGCTCGCATCTAAAAGGCATAAAATACGACCTTCCCATTGCTAGCGCACAAGTTAAGACATCCCTTTTGCTAGCGGGGCTTCTTGCAGATGGTGTAACTGAGATCACGGAGCCATTCAAGTCTCGAGATCATACAGAGCGAATGATGACTTTATTTGGCGCAGATTTGGAAATTAAGGATAACCTGTATAAAATAAGGGGCGGACAAAGTCTAAAAGCTTCAAGGATTGATGTGCCAGGTGATATTTCAAGTGCAGCTTTCTTTATGGTTGCTGCTCTAATCGTAAAAGATTCATCGCTTTTAATCGAGAATGTAGGTGTAAATGAGACAAGAACTGGAATTATAGACGTATTAAATAAAATGAATGCAGATATCAAATTGCTTAACTTAGAAGATGTAAGTAATGAGCCAAGAGCAACTATAGAGATTAATTCTTCTCAGCTTAAGGCAACTACTATTGAGGGTAATTTGATACCGCGCTTGATAGATGAAATCCCAGTGATTGCGGTTGCAGCAACCCAGGCGAAAGGAAAAACAATAATTAAAGATGCTCGTGAGCTTCGTGTTAAGGAAAGCGATCGAATCGCGGCATTAAGCTCAGAATTAAAGAAGATGGGCGCTGATATAGAAGAATTAGAGGATGGAATAATAATTAATGGTCCAGCAATCCTTAAAGGTGCAAAAGTAAAAAGTTATGGCGACCACCGTATAGCCATGTCTCTTGCTATTGCTGCTTTAGTAGCAGAAGGCAAGACAACAATAGAAGATGCTGAGTGCATCTCAATATCGTATCCTTCCTTTAAAGATACCCTTTACTCGGTTGCAAACTGGTAGCCATAGGCTGAAGATCGGGCCGAGGAGGATAATAAGACACCCGCTAGTTTCTCATCCCCACCCTTGCAGTAATAATATGCGCCTTCAAAGATTTCACATATTTGCGTGTGAAACGCTTAAGAAAAAAACAATAGATGGGATGTCGTATATAAAAATACTATCTTTTAATAGATAATGCCAACGTATGACAAGAGAACCAACCGTCACATCTACTGCATCTAGCTGCATAATCACTCCTTCGCAAAGAACATAGTGCCTCTCCGTATCTATTTTTAGCAACTTATTTAAAGTTTAAATTTTCAGCAATTGGAAAAGTTTAGGGGGACCTGAATGTAGGTCAAAGCATGGGAAAAATTGAGTTCTAGCAAAGGAGGTGAATAGGTGAAAAAAAGAAGAGTACTGTCCTGTTTCCTGGCGCTTTTTATCACAGTAAGTCTTGTTTTTGCTCCGGTTATGGCCCTTGCAGATAACAGCCAATCTTCAAGCTCCCCGCAGGCAGGCCAGCAGGCAAGTATAGTAGGCCAAGCAAATGACCAGCAAAGCAGCCTAGCAAGCCAAAGTACGAATACTGAAGGAAATAGCCAGAATGGGAGCAATGGTTGTAGCACGGGGGATGCTGTTTCAAAAGCTGAAGATGAAAGTGCTGGTTCCGCCAGCGGCGGAAAGCAAGAAGCTAAAGACAGTGGCGTAGCAAAAACAAAGGCTGTTGGAAGCGAAACCAATGGAAGCACAGAGAGCACCGAAACAAGCGAAGGGTCGCATTCAAATGAGACCCGTACAGTAACGCCGAGTAATGTAGATGGTGTAAATCTTTACACCGAGACTGAAGATCGCACAGATGTAACCAACATAACCGAGGGAATAACAGGCAACAGCACATCGCAGGGAAACAATAGTTTAACCGACCTGTATTACTCCCCATACGATCCCCCGCTCCATTTATCAGGCGAACAGATTACTTACAACAATGCTAATAATCAGGTTTTGGATGTTGGGGTAGGGAAGGCAACATCAGGCAGCGCTGAGACAGCCAATATTGTGAAGGATAATCCAATCGATGTTGCGCGTGATAATACTGTTACTGTTGATAGACAAGGCGAGATAGACAGCAATTCAAATGTGACAGTAAACATCCAGTATCAGTATTGGACTGAGTTATCAGCAATCGCAAGCGCAACGTCAGGTGATAGCTCTGCTACTGCTGTGCAGGCGGAGAACCTCATTAGCGATGTTGCAAAAGTAACAGGCAATAATGAGACGGTTGGTTCATCGGGCGGTAGTTCTGGGGGAAGAACAAGCCTAGCTGCAAATGGTTCCAATAATACAATTGCAAATGGTGCTGTGGCAGTAGCATCTTCGGGAGATGCTGGAGCAGCAAACATAATAATAGATAACACTATAAAAATAGCGCCCATTACTGAAACCTTGCTTTCGATTGTTGGCGATGTCATAAACTCAAGCGTTACTGTAAATGTTATCTATAAGTTTGCTGCCTCGATTATTGGTGAAGCCATTGCTTTAACTGGTAATGCAAATGCTACCGGCGTTGATGCTGATAATAGCATCAACAATTCAGCATCAACGCAAGATGCGGCTGTGGGTTCCTCAGGTGGCGATCTGGCTGCGTATAACAGTACAGAAAATAAAGTTATGAACTTAGGAATAGCTGGTGCAAGCTCCGGAGATTCGTTTGCCTTAAACCTCATTAAGAACAATAGCATAGTAATTGCGCCGGTTATTTCATGCGCGGTAGAACTACTAAACACCATAACTGATGCTGAGGTCGTTATCGACATTGCCTATAACTTTGTGGCAAAAATTTGCGGCTCTGCAAAAGCAGAAACTGGTAATGCAAGCGCAACAGGTGTTGATGCTGAAAATTCGATCAGCAATTCAGCAGTGGCTGCAGCCGAAGGCGGTGAAAACTCAGGATCAGGCGGAGCGCTTGCTGTAAATGGATCCAGAAATTCTATAACAAATAAAGGTGGAGCCATAGCAGAGGGCGGAAGCGCAAAAGCCATAAATGCGGTTGTAGGCAGTTCAATAAATCTTTCGCCAACAATAGCAACAGCGGTGCAGATTGTAGATCCAGTAACCGGCAAGCTGCACATAAACGTTGTATATGATGTATTCGCTGACCTTTTTGGTTCGGCTACGTCGAAAGCCGATGATATAACGGCCACTGGGTTAGTTGCAAAAAACACCATATCTAATAGCGCTTATGCAGAAGCAGCCGAAGGTGCAAACTCCAATGACGCTGCATTTTCAAAAAACATGGCTATTAATGACCTTGAGAATGCTGGCTATACAATTGGTAGAGGTGGCAACGCAGATACGAAAAATATCGCAACGGCAGACATACTTTACCAAGAGAACGTTGTAGACAAAATCATACCCGGGGCAAACTCAAACGGTGTTGAACGGTGCTTTAGCCAGGAATTCGAGGTCAAAAACGAAGCTATTTCGCACGTCGGCGGGGTAAATGTTATAGGCGATAGGGTTGAGACAACCCTTGTGTCGGGTATAGGACCAGAAGTCAAAAACGAAGAAGAAACAGCAACAACCGAAAACGGGTCGGAAAGCAATAGCGATCTGTCATATGTACCATCAAATCAACCAGGAAACAATGATAATGGTAATACAAGTAATGGTGGAGATGCGGCTAATAACTCAACAGGCTACGAGCAGGCTGGCGAAGGAAATGGCGGAGGAAATGGCGGAAGCGGGCTTGCTAATGGTCTAGTTGAATATCCGACCGTAGGAAATGGGGCAAAGCTGGCCACTGATAAAGTTAAGAAAGCAGTTGAATCGGCCAGTAAGCCAAGTCCAGATTCATCAACAAGTTGGTATACGGCTGTTTTCTGGTTGGCATGGCTATCTTTATTGGCTATGGCTGGAAGATGGTTAAAGAAGCGTTTTATGTAAGAAAACGTTGAAAATTAATATTGCGCTTTTCAGTGACAATAGGGTAAGAAGGGCCAATTTAACCCCTCTTACCCAAGTTAAAATTAGAAGCATTATCTTATTGCAACTAATCAAACCATAAAGACTAGCAAACTTTGGAACCAATATTCTGGAGTAGCTGTTGGCAACTGCTGTTTGTTAATGTGCCAATAATGGCTTTTGGAAGTAAAGACTTTTCAATAGATGTTTAAAACTACCACACTGTGGTAAAAAACCCGAGCGTTAGTCTAAATCAACTTAGAATAGAAAAAGTGAGAGGAGGTGAAGTGGATGAAGAAAGTATTAGCTGTGTTGCTGACGCTAGCATTTTTGCTAGGGTTTGCCGGCGTCGCGTCTGCTCAACTGCTTGACGGTGGTGGCCTAGATGTAGATAATATTCAGGTTGCTATCGATAAAGAAAAATTTAGCATCAAAAACGTTGTGATAAGCAAGTCAGGCGATGCTGAAGCAACTGGCAACATCGGTATTACAGAGCTTAAGAATGAGGCAGAAAACAAAGCTGTAAACAAAGACATCAAGAATGAGGTAAAAGTCAAAAAAGCTAAAAAAGTTAAAGTATACGCACCTAACACTGTTGTAAACAAGCAGAACAATACACAAATAAACAAAGCTTGTGTGATCAACATTGGAAAAGCATGCGCTAAGAGCGGCGATGTAAAAGTCTATAATGTTCAGGCTATAGAAATCAATAAGACAAGCACGATCGAGCAGAAGCATATAGACGTAAACAAAAAAGAAGTTAATGTTACCAAGGATGGTAACAATAACGATGGTAACAATGAATAACAAAGATGAAATGAAGAGTAGGGCTTTTGGAAGGGGTCCAAAGCGTAGAGACTAAGTTCTAAAAATCGTACTTAAAAACTAGAATCTAGAGTGATCGCGGGCAAAGATTGCGGTCGCTCTAGATTTTTAATTTTGCTAATATAGAAGAATGATAATTGCGATAGATGGTCCTGCGGCCTCTGGTAAGAGTACCGTAGCCAAAGAAGTTGCAAAAAGGCTTGGCTATAAATACATAGATACCGGTGCTATGTACAGGGCTGTAACATGGAAAGCCCTAAAAGAAAAGCTAGACATAACCAACGAAGATGCGCTGGTTGCATTGGCTCGCGGTTCAAATATCGAGATAAGTGATCTGAAAAATACCCATTATACTGTAACTATAGATGGAGAGGATGTTACAGAAGCAATAAGATCGCCAAAGGTAAGCGCTGCAGTTTCAACGGTGTCAAAAGTACCTGGCGTAAGAAACGCATTGGTTAAAAAGCAAAGAAGTTATGCTGATTATTATCCCAACATGGTGGTTGAAGGTCGAGATATAGGAACAGTTGTATTTCCAGATGCAGACATCAAAATATTTATAACGGCTTCACCAATGGAGCGGGCAAGAAGACGGTATCGAGAACTAAAAGAGAAGGGCCATAAGATAGATTTGTCAACGGTTGAGCGGGATATAATAACAAGGGATAAGATAGATTCGACAAGGCCAGTAGGGCCATTAACAAAGGCGCCTGATGCCCATTTAATTGATACCACAAACAAAACAATTGGACAAGTAGTCCAGCAAATCATTGATTTAATAAAGAAGCAATTGGTGAGTGGTTAATGTTCTACAAAATGGTTCGCTTATTGCTGGTCCTCATTTTTAAGCTTCTGTTTAGGTATGAAATAACTGGAAAACAGAATATACCAAAGTCTGGGCCGGTGATTTTAGCGTCAAATCACGTCAGTTATGTAGACCCAATCCTAATAGCCTTTGCAGGTGCACCGCGGCCGGTAAACTATATGGCAAAATCAGAGCTCTTTAAAATCCCGATTTTTGGTAGTCTAATACGGGCACTTAATGCATTTCCAATAAAGAGAGGTATTGCAGATAAAGGCGCAATCGCACATTCATTGAAAGTTTTATCAAAAGGTGGAGTGCTACTAATCTTCCCAGAGGGAACAAGGCAAAGAAGTGGGAATCTTGGTCCGGCATATCCTGGTGTAACGTCAATAGCGCTTAAGACAGGGGCTCCAATAGTGCCAATTGGTCTGATTGGAACAGATAAAATACTGCCTGATGGAAGGAAGCTATTAAGATTCCCAAAATTGAAAGTAAGAATTGGTGATGTTATAAAGGTTGAGAAAACTGGTGCAAAAGATAGAAAACAAAAGGAAGAAGAACTTACTAAAAGATTAATGAATGAAATAAATAATTTAGTCACAGGTGGATAAATCTTGAGAATAACCCGTGCACGACATGCTGGATATTGTTACGGAGTACAAAGAGCTTTAAAAATAGCCCGTGAGGCTGCTGAAAGTTCCGAAAAACCTATCTATACATTGGGCCCTATAATCCATAATCCCCAGGTTGTTAAATCTCTAATGAGACATGGAGTAAATGCTGTTAAATCAGTTGATGATGTTAAAGAAGGGACCATCATAATAAGGTCTCATGGTGTTGACCCAGAAATAATTCGCAAAGCAACTGAAAAGGGTTTGAAAGTAATTGACGCAACCTGTCCCTTTGTGGCTAAGGCACAGCAGCGTGCTGCAGACCTGGTTAACGATGGATACAATGTAATCATTGTTGGCGAAAGGAATCACCCTGAGGTTGTAGGATTGGTAGCCTATGCAGGGCATAAGGCAATTGTAATTGAAAATGCGAAGGAACTAAAAAATCTTGTTCTTAAAAATCCGGTGGGTGTTGTTGTTCAGACAACCCAGTCGATTGAGAATTTAAACAGAGTCGTAGAGAGTCTTCTCTACAAAGTGAAAGATTTAAAGGTATTTAACACAATATGTAATGCAACAAGCCATAGGCAAGAAGATGCAAGGAGGCTGTCTAGGCATGTCGATCTCATGATAGTTGTAGGCGGTAAAAATAGTGCAAATACAACTAGGCTAGCACAAATTTGCAGGGAGACCAATGAGAGAACATATCATATCGAGACAGCCGAGGAGATAGATGGGGCTTGGCTAAAAGGAGTTGAACATGTTGGCATTACAGCTGGCGCATCAACTCCTGATTGGATACTTGAAGAGGTAATAGAAAGGCTAAAACAGGAGTCGGAGAAACAAGAGGTATGAATCCCGTGAAAATACAAGAAGTCCGCCGGCGTAGTCTTGCGGAGAAATATGGAATAAAGGCCGGCGACAAGCTTGTATCTATAAACGGAAAAAAGCTTCGCGATATTATCGACTATGAACTCTGCGCAGCCGATGAGGACATTTGCCTCGATGTAATCCAAAACGGAAGTCAAAGAAGAATTAATATAAAAAATCCTTGTTTAGAAAGCCTTGGAATTATTTTTTCAACATCTCTTTTTGACGGAGTAAAGAGGTGTGCAAACAAGTGTATATTTTGCTTCATCGATCAGCTTCCGCCAGGAATGAGAAAAAGCGTTTACATAAAAGACGATGATTATCGATTGTCTTTTCTTTATGGAAATTTCATTACGCTAACAAATATGAAGGAACAAGATATCGAACGAATCATAAAACATCGATTAAGCCCAATATATGTCTCTCTTCATACCACAAATCCTGAACTAAGGGCAAAAATGCTAGGACAAAAAAGGAAAGATAGGACATACGAATATCTTAAGATTTTATTGGATGCGGGGATAGAAATACACATACAGATGGTTTTATGCCCAGGTATAAATGACGGAGCGGA
>JASEIR010000001.1:0-15782 GCA_030017355.1 Actinomycetota bacterium
CCTTGAGGGGAGGGGCTAGGGGAGGGTGATAATTTTGAATTTTGAATTTTTAATTGAAATTTTGAATTTTGAATTTTTTGGTCAGCGGTCGTTTTTACCCTGGACCCTGATCCATTAGTCCACAACAAATTGAAATATACTTTGTCCTATCTTAAACTCGGTTCCTTTTGTCAATCTTACAGGCTTTTTAATTGGTTTGCCATTGACAGTTGTGCCGTTTGTACTTTTAAGGTCTTCCAGCCAGTATCCAGAGTCTGCTAGATACACGCGCGCATGATGCGCAGAGGCAAACGTATCGTCAAGAACAATGTCGCAGTCCGATGATCGCCCTATGAGCAGTTGCCTTTCGATAGGGTATTCGACTGCACTCACCGATCCCTCGGGCGTAAGAAGCACAATACGTGGTGTTCCTCCTGCTACACCAGTTTCTTTTGCCAGAGTCAAGTCTTTAGAAATTACTCTTATAGTAACTAGCAGAAAAAAATAAATTAACACCAAAAGCAGCACATGAAGTGCAAGCGTTAACTCGTTAAACACCAATTTCTCTCCTAAACTGAAGCTTCGTTGTACCAATGACCACGGTGTCGCCATCTCTTAGCGCATATTCGGCAATCCTTTCTCCATTAACAAAAGTGCCGTTAGTACTGCCGAGGTCCTTAAGCAGGTATTTTGAGGCTGTATTCTCAACTCTTGCATGGTGGCGCGATACGTTAGGGTCTGGGATAACTATGTCATTATCAACAGCCCGGCCAATCTTGGTAAAGCGACCGCTAAGTAAAATTCGTGTATCCCCGCTAGCTCCAATTCTTACTAAATAGGCATTTTCTACCTTGCCTGTCTTTGATTTAGAGACAGCTGGCCGCAGTCTTTCCATTTCTCCAATGAACTCAGCACGATTTCCCTCAAGCATGCTTTCGATATTGATCTCACCAATGGTAAGCTTAGCTGATTCTTCAAACTTTATCTGTGGTTTTCCTATGAGTGCATAGCCTTCCTTTTTAGCGTGCTGGACAAGAAAATCTTGAAGCTCGGCAACCAGAGCTTTTTCAAATAGCTTAAGCCGCTCAGCATCGGTTTGGCTTATTCGAATGATATAGCGATTAGGGACATAGATTTTAGAGACGCTAATCGTTCGGTTTGAGTCCATCTCGCGTGCCAACTTTTTTGCAATTTCAACTGGTTGGACTCCAGATTTAAACTGCCTTGCAAAAAAGCCTTCAAGAAGGCTCTCAAGCCTTTGCTCAAAATCTCTTAGCAGGCTCAAAGTCTTACCTCCCAAATTGATTAACCTGTACCAATGGGTTAATCCATGAACTCATCTGACTCAAAGCCACCCTCTTCCAAATCTCTTGCAGGGGGCCGAAATATTGGAAGTAGTAAAAGTATTATAAGCGAAAAAGAAAGACCCTGCATCAATCTGCCCATATCAATTAAGTTTGTGCCAAACCGGGCAAATATAAGCTGGTATCCCATTAAAAGGCTGATAAATCCGGTTAAAGTTGCGGCAAACCATCTTCGAGTTCCTTTGATGGCAGAAGATAGAGCTGCTACAATTGCCCAAAGCATTGGCTGCAAAACCAGAGCTGGATTCTCAAGAAATGGGGAACTAATTAATTGGGCAACATAGATGGGGTTTGATTCTCCTCTAAGCAAAGACCACATCGAATAGCCCCGAATAAGCTCGGGCTCAATGCTTGTTTTTAAGAAGATATTCATGAGTTCAAAAGCTACACAACCAAAGCCTGCTACCAAAGCCGCAATAATTGGATTGGTTAAGAGCCCAGCAAGGATTGGGAAAACAAAAGGTATATGGAGGAGGCCAAAAATGGGTCCGCCAGCTGGTGTAATTGAAGCAATCGGCCATCTTCTTGAAATAAAAAACCAGTAAGGAATGAGAACTAGCAGCATTACAAAGGAGAGGCCAAAGGAGTACGTAACCATAAGAAGTGATAGCGCTAGAAAAGCAACACCAATACCATAATCTGGCCTTAAAAGAACAGCCATGTAAATTATGGCTGCTATGAAAAGGGAAAGGCTTTTTGACATGCCATACCAAAAGCGCATAATCAAGAAAAAGGGGTAACTAAACATAATTGCGGCGGGTGTTCTTGTTAAAGATTCGCGATGCTGGTAAAAAAACCTCCAAAGTCGCCCACGCCATCCAGTCTCCTCGAACCAGCTCAACTCATTTTCGATCTCTATATATCTATCTACTAGGCCAGAGAGTATCTTCTCGGTTGGTGCTAAACTGACTCGAAGGCCAACTAGCGCCTCATGGAAAGCACTTGCCGTCTCATATCTTTGCCTCGGGTCCTTAGCAATTGCCGTCATAATGCATTCGTCAAACTCCTTGGTTAGCGATGGGTTTAGCTCACTTGGCGGGAGCGCCTGCACATTTTGCACCATTTTTAACGTTTCGGGGACAGATTCGCCGCTAAAGGGGATGCAATCAGTCAGCATCTCATAAAGAACTATACCTAATGAGTATATATCGCTTCTCTCGTCAACCTCATCGCCTCTTGCCTGCTCTGGTGACATGTAAGCAAAAGTACCGATAATGTCACCATCCGTTGTACCAGACATGCCTTTAAGCCGTGCGATGCCAAAATCCATGACCTTCAGGCGGCCGTCATGGCGAATCATAATGTTTTCTGGCTTTATATCACGATGAATAATATTGTTAAGATGAGCTGCCTCAAGAGCTCGGCATATCTCAATTGCTATAACAATAGCTTCTTCGGCTTGCAATGGGGAAATTCTGCTTAAAATCTTTGAAAGCGGCACACCCTCAACGTGCTCCATTATCAGGTAGCATTCCTCATCCTCTCTTTCGAATTCGTGGATGGTTACGATGTTTGGATGGTTAAGAAGTGCCACGGTGCGTGCTTCGCGAAGCACTCGCTCTGCTGAGTGACGGCTAACGTGGATTTGCTTGATTGCAACAATGCGCTCCATGCGGGTATCAAAGGCCTTATAAACATCGGCAAACCCACCTCTACCGAGCTTTGAAATAATTTTATAGCGATCTAGCAGGAGCTGATCAGTTTTTAAATGCATTCTTTACTCCCTCACGCAGAGGAACGCATTCCTTGCTCATATTGCGAAAGTTGCAAAAATGGTATAATCTATTTTGCGCGGACCTGAGAGCACCAGGTCGCGATATAAAGCGAGAATGGCGGAATTGGCAGACGCGCTAGGTTCAGGGTCTAGTCCGGGTTCCCGGGTGGGGGTTCAAGTCCCCCTTCTCGCACCGTGAGCAGTGTAAATAGCACTGCTCGTTTTATTTATGGCTCTATTTTAGCACCAAAAACCGCACTAGGCTAAGACAACTTACGAGCACCCCTAAAACAAAAATGAACACTCCCCAAAGCTTTCGGTTCATTTATCTCCTCGTAGAGCCGACTTCGCCTCTCTTCCTACGTGACGTGGAGGGTTAGGATTAATAGGCAAAGGTACTACTTATAATCGTCATGTACCCATATCATAAATGGCGATTCTGGAATGTGCACCATATCTGAGCCCATGCTTGGATCAAATATCTACCATTTTCCATCAAGCTTTTGTAAAATGACTTGCTCAGGTTTCTGGATAGTCTTGCTTACGTCAAGCAGTGCTCGTGCCCAGCCGTCACAGACGACTAGCTGTCTCACGCTTAATTCACTTGATTGCAACCCCTTTGGTTTGGCAAAATCTTTTATGATTAGATTAAGCAGGGTTTGATACGTCTTATCTTTAGGTTTGTTGGTCAAAATAGCTCTATCAAAACCACTATCTGATTTTGTTGGAATCGCTTTGTCTAGCATTATGAGATTGTCTATTTGCCAGTAGCCGTTACTTAATTGTCCAAAAAAGTGGAGCTAGTCGTAGATTTAGAGAAGCCCTTATTGCTCTTTTCTTGGTTTCTTAAACTAGCTTCTTCTTGACAGGCAAGATTAGATAAAGCAAGCAAAAGTATAAAGATAACAACAAAAGATTTCTTAGCTCTCATAGCATAGCAAGATTAGATTAAAACATTTCAACGATTTATTTATACCTTAAAACTATAGCTTGGCAAATAAATAGACGCCCGTCTATAGCCAGTCCTTCTTTGCAATCTCACGATGCCCAACCATAGCTTCTCATCCACTCACAGGTCTTTGTTTCGACCTGGGCAAATAAACCATGAAGAAGTACGCTAATGTTCCAATCGGGGGAGCGGCAACTAACGCAATAATCCACGCAACCTTTGACGCACCGCCTCCAGGAAATGACAAAGTCGGGCGAAGCAGACAATTGACCAACATCCAAATCCAAAGTATGAAAATCGGAAGAATGATGAGCTCAGTAGGGCCGAATCCCATAAATGCTATCATTTTTAGCCCCCCCAAGGCACGGTACCGTCTTATTTATATCGACGACTATGGTACCATTATCTTATTAGATGAGGGAGTAATCAATGGGCATAGCATCAATTATCTTGGGCCTCTTATCAATCATATCTTTTATATCTTTTTATGCACTACCTATTGGGCACTTGCTGGGGGTTGCCGACAGCCCGGAGTCCATAATAATGTTCACCACACAAATTAAAAAAGCTCCAATCTTGGCGCTAGCAGGATTGGCGCTTGGAATTGTAGGTTTGGCAGTAAAGCACAAAAGACAAGTGCGCAAAGTGTATTGCTATTGCTGGCCTATCTATTAACCTTATTGCAGTATCTCTGTTCGTAGCAGTATTCTTGCGGATTTTGTATCTGGTCAAATAATCTGAACGGTAAAACTCCTCTTCCGCTCGACAGTAAATAACGCGTCGCGTTACTATTAGACAATGATAAGGAGCTTTCGTTGCAAGGAAACCGAAGAGATCTTTCATCGCCGATTTGTAAAGAGGTTTCCCGCAGATATACAGCGTTTAGCTTACCGAAAGCTAGTATTGTTGGATTCCGTTGAGAGATTGGGCGATCTTAGTATACCTCCCGGCAATCAGCCTGAAAAGCTCTCAGGGAATAGACAGTGGCAATGTAGTATTCGAATCAACGAGCAATGGCGCATATACTTCAAGTGGCGTACAGGCGATTCTTATGAAGTCGAGATAAGTTGCTGCTTTAGCCAAGGATAGCCCAAAAACCCAGAAGGTATTAGTATTAAAGCCCGAGAAGGGAAGCGATATCATTCTGGATAAGGTAGAGCTTATTAAGGATGATGATAAGGCAAGCATTAATATCAAAGGCCGTATCACAAAAAAAGAAGGCGCAAAGGCATTTTATATCGACATAGATGCAGAGAAGGGCACATACAAGACAACAAAATCGAGCAGTCAAGAAAAAAATGATCAGTCAAGCATCTCTACAACAAGCGACTCTAATTTTATCGCTTCTACTATTGCTCGTTGGGCATGGGTAAAATTACAAACTGAAGATCCGGTGAATATCCCATTGTGCGCAAGTAGGCTGATATTGGATTGGTGGGATTATGGTTCAACCATTGGTTATAGGGGCGCTGATCTCCGTGAATGGGCGGCAAATCCTTCTGAAGCGGGGACTCATTGGTTCCTTGTATGGTCTGAGCTTTATAGTCCCTATACAACGTCCACCTTGATTCACCAACAGGGAGAGGCGCTGTACGAAAATTGGGATTTTGGGGATCAATACAAAGACACGCTTGTCTCACATGACCTAACGCTCGAAGCACATACCAATGGTGTCGTTTATTATACCGCAAACTGGGGTGCATCGGGCGAGTTTTCATGGCTACTACATAGTCATACTTTCGTAGATACTGGTGTTTATTAATCCACATGGTTATTAAAGAGCAACTATAATGCAAGCAATAGGAAGATCTCGTGATCGGAGAAGAGTATGGAGAACAGGATTATATGGACAATAGCAGGTTTCATCGCTGTCGCTTTTCTTGTCGCCCTTGCTCTTTTAGTTGGCATCTACTCTTGGAACAAAGAGGACCTTAATTCAATCATGATATCTCTTCTTAGCCTTGCTTCAGGTATCGTTGGAGCAACGTACTCATCCTTTCTCTACCCACTCTATGCAAAGAGAAGGCGGTTAATGATCTATCTTGCTGTTAGTTTCATTGCGCTTGCACTGACGCTTCCCGTAGTCCACGCTATATTCTTCACAGGAGGGCAGATAGATCTTCTTATCGCGATTTTTACCTATTACGCACCTGGCATCTTTGCATTAGTGCCTTTTCGTATGCGCTCTATTCCTGATGAGCTCAGAATATTCTTGACCATAAACATCTCATGGGTTGTTTGGGGACTCACGGGGCTCGGCATAGGTTATTTACGAGAACAGCTATTAAGGAATGTCTAGGATAGAGGACCATTAGGGCTGGGACGATACAGGCAAACATTGAGTAATCTATAGAGATCCCTTTAGTAGGGGGGTCGGTCGGGGGAAAGTGCTTATCCTCTTTCTCGATATGCGCAGGATAAAACGCGCTAAGTGTGTTCATCGCTCTAATAATATCTGCTAAAGCTTCGCTGCTGCCCCACCCATATCGCTCCTTGGCCTCAAGGAGTCCCTTGACGACTTCTAGTGCAAAGGCATGCTCCTGTATTAGCTCCCCCATCATCGCCCTGTGTTCAGGAAAGGGCGGCCACGCCTCTAGCTCACCAAAGAGGACGTGTTCTTCCTTGCCGCGATGGCAGAAGTCAGTATAGACCCTGAAGAAGTCGATGGCAATCTCAATAAACCTTTGGTCTGCCTTGCTTGTTTCCTGTATTCTTGAAAGCTCTCGCTTAAGCAGCGCTCTCATTCGTTCGATAAGCCTGTGCTCTGGCATCAATTGCCCGGTTGGCATTATGTGGATATCTCCTTTTGACACATATCTACCCTTTTGCTGCAGACCATATTAATGTCGGAAGCAGACACAGACCGTAAGCCGCCTAAGCCACTTTCTTTTCGGACAGAGCTTTTATTTCATCCATAATCTTTTTCAATTGATCCATCACCCGATCTAATTTCTCATTTGCTTCATCCAGTCTGTTTTCAATAGCCGGATGACGATGCGCTTCATGGCCATGTTCGTACTCTTCGTGACGCATCACGATTCTCACCTCCATTTCGTGTCCTGCACCTGGACGTAAAGTAGGTATTGGATAACTTAGCTTAAACACCCGTACGATATGTGGTGCAATCTGCATGACCACCGTGGTTGACTACGGTGATTCCGGGAGCCATGCAATCGTTGTTCTAATTGAATCTGCACTGTGTGACGTTGCAAACCGACACATCGGGCATCCCCTGCGCCACCAGGGAAGTCAATTGCTGGGTGAAAGTATCGCACGTAGGATGTTGTTCGCCAACGTTGATATCAGGTGCATGGCAAACCTTAGATCTGTTGTAACCACACTCCAACACCGTGCATGTCAAGACTGCCCCCGCTCAGTTTTTGTTCCTGTTGCGACATCGGTATCGCCTCCTAATCGTTATTCATTCTCCTTTATTGCCGTAAACGAGAAAAAGTATCTTATAGTGGAATATTTTCCTTGGGGGAATTAATTTATGGTAAGGGTTGCTGCTGTTGGTGATGTACATACCCCGCTTGAGAGAAGTGCTGCCCAGTCGTTGAAGGTGGGTTTTACAAATATTAACAAAAAAGCCGATATTTTGGCTATTGCTGGGGACCTTACTGCACATGGGCTGGCTGAGGAGGCAGAAACACTCATCTACGTTTTAGAGGATGTGAAAATTCCCATAGTTTGCGTTCTTGGTAACCATGACTACCATAATTTCCAGGAAAACGACATTAAAAGGGTTCTTGAAAAAGGCGACATAGTCGTGCTTGATGGCAATTCGACTGTCATCGAGGTGGATGGCTACAAAGTTGGCTTTGCTGGAACGAAGGGTTTTGGCGGGGGATTTGGCTTAAGGGCACTTCCGGATTTTGGAGAAGAGATTTTCCGAAAGATGTACAGAGAGGGCATGAGTGAAGCAGAGAAAATAGGCAGGGGTCTTCAAAGCCTTGAAGCAGATTTTAAAATTGTTCTCCTTCATTACTCTCCTATAAAAGAGACGCTTTATGGTGAGCCACCGGAGGTCTATGCTTTTCTTGGAGCATCGATTATGGCTGGCCCTATTGATAAGTATGGGGCAAATCTTGTTCTTCACGGACATGCTCACTATGGTACTGAAAAGGGTATGACAAGCGGTGGCGTCCCGGTTAGAAATGTAGCCATGTCAACCATGGGACGGCCATATATGGTTTATACGTTACCAGGTAGGTAACAGATAAAATGAATCTGAAATCAATAAATCAAATGAATATGCTAATGCCCGCTGCTGGGTAAGCTAGGTAGGTAAGCTATTAAGCTATGGATAACCCAGTCTGGCACATGCGTGGCTGTCTGCTGGTCAGATTGGGCAAAGAAAAGAAGGGCTAGCATTCTTTTAAGCCTTGTCCTTGATCTTTCGATAAAATAATTCCAATCAAGCCCGCCTTCGATTCCCTTGATGATTGATAATGCATCAAAAAGGTCTTTAGCTCTCTCTTCATTTAGAGAATGGGCTTTCATGATGATAAGGTCTTCTGGTGATATTACCCGATATATATAGCCACCAAGCTCTATTTCTTTTGTGTGCGCCCGCACTTCCGGAGTAAGCTGGATACCGCCCATTGCTTCAAAAATAAGATCGACCTTAACCCCATTTTTAAAGCCTTGAAAGAGCCATTTAGGGTCGGTGCGACTTATCTCAAATCCAGCTTTTTCAAGGGCTATTAAAGCATCTTCAACATCTGTTTCGCGAACTAGAAAATCAATATCCGTTGTTTCTCTGGTTCGCCCGTATACCTGTACAGCAATTCCTCCGCAGAGTGCAAAATCAATCTTGCTCTGGCTTAATTGCTCGGCTGCTTTATTAAATACCTCCCATGCAGGCAAATCGATCAGCCTCTCCCAATCTTCTCGGCAGCCACCTTACGTGCCAGGTCATAGACCTCCTTGATTGGAATTCCTTGTTTGAAGGCAGCCTTTTTGCAATCCTCATATTCAGGAGCAATCGAGATTACCTTCCCCTTATATGTGCCCACCTTGACGCGTATTTTACCAAGGGGCGTGTCTACTTTAATTGTCTCTCGCTCTGCTACTCTTCGCGATTGCTTAGAAATCCGAAGCCCAAGCGTGGATGTTTCAGAAAATATTTTATCAATCACTGGCTCCTCAGACCCAAGTGAGACCAGAACGCTTAGCATAACTGCCGGCCTGTTCTTTTTCATTTCAATTGGGGTAAACCAAACATCGAGTGCACCAGTTTCCATTAGAGATTCCATGGTATATCCTAGAATCTCAGCCGGCACATCATCAATGTTTGTCTCGATGAGCAAGACCTCTGCACCGCCCACCTCTTCGACTGTTTCTCCAGTAAGGATTCTTAAGACATTTGGGATTTCAAGTTTTTGAGAGCCAGCACCATAGCCGGTTTTCTCCAGCACCATTTGCGGAATTTCTTTACTAAATTCTGCGTATTGCATGAGCACTGCGGCTCCTGTTGGGGTAGTAAGTTCAGCTGAGATCCCTGAACTGTAAATAGGCGCATCAGCAAGTATCTCCAGCACAGCCGGAGTTGGCAAAGGCAGAACGCCGTGCTCTGTTTTAACCATTCCTATTCCAGTTGCAACTGGCGAAGAATATATTTTTTCAATATCTAAGTAGTCGATACCAATAACACTTGAGATAACATCGACTATAGAGTCTGTCGCACCCACTTCGTGAAAATGAACCTGGTCGACAGCTTTTTTATGTATTTTTGCTTCTGCCTCGGCAATTCGCTTAAAGATTGCAAGTGAGTCGGCTTTAATTTTATCTGGTAGCTTGCTATCTTCGATCAGCTCGCGTATGTTGCTCCATGTTCTTATAACCTTCTGTTCTTGCGAAATGACGTCGAATTTTGTGGCGCTAATACCTTGCCTTAGCACAGGACGTGCCTTTATTTCGTAATTGCCTAGCGCAATCTTTCCAAGCTCGTCTTCAAGCTTTTCTAGCGGTAGGCCAAGATCAATCAGTGCACCAACTATCATGTCTCCGCTAATGCCGGCAAAGCAGTTAAAATATGCTATTTTCATTTTGCTGCCCTCCATATGTCTATGCGTAAGGCTTATTTTACCATGAACTCTATTTGATGAATGACTATTCATACCAGCGAAATGAACCTTTAGTGTAACCGTGATGCTACACTAATGCAAAGGTCGATGTTGTATTGTATAATCTGTGACAATCATTGCGCAAGTTTTTCTACCAAAAAGGGGCGCAAAAAGGATGGTTATAGGCAACATAGCTCTTGCTGTACTTGGGTTGGCCTGGCTTGTTTTAGCATTGTGGCTGTTGATTATCTCACTTAAGGTGCGGGGCATTAAAAAACGTGAAAAGGTACTTGCTAAAGCAGTAAAAGAAGAAGACTTTGTTAATGTAGTCAAGAGAAGCTTTAGCGAGGTCCCTATTCTTCAAGAGAATTTTAAAGAGTTGAAAATGAAGCAAGATAAGCTCGCAGTTGCCCTGGATACGACGGTGCAACGAATCGGGTTAGTCCGATTTGATGCTTTTAGCGATGTTGGGGGAAAGCTAAGCTTTGCAGTGGCTCTGCTGAACAATCATGGTGATGGTGTGGTTATAAGCACAATTAATGGTCGCCAAGAAAGCAGGAGTTATGCGAAGATTATAAGAGGCGGCAATTCGGAATACGCGCTATCTGATGAGGAGCGCCAGGCTATATCAGAGGCACTTGCACGTAAAGTATGAAATCACATAATACATTAGGCTTTATGTTAGGCTGAATTTAGCTGAAAGGATTGTAGGTTTTGAGGAAAAAGCAAGGTACAAAAATCGGGTTTTTGGGCCCCTGGGGGACATATTCTCAGGAAGCACTTTTTAAGCTCTTGCCAGTAAGAGAAGATGATATAGTCCCATATCCAACCGAGGCCGATGTAATAAGGGCAGTTGAGCGAGGCGAAGTGGAAGCTGGCGTTGTGCCAATAGAAAACTCCATCGAGGGGTCGGTAAATGTAACCCTTGATGTGCTGGCTTTCGAGACAAGTCTATATATTCAAAAAGAAGTAATCATACCAATTAGTCATAACTTAATTGCAAGGCCAGGCGTAAAGCTAGAAGATATTACAACGATTGTTTCTCACCCCCAGCCTATCGCTCAGTGCCGCCGCTATCTGTCCACTAAGCTTCCAAATGCAAGCATCGAATTTGCAAACAGCACTGCTGCGGCAGTAAAACTAGTTTCAGAGCAAAACCGGCCAATGGCAGCGATTGGTACAAAGCTTGCCGCTGATTTATATGGTCTAAGTATTATCGACTCTGGAATCGAGGACTTTGAAGACAACCAAACCCGTTTTGTTCTTATTGGAAAAGACCTTACTAAGCGAACAGGCCATGATAAAACATCCATAGTTTGCTTTATTTTTGTAGATAGGCCGGGCAGCCTTCTGCAAATCTTGCAGGAATTTGCTTATCGCTATATAAACCTAACTAAAATACAATCAAGGCCAACAAAAAAGGCGCTAGGAGATTATTGTTTCTTTATTGATTTTGAAGGTCACATCGAGGATGAAGTGGTTGAGTCTGTTTTAAAGTGCTTAAAGTGTAAAATAAGAGAGGTCAAGATTTTAGGGTCATACCCAATGGCGGATGGAGTGGAAAGCTAGTGCTTGACTTAAAGTGGGTTAGAGAAAACCTGGATATTGTCCAAAAGGCAATTGAAAACCGAAACATGAAAGTTGACCTAACTCGTTTTAGGGAACTAGATGCTGAGAGGCGCCGACTAATAGTAGATGTTGAGCAACTAAAGAACCGAAGAAATGTTGTCTCTAGTGAAATAGCAAAGCTTAAGAAAGCCGGGGAGCCAGCTGAAGATAAGATTGCCGCCATGCGCGAGCTTGGTGAGGAGATCAAAAGACTTGATGAAAGGCTTGCAGAGATCGAAGATGCCTTAAGCGCAATAATGTTAGATATACCAAATATACCAGATAAAAGCGTACCTATTGGGCCAGATGAGAGCGCAAATGTTGTTATCCGGACTTGGGGTGAGCCGCCAAAATTTGATTTTGAACCACGACCTCATTGGGACTTAGGAATCGATCTTGGAATCCTTGATTTTGAGCGCGCAGCCAAGATAGCAAAAGCCCGCTTTGTTCTTTATTGGGATATTGGTGCACGCCTCGAGCGAGCACTTCTTAACTTTATGTTGGATCTTCACACTAAAGAGCATGGATATACAGAGGTATTCCCCCCTATTCTGGTAAATAGCGCAAGTCTTGTTGGCACGGGTCAGCTACCAAAGTTTGCTGATGATCTATTTAAGGTGCAAAATGAGGACTTGTATCTGATACCAACGGCTGAGGTGCCTGTAACAAACATTCATCGAGACGAGATACTTGCAGCCAAGGACCTGCCTCGTTATTACTGTGCCTATACACCATGCTTTAGAAGTGAGGCTGGGGCTTATGGTAAAGATACAAGGGGGCTTATTCGGCATCATCAGTTTAACAAGGTAGAGCTAGTAAAATTTGTCCATCCTGACACCTCTTATGATGAGCTTGAAAGACTGACTGCAAATGCCGAGAGAGTCCTGCAGCTTCTAAATATACACTATAGGGTTGTTGCGCTATCCACAGGCGATTTAGGCTTCTCTGCGGCTAAAACATATGATATTGAAGTCTGGCTGCCTGGCTTCGGCGGATACAAGGAAATATCTTCGTGCAGCAACTTTGAGGATTTTCAAGCCAGACGGGCCAATATAAAGTTTAGAGAAGAACCAAAAGCTAAACCCCGCTTTGTCCATACACTAAACGGCTCCGGTTTAGCAATAGGCCGGACAGTTGCTGCTGTTCTTGAAAACTACCAGCAAGCAGATGGCACCATTGCAATACCTGAGGTCCTTAAACCCTACATGGCAGGAGCAGAAAAAATCACCCCTAGGCTGTTTTAACCCATTTATCTCAATGCCTAAGGTTCCCACCTGTACTTGCCTACTTTATGCTAAGGCAGAAAAGGGCAATTGTCGATTAATTGGGTAGGCTCATGGAAATAAGCTTTGCGTCCTGTATTTCATGGGTATGATAAGCAGATGATATTTTACTAAAGCTTAGGTACATAATTCTTTAAATTCTTTAAGCGTGAAAAGGAAGGCGTCACTTGAAAAAAATCACCCTTTTAATAATCGCGATTGCAATAGCTATGATTTCAATTGCTGTGGTGATACCTGGGCCGCATAGCAAGCAAGCCCAGTACACCCCTCTTTCAAGATTTGACAATAAAAGCTTGAGAAACTTTGTGCGGGCAAATGTCCCCTTTAATGTTACAGATGTGCGCATAAACCGACCTCAAGGTTTAGTCATAGTCTACTATCTTAATCGCATGGCAAAAGATGAGAACGCCGCCATCTTTAATGCCGCTAGTAGTGCAGAGTATATAATGCCGCTTCTTTTTAAACTTCCTGGGGTTAAGAAGGTAAAAGTTGTTGAGCTGTGCCCTTTTGAAGATTTAGATGGCAATCGCAGAATAAAACCAGCAGTTTCAATTACATTTGATAAACGTATTGCTGATAGAGTAAATTGGGGCGAGATTGATTCAGTGAACAAAGCAGCCATTATCTCGCTTGCATCTGAAGTCTTTGTCCATCAGGCAATTAGAGACGATTTGTATAATAGAGATGCTATTATGGTATTGGAGATGCAACAGGAAGACAGCAGCCAATTAAGCAACAACCATTAAGGTACAACTGGCTCTTATGATATTTCTGAAGAACAATAGCTAACACCTTATGTTGTTTTAATGCACTCAACTTGGTAAAATTATTACGCGGTTCCGGAGTCCTTTGATATTATTTGCCCAGCTAAACGTTACATTGGAGAGATGGCGGAGTCTGGCTGAACGCGGCGGTCTTGAAAACCGTTAGGGTCGTAAGGCCCTCGGGGGTTCGAATCCCTCTCTCTCCACGAAGATAGAAAGGGCCACAAAAGTGGCCCTTTCTATCTTCTCGTCGATAATCGATAATCGAAAAAGTCTTTATCTTAGGCAATGGAAAATCGATTGAACTATTAAGGGCAAGATTTGAAGGGTAAAGGCTTTGTAAGCTCACGCCATTTTCGATTTGGTCGATCCTTGATTTTCGGGAGTCAAATAGCACAGACGGAAATGTTGCGGTGCTGGGATAATGGACAAAATCTGCCATCTAATGTATTATTTATTAGCTAATAGTTTTGAGACGGAGAGATGGCCGAGTAGGTCGAAGGCGCTCGCCTGCTAAGCGAGTAGGGGATTATAAAGTCCCCTCGAGGGTTCGAATCCCTCTCTCTCCGCTTCCGCTGGTTAGAGGCTAAAGGTTCGAAATCAGGGACTAGAAATTAGAGGCTAGATGTTTAATCTAGTTTCTAGTATCTAGTCTCTAGTTTCTAGATGCGCCCGTAGCTCAGCTGGATAGAGTAACGGACTACGAATCCGGTGGTCGGGGGTTCGAATCCCTCCGGGCGCGCAAGGAGAGGCATTAGGCCTAGGGATTAACAGCTAAAAACCTCGACCCTGGAAAATATCCGCAAATTTTGTAATCTCTTACCCCATAGTCTAATTTTAAAGTAAAGTTGGTATATGCACGCAAAAGAGGAATTCCATGATGGCTGAAGACAAAGATGTTCAGTATATGAAAATGGCAATTGAGGAAGCCAAGAGGGCGGAGCAGGAAGGAGAGGTGCCGGTTGGTGCTGTAGTTGTTTGCGATGGCGAGGTTATTGCAAGAGCAAGAAACGAGCGGGAAGAGAGGAAAGCAGCAACAGCACACGCCGAGATACTTGCAATTGAGGAAGCCTCCAAAAAATTAGGGCGCTGGAGGCTTAGCGACTGCACAATTTATGTAACAAAAGAGCCTTGTCCGATGTGCGCTGGCGCGATATATCAGGCTAGGATGAAAAGGCTAGTTTACGGGCCGGCAGATCAAAAGGCCGGGGCGGCAGGCACGCTTTTTAATGTTGTTGAAGATAAGCGGCTAAATTGGCAAGTAGAGGTAAAGAGGGGTGTCTTAGAAGAAGAGAATGTTAAATTGCTGCAAGACTTCTTCCGCGAGCGCCGCCACAAGAGCCCTGATGAGTAAGGTGCGAAAACGCGCGAAAATCTGCCAGCCACACCCGTTGTATTAGTATGGCGGTCTTGATAAAATTAAAGCCTGGCCCAAGCAATTACCGCAGCATGTTTTCCCAGATAAATGATGCTTTTTATTGGAGGAGTCGCATAGTCTGGCCGAGTGCGGCGGTCTCGAAAACCGTTAGGCCCTTTTGGGTCTCGAGGGTTCGAATCCCTCCTCCTCCGCAAGAAAAAGCTCCCCAAACGGGAGCTTTTTCTCGAAACTCTATTTTCTGATTGTTAAGCCTTTGCACCCCACTTAAAAAGTGAATAATCTGGCGACATGTGGTAAAATTCATGTGTTCATAACAGAAATTTTTATTGGAGGAGTCGCATAGTCTGGCCTAGTGCGCGCGACTGGAAATCGCGTTGGCGAACACCATCGCCTCGAGGGTTCGAATCCCTCCTCCTCCGCGAATGACCGTGCTAGGCGGGGAGGTAGCGGTGCCCTGTACTCGCAATCCGCTATAGCGAGGCTTAATTCCTGCTCGAGGCTCCCCGGTTGTGAGGTCGGTTGCTGCGCAAGTGGTGTTGAAGAGTGGGTCCTGCGCAACGGGAACTTGTGAACCCCGTCAGGTCCGGGAGGAAGCAGCGGTAAGCAAGCCATTCCGTGTGCCGTAGGGAAGCCTGCTTGGAGCTAACTACGCAGCAGCGCTTGGGGCCGGATGTC
>JASEIR010000001.1:15792-43868 GCA_030017355.1 Actinomycetota bacterium
TGTCAACAGCAGGTGCACGGTCATTATTTTTGACTAAACCAGACAATTTTGTTAATTTGTGCTTAAACTGCTAGCTTTGTGCTTAAGATACTAGCAACCAACCTGGAGGCTTACGTTGGCTTACTTATCGCTCTATCGCAAATGGCGACCGCAAACCTTCGATGAAATTGCAGGCCAGTCACATGTTACGCAAACACTAAAGAACGCCATCAGCCTGAATAGAGTATCCCATGCTTACCTTTTCTGCGGGCCACGCGGCACTGGCAAAACTTCTACGGCAAGAATATTGGCCAAATCCCTAAACTGCGAGATGGGGCCCACACCAACCCCGTGCAATAGGTGTGAATCCTGCATATCAATTAATGATGGAACGTCCATTGATGTTCTAGAGCTTGATGCGGCATCAAATCGGGGTGTTGAGGAGACGCGAGAGCTTTTAAAGAGGATTCCTTATAGCTCCACGCAAGGAGGGAAAAAAGTCTACATAATAGATGAGGTCCACATGCTTACGACCGAATCTTTTAATACTTTACTAAAAACACTTGAGGAGCCGCCAAATCACGTAATTTTTGTTCTTGCTACAACTGAGCCACACAGAGTTCCGCAGACCATTCTTTCAAGATGCCAAAGATTTGACTTTAGGCGAATTCCAATATCTGATATTGAGCAAAGGCTAGATAAAGTTGCAGAGAGCGAAAGTATAGATATTGAAGCAGCCGCTCTGTCTTTGATCTCCCACCACGCTCAAGGGTCATTGCGCGATGCTCTTGGCATTTTAGATCAGCTTGCATCCTATTCAAAACAGAAGATAACAAGCGCCGATGTAATCTCACTGCTTGGGATGACAGATAGTGAGCTTTTACTGCGCTTCACTGATATGCTTATAGAATCTGACCTTGCTAGCGGACTTTTATTTATAGATGAGCTTACCGAGAAGGGGCTTGACATTCGGCAGTTTATTCAGGATCTTCTAAGCCACCTTAGAAACCTTTTTTTAATCAAGAGCATACCAAATACAAGATTAAGTGGTGTTTTAGATGAGCAAAGGGAAAAATATTTAGAGCAGGCTTCAAGAATAAACCCCCAGCTATTGATGCTCTTCATCAATATATTAAACGACCTTTATAGCCAATCTAAGTGGGCAACAGATGTGCGTCTTCTCCTGGAAATTTCCTTGTTTAAAATGGTTAAGGCTGACCATGGCACATCTATTGATAGCGTACTTAATAGAGTCGAGCGCCTTGAAAGCATTGCGGCAGATCTTCTAGCTAGACTAAATGGCACCAAGCATTTAAGCCCGCAAGAACCAGCAAGGCCAGTTACATCGGTACCCCCTTCCTTAAAGACTACAAAGTTGGCTTCTGAAAAGGACGTTAAGCATGATAAAGCAAGCAGGGTTAAGGCTGAAAAAGTTGCTGATGAGCAGGACATCACGGTTACAAAAAAGATAACTAGCACGGCGGCAGCCAACGAAATCGATTTAGGAACGATTGAGAGAATATGGCCGCAGGTTCTTAAAGTTTTAAAAGATAAAAAGCGGTCTCGATACGCCTTTTTTGAGGCCGCCAAACTTAGCCGTATCGAAGATGGCAAGCTAGTGTTGTCACTTAAAGAGAGCCATAGAGCTTTTGTTGAAGACCCTGAGAATACTAAGCTTCTCCAGAGTGCGCTTAAAGCAATTAGTGGTCTTAACCTTGCAGTTGTTTTTGAATTTTCTGAAGAAACAGCTAGCAAGGAGAATACAAGAACGATTGCGGTCACCGACGTGCCAGACGTAAAGAAGGACCTGCTGCCCGCGGATGATTACATAAAATTGGTTCAGGATACATTTGGTGCTAAAATAGTTGAGGAAATTTCCATTGATGAAATTAGATACCAGGAGGATACATAGATGAAGGGCCAGTATGGAAACATGATGAGGCAAATCCAGAAAATGCAGGCTGAAATGGCTAAGGTTGAGCAAGAGCTGGCTGATGCCAAGATAGAATCAAGCGCTGGCGGTGGCGCAGTCAAGGCTGTCGTGACTGGGAAGCAGCAGTTGGTTGAAATAAAAATAGACCCCGCGGTTGTTGATCCTGAAGACGTTGAGATGCTTGAAGACATGATAGTTGCCGCAGTAAATGAAGCTCTGCGCCAATCCCACGAACTTGCCCAAAAAAGACTTGCCGCTGTTACGGGGCCGTTAGCTGGAGGTTTAGGGGGGTTAGGGCTTCCCGGATTTTAGCGGTCAGAAACCAGAAATAAAAAGAAATCAGGAACAAGAAACTAGATAAAAGCAGGTGAAAGCAAAGAAATATGTCCTATTATGCAGGGCCCGTTGCAAATTTGATTGAAGAGCTATCAAAGTTGCCAGGCGTTGGGCCAAAAACAGCCCAGCGGCTTGCTTTTTATATCCTCAAAACAGCGCCAGATGATGCAAAGAAGCTGGCAAGAGCCATCGATGAGGTAAAAGATAAAATTAGATTCTGTGAAATATGTTTTAATGTCACAGATCAAACTACGTGCGAGTTTTGCAGGAATGCAAACCGTGATCACAGTGTTATCTGCGTTGTTGAGGAGCCAAGGGATATAGTTGCTCTTGAGAAAACTGGTGAATTTAAGGGCGTATATCATGTTCTTCAGGGCTCGATTTCGCCAATTGATGGAATAGGTCCAGATGATATTAGGGTGAAAGAGTTACTAAGGAGACTAAGTGGGAATGAGATTCGTGAGATTATCATAGCAACAAACCCTAATATTGAGGGTGAGGCGACGGCTATGTATCTAGCTAAGCTCATCAAGCCACTTGGGGTTAAGGTTTCCCGCATTGCAAGTGGCTTGCCTGTCGGTGGTGATTTGGAATATGCCGATGAGGTAACACTGGGCCGCGCTCTTGAAGGAAGGCGAGAAATGTAGTTTACTTCTACTGGAAGTAATTTCCAGCACATATTTTGCGGGTATTAATATCAGGAATTAGCCGCTTGCTTTGCAGCTAACCGTCATATTGTACCGCTCAAGGTATTTTTGTTTACAAAAAGATCAATCGCTAATAAAATACTTCTGTTGGTTTATGCCATGGAAGCTATAAACTTTGGAGGTGACAATGGGAGAGGGAAAACTTACCGAGATTCGCTGGCATGCAAGAGGGGGCCAGGGGGCAGTAACAGCTGCTAAGCTCCTAGCAGAAACAGCCCTTGCACAGGGAAACTATTTTCAGGCATTTCCGGAGTACGGTCCAGAAAGAATGGGCGCACCAATTCAGGCATTTACTAGGATAAGCACCGAGCCTATTCATATACGAAGCAGTGTGACAAACCCGAATATCGTAGTAGTTCTTGATCCGACACTTTTAAATACAGTTGATGTTACCGCAGGCATGCAGACGGATGGCATTTTGATTGTCAATACCGATGATGAACCAGCAGAGATTCGAAAAATGCTAAGACTTAAAGGCCGCAAGATTTACACAGTTAACGCTACAAGAATAGCGCAGGAGACCATCGGCAGACCGATTCCAAATACACCAATGATGGGGGCGCTTGTAAGAGCAACTGGAATGATGCCGATTGAAAACCTTGCCGATTATGTTCGCAGCTCTTTTGGCAAGAAGTTTGCGGCTGAGATCATCGAGGGAAACGTGAAAGCAGTCGAGCGCGCCTATGCGGAGGTGAAAGCCGAATGAAATGGAATATAAAAGGCGTTGAAAGCTGGGGATGGAAGAAGCACCCTATTGGCGCAACCATTCCTGAGGCTGGAAATGCCGCTTATTATAAAACTGGTGGTTGGCGGACTGAGAAGCCGGTTATAGACAGAGAAAAATGCAATAATTGTCTGATTTGCTGGATTAATTGCCCTGATTCGTCCGTTATTGTAAAAGACGAAAAATTTGCAGGGTTTGACTACGATCACTGCAAGGGATGTGGCATTTGCGCCAAGGTTTGTGCACTTAAGGCAATCGAGATGCAGGCTGAAAGGGGTGAGGAGTAATGGCTAAGACCACTACGGCTCCAAGGGCTAGAGCTAAGGCAAAAGGTAAAACTGTTGCTATGACTGGTAATGCTGGTTGTGCACTTGCCATGAAGCAAATCAACCCTGATGTTGTTGCTGCATATCCAATTACACCGCAGACAACAATAGTTGAGGAGTTTGCAAATTATGTGGCAAATGGTCAGGTTGATACCGAATATGTCAACGTTGAATCAGAGCATAGTGCAATGAGCGCCTGTATAGGTGCATCTGCGGCGGGCGCTCGGGTTATGACAACAACCTCATCTCAAGGCCTTGCTCTTATGTGGGAGGAGCTCTCAATTGCTTCAGCTATGAGGCTTCCAATTGTTATGCATAATGTAAACAGGGCTCTTTCCGGCCCAATCAACATTCATTGCGATCATTCCGACTCGATGGGCGCGCGTGATATGGGATGGGTACAGCTATTCTCCGAGACAGCCCAAGAGTCATATGATAACACGATAATTGCTGTAAAGGTTGCTGAGAAAGCGCTGCTTCCGGTTATGGTTTTGCATGATGGTTTTATTACAAGTCATGCTATTGATCGCTTTGATGTTCTAGACGACGCTGATGTGCAAAAATTTGTAGGCGAATATAAGCCAAAGCATGCACTTCTAAATGTTGATAACCCAGAAACATTTGGACCGTTTGCAATGCCGGCCTTCTACTATGAGCAGCGCAAGGCGCTTAGAGTCGCGCTGGATGCAGCTAAAGATATTGTTCTTAAAGTATCCAATGATTACGCAAAGATCTCCGGCAGAGAGTATGGTCTATTTGAGGAGTATAGGCTAGCAGATGCTAATATTGCTATCGTTGTTTTAGGGTCAACTGCTGGAACGACAAAGTATGTCATAGATGAAGCGAGAGAAAAGGGAGTAAAAGTTGGAATGCTAAAGCTTCGGCTTTTCAGGCCTTTCCCAGCAGCTGAGATTGCGGCTGCTCTATCGCACCTTAAGGCCGTGGCTGTGATGGATCGCTCTGATTCAATCGGTGCGCTAGGCGGCCCTGTTTACTTGGAGGTAAAAGCAGCGCTATACAACAGCAAGAAACGCCCGCAAATTCAGGGCTATGTCTATGGGCTGGGCGGAAGAGATACAGGTCCAGATCAAATCGAAACGGTCATTGAAGACCTAAAGAAAATCGCCGGTGGCAAAGAAGCACCGCGCGAGGCTGTTACATTACTTGGAGTAAAGGAGTAGAGGCATATGGCTAATATAAAAGAGCTTAGTAGAAGACCCGATCTCTTAAGCGGCGGCCATAGGCTGTGCGCAGGCTGCGGTGCCTCAATTGCGGTGCGCCAGGTACTGCTTGGAGCTAACGCTCCAGTGGTTGCAGGATGTGCCACTGGATGTCTGGAAGTATCGACGACACCGTATCCTTATACCGCATGGAAAACACCGTTTATACACAACGCCTTTGAGAACTCGGCAGCAACAATAAGCGGTGTTGAAGCGGCATACCAGGCGCTTAAGAGAAAAGGTAAAATTAAAAAGGATATAAAGTTCGTTGCCTTTGGTGGAGATGGAGGAACCTATGATATTGGCCTGCAGTCGCTTTCAGGAGCAATGGAGCGTGGCCATAACATGGTTTATGTTTGCTATGACAATGGCGCTTACATGAATACCGGCATCCAAAGGTCAGGCGCAACACCATTTGGTGCGGCAACAACAACGTCGCCTGCCGGAAAAGTACGCCAAGGCAAACCTCAGCAGCGAAAAGACTTAACGCAAATCATGGCAGCACATAACATCCCTTATGTAGCGCAGGCCAGCATAAGCCACTGGAAAGACCTAGTAGAGAAGGCTGAAAAGGCATTTGCAGTAGATGGCCCCGCCTTTATAAACGTTCTTTCACCATGTCCGCGTGGTTGGAGGACTGCGAGCGATGCGACAGTAGAGATTGCAAAGATTGCAGTGCAAACTGGCTTCTGGCCGCTATATGAGGTTGAAGATGGCGAGTGGAAGCTAAACTTTAAGCCAAAGGAACTAAAGCCAATCGTTGAGTTTCTAAAACCACAGGGAAGATTCAAGCACCTCTTTAAGCCAGAAAACGCACATTTGCTTGAGGAAATCCAGAATCAAGTAAATAAAAATTGGGAGGCTTTGAAAAAGCGCTGTGGAGCAGAATAAAAGAAGTGCGACCAGATATTCCTCTTAAAGAATATGAAAAGCTTACAACAAGAGACGTCTATTTTGTTGTTGAGCCGATTGCTCAAAAAATTGAAGCAGGCAAGATAGATGATGCCATCAACATGCTTGCTTGCCTCACGCTTTGGTTTCTTGATCAAATTGAATCAGGCAAGCTTGAGCCTCAGAAAGCCCGAGATTCATATTTCCTACTACACATCTATCTAACAGATAACTATCCAGGCGATATTTTGGGCGAAGAAGCTCATGATCTCATATACGAGGGCACTTTTCTTCATGAATACGGCAAGGATTTTGGGCCAGATATTGCGTTCATGCGAAAATTAGCTAGTCGACTGTTGGCTTCAACATAAGAAGGCAAGGCCTTAAGCTAGCGCAAAATTTAGCAGGGACTTAAAAGCTAGCGATCTTGCTCGGCCCTTTGCTTAGAATCATCTCTTTTTCTAAACGGAATAACCTTGGCCATTTTTTCCTGAGTCTCTGTGCGGTGTCTACTCTTGCCCTGCTTAATTTTGCGGCTGCTTTGGTGGTAGTTCCAATTGTTATACTGCCCGCTTTTATTTCTGCTGCGCAGCCACAATAAAATAAGGGCTGCAACTATCCCGCCGACAATAAGCCAGTATATGATAGTTAAGGTTGAGGCAGACCTTGTGATTGCAATAGCAGCTGCTAAAGCAATAAGGATAAAGATATTTTTATAATTCTTAATCTTTGACCACATCGACCGTTTACGACCCATCGACCCATAAACTAAAAGTGAGCCACAGCTAGGGCATCTGAATTTTCCGGCTTCAGTTTTGGTTCCGCATTTTGGACAATATGACATAGTAACCTAATTATAGGCCGAACAAAAACTAATTAAAAGATACAAGCCGTAGTTTAGTTGCCCAAAGTCATTTTAATGCCTAAATGGGCTTGGATTTGCAAGCACGTGAACACAATATTTATGACATATTTTACCATTACTGGCGTTAGCCTGGTTGATATGGGTTGTTCTGGCTGTTAAAATAGCGATAAATGTTTGGAGGCGGTTCTTTGGGAATTGTTGTGCAAAAATTCGGCGGTAGCTCAGTAGCCGACGTCGAAAAAATTAAGAACGTAGCTAAGCGTGTTGTAGAGACCAAAGAAGCCGGGAAAGCAGTTGTCGTTGTAGTATCTGCTCTTGGCAATACAACCGATGAGCTTATCAGCCTGGCAAGACAAATTTCGCCAAACCCGCCAGAGCGTGAGATGGACATGCTGCTTTCAACGGGCGAGCAAATTTCTGTGGCGCTTCTAGCTATGGCTATCTATGCCCTAGGGCATGATGCAATATCGTTTACTGGCTACCAAGTTGGTATATTAACTGATGATAGCCATACAAAAGCAAGGATTCTTGATGTTAAATCAGAAAGGGTCTTAGAGGAGCTGGATAAAGGAAAGATTGTAATTGTTGCAGGTTTTCAAGGCGTGACAATTGATAATGATATAACCACTCTGGGGCGAGGGGGTTCTGACACCACCGCGGTTGCACTTGCCGCAAGCCTTAAGGCAGAAAAATGCGAGATTTACACGGATGTCGAAGGGGTCTTTACGGCTGATCCTCGAATTGTGCCAGACGCATCGCTTGTTCCGGAAATTACATATGAAGAGATGCTTGAGATGGCAGCAACCGGCGCGAAAGTGCTGCAGCTTCGCTCAGTTGAATTTGCAAGGAATCATGGCGTTGTTATACATGTTAAGTCAAGCTTTACCGGTGGCGCAGGCACCGTTGTTAAGGAGGAAGATAAGGAGATGGAAAGGCCCATCATTAGCGGGGTAACCCATGATACAGGTGAGGGTAAAATGACAATATTTGGCGTACCAGATCGGCCGGGTATAGCAGCTAAGATCTTTAGGCCTCTGGCGGCAGCCAATATTAACGTTGATATGATTGTGCAGACAGTAAGCTACGAGGGATATACTGATATTTCTTTTACCCTTAGCATAGATGACCTGCTAAAAGCTGAGAACATAATAAAGGGTATTGTGGAAGAGCTTGGCGCCAAGGGCTATGCCCATGATAAGGGAATTGCAAAGGTAGCAATTGTTGGCGCCGGCATGAAAAGCCATCCAGGTGTTGCTGCCGATATGTTTGATGTTTTAGCTAAAAACGGGATAAACATTCAGATGATTAGCACCTCCCCGATTAGGATTGCCTGCATCATTGAAGAAAAGCATGTTGAAGATGCCGTGCGGGCGCTTCATGACCACTTTCAACTAAGCGAGGAGGCAGTTACAAGTGAAACTTTATAATGTAGCAATTGTTGGAGCCTCTGGTGCGGTTGGCGAGGAGATGCGCCTTGTTCTTGAACAGCGAAATTTCCCTGTTGGAAAGTTAAAACTTCTGGCATCTGCACGTTCAGCTGGTAAGAAGTTTCCATTTAAGGGAGAGGAAATTCCAGTTGAGGAACTAACCAAAAACTCTTTTGGGGGCGTTGACATCGCACTCTTCTCAGCCGGTGCATCAATAAGTAAGGAATTTGCACCAGCTGCTGTCGAGGCCGGCGCGGTTGTTGTTGATAATTCAAGTGCATTTCGCATGGATGACGAGGTGCCTCTTGTTGTTCCAGAGGTAAATCCTCATGATATTAAGAAGCACCAGGGGATTATTGCCAATCCAAACTGTACAACCATAATAATGCTTGTTGCCTTAAAGCCTCTTCATGATTATGGAAAGGTAAAGCGTGTTGTTGTATCCTCTTACCAATCGGCTTCAGGAGCTGGTGCTAAGGGAATGAGCGAGCTTATAAGCCAGACAAAGCAATTTGCCGAAGGCAAGGAGATAAATGTCGAGTTCTTTGCTTATCAGCTTCTCTTCAACCTAATTCCACATATCGATGTCTTTCAAGATAACGGGTACACAAAAGAAGAGATGAAGATGGTAAACGAGACACGTAAAATAATGGGGGACCCAAACATCATGGTTAGCCCAACTTGCGTACGAGTACCTGTTATACGGGCGCACTCCGAATCAATAAACGTTGAGACAGAAAAAAAGATAACGGCGGAAAAGGCTCGCGAGCTTTTTGCTGCAGCACCAGGTCTACAGGTTATCGATGATCCAGCAAATAAGAAGTATCCCATGCCCCTCTTTGCTTCGGGCAAGGATGATTGCTTTGTTGGGCGAATAAGAGAGGACATCTCACAGGTAAACGGCCTAAACTTCTGGGTTGTAGGGGATCAGATAAGAAAAGGTGCTGCGCTTAACGCTGTCCAGATTGCTGAAAAGTTGGTCGAGGCGTGATGTGCTGGTGCACCTGTTTTAAAAGACACAAAACCACGATGAAAACCGCCACAGTCTACGAAAATATTCTTGCTATCCATTTGCCAACGTAGTAAGTTGCAATTATAACTACTATTGCTACAGCCACATGCTCTGCTATTGCTCTTGAGGGTTTTATCCCTTCTGCTCTTGCGACAAAAAAGCTGATAATGCTTATAAGAGCAAGACCAATTATTATGCTTACAACGGCTGCTACTGGAAGGCTTAGAAGAAGTATGGGTGCTATAAATATAGAGGCAAAAAAGAATTTGGCGGCAAATGTTGTAATAGTTGACTCCCAAATCTCTCTTTCGGTGTGCTTAGCTTGCGATTCTTCAGAGATGTGAATGCCAAGCGCATCTGAAAATGCGTCTGCAATCGCGATGGTTAAGATGCCTCCAATTACTGCTAGTTTTGAATTTGTTCCGGAGGCTAGACCAATTAGCAAGCCCAGTGTTGTTATAATTCCTGAAGTTAGACCAAAGCTAAGGCCTGTTCTAATTGATTCTTTGACCATGGTCAACACCATCTTTATAAGAGAAGATTTCTAATTTTTCTTTTGGTTGTCTTTTAGTTAACCTGCCCTTTTCTTTAGCTCGTGTGCCGGGCCTACATGAGCATCAACTGTGGCGCCGGTTATTGTCTCAGCTATCTTTCTTTCTACTTCGGTTGCAATGTCATGTCCTTCTTCAACGGAGAGATTTTTGTCAACCAGGATGTGCAGCGTAACTGCTTTTCTAGTACCATAATCATGAACAAATATAGCATGCGCACCCTTAACTCCTTTGACCGAGCGGGCAATCAGCCTAATAAGCTCAACCATATCTTCGCCGGGTGCTCTGCCTAAAAGAAAATTGGAAGCATCTCTTGCGATGTCATAAGCGGTGTAGAAGATAAATCCAACAACAGCAAGCGCAGCGAGAGCATCCAGGCGATTAGCGCCAAGCACAACGCCAATTAGACCAACAAGGACGATAATCGCAGCCAAACTATCAATGCGCTGGTTAAGAGAATCTGCAACCAAAATCTGTGCTTCAATTCGTCGGCCAAGATCAATTGCAACTCTTGCAAGAAATTCCTTTAGGATAACGGTTAAAATTAGAACTGTGATTGCAAATATGTTGACGATAACTGGAGTTGGTCGAATCAGGCGCTCGATAGAGTCCCTGGCAATCTCAATTCCCAAAATGACAAGTATAACGGCGGACACCAACGTTGCGATTGATTCAAATCGCCCGTGGCCAAAGGGGTGTTCTGGATCAGGCGGCTGCTTGGCCACACGAAATCCAATAATTACAATAAGCGAAGAAACAATGTCAGATAGACTATGAAAAGCCTCAGCTATCATCGCAATGCTTCCGATAAAGATGCCAATTATAAGCTTTGATACAAAAAGGAAGACTTCAGAAATTGTGCCAAGAACTCCTTCAAGATATCCGTAAGCTGCACGTACACTATCGCTTTTTACATTCTCATAATCCGGCACAAACCTTTTTAACAGAAAGGTATTGAATTTGCTAATACGTGAGCCGTCACGCCTGATTTTCATGGGCGCCCCCTGTATCCCTATTTATGGGCATAAATAAGAGAATTAACACATTCATTGACTTTTTCATTTTGCATTTTGAATCACTTATCCCTGACCCCAGGACCCTGTTTTTGTGCTAATAATAAGGTATGGTTGATGTCACCAGTTTCTTAGATCATATCCGGCAAAAGCCTGAATATCGGGGGCAAATTGTTCATCAGCGCGTTTTGCCGGGAAAACCGGCAACCTTTGCTAGTCCCAAAAATCGACTTTCGGAGGAATTAAAGGGCATATTAAATCAAGTCGGAATATCAAGCCTTTACACCCACCAAGCAAGAGCTATAGACCTTGTAAAAGAGGGTAAAAATGTACTGGTTACAAGTGGCACAGCAAGCGGTAAAAGTCTTTGCTACAACTTGCCAGTCATTGAAGAGATTCTTTCAAATAGAAGGGCAAGAGCGCTATATCTTTTTCCGACTAAGGCTTTAGCACAGGATCAGATGCGAGTACTCAAAGAGCTTGATCTTCCGTTTGAGGTTGCGACTTTTGATGGAGATACCCCGTATGATAAACGCCGAGATATCAGAAGATGGACCTCTATCGTGCTTAGCAATCCCGATATGCTTCACGTTGGAATCTTGCCCTACCACAAGCAGTGGGGAAATTTTTTGCTTAACCTTAAGTATGTGGTAATTGACGAGGTACATGTGCTAAGGGGAGTGTTTGGTTCAAATGTAGCTCAGCTAATTAGGAGGCTTCGTCGTTTATGCCACCATTATGGAAGTCACCCTCAATTTATAATGGCCTCAGCAACCGTTAGAAACCCAAAAGAGCTTGCTGAGAAACTCACGGGTCTAGATGTCGAGGTTGTGGTTGATGATGGATCACCATGTGGTAAGAGGACTTGGGTTTTTTGGAACCCGCCACTTGTTGATGAGGCTCTAGGAGAGAGGAAAAGTGCAAATTGGGAAGCCGCATGGCTTCTTGGTGAGCTCTCAAAGGAACATGTAAAAGCAATTGTGTTTAGCAAATCAAGAAAAGTATCTGAACTAGTCTTAAACTATGTAAGACGTATACTTAGTGATCGCCTAGATATTGCCTCGCAGATTGCATCATATCGGGCAGGCTATCTTCCTTCCCAGAGAAGAGATATAGAAAGGCGTCTTTTTTCAGGCGAACTTCTTGGAGTTTCGGCTACCAATGCTCTAGAGCTTGGCATAGATGTGGGCTCACTTGATGCTAGCATAATAAATGGATTTCCTGGCACAATATCTTCAACTTGGCAGCAGGCTGGGCGTGCAGGCCGTGCGACCGAGGAATCTTTAGCTATCTTTGTGGCTGGCAGCGACCCCATAGATCAATATTATATAAACAACCCCGGATATTTCTTTGGCAGAAGTTTTGAGGAAGCTATTGTTGATTTGGATAACCTAAAAATCTTGGGTAAGCACCTACTATGCGCAGCATACGAATTGCCGCTCTCAATTGATGATAAATTCTATTTTGGCGAAAGCTTTAGCGTCACATTAGATCTTCTTACTTCAGCCGGCAAACTAAAGGAACATAAATCAAAGTGGTTTTTAAGCGCGCCAGGTTTTCCAGCGCGGAAAGTCAATTTAAGGTCTGCATCTGAATCGGTCTACGATATAGTCGAGGAGGATAGCGGACAATTACTTGGGACCATCGAGCAAACCCAAGCTTTTTTCGAAGTGTACCCAGGAGCTATATATCTTCACCAGGGTGATCCCTACTTAGTTCGCTTGCTGGATTTTGAAAATCAGATAGCACTTGTTGTGAAGAGCAAAGGGGATTATTACACCGAGCCGCGTAAAGATACATGGATTGATGTCGTTTCAGAAATCGAGAGTCGAAGGATTGGTGATGTTAAGCTGAGTTTTGGCATGGTTGATGTTATAACTCATGTCATGGGCTATAGAAAGAAAAGATCTCTTACCGGCCAGATTATCGATGTAGTGGAATTAGAGATGCCGCCACTTCAATTCCAAACTGAAGCAGTATGGTTAAGCTTGCCAAATGATATCATCGATAGGCTAAATTTTGAAAAGCACATGCTTGCTGGCGGAATCCACGCTATCGAGCATGCAGGTATAGCTATGCTTCCAATGTTTGCAATGTGTGATCGCTGGGATATTGGAGGGATGTCTACACCTTATCATCCATATACGGAAAGAGCGACTATTTTTATCTATGATGGTTTTGAAGGTGGTATTGGTATTGCAAAGCGAGGATTTTGGGTTGCGGAGGATCATTTGCAAAGAACACTAGAGGTAATTGAGCAGTGCTCATGTAAAGATGGTTGCCCATCATGTATCCAATCGCCAAAATGCGGTAACTGGAACGATCCACTAGATAAAAAAGCAGCAGTTAAAATATTGAAAGACATTATAAAAGGGATTAGAGGTCCTAGACCCTGAAGTGAGGAGGATGATATGCAAACTCAAACTTATATATCGGTGATTGGCGTTGGAGCAGAAAGGGAAGATTTAAATAATCTAGCCTATGAAGTTGGCAAGCTAATTGCTAAGCAAGGGGCTATTCTTGTCTGCGGAGGTCTTGGCGGTGTTATGAATTCGGCAGCGCGCGGTGCAAAGGAGGCCGGCGGTAGAACGGTTGGTATTCTGCCAGGTTCTAGTCGTGCTGGCTCCTCCGAATATCTTGATGTTGCAATTCCTACCGATATGGGCCACGCACGTAATGCAATTATTATTCGCTCGGCAGATGCTGTAATTGCAATAGGAGCGGGCTATGGTACGCTATCTGAAATCGGACTTGCACTGAAAATGGAAAAGCCGGTAATTGGCCTAAGGACCTGGGGGCTATTTAGAGACGGAGAAAAAGACGAAGGAATAATCCCAGTTGACACAGCACAAGAAGCTGTTGAAACCGCGTTTAAGATAATCCGACAAGTTTAGCCTTGAGGGATTATACATTGCCTGCACACAGATAGCTTGTCAAAGAAGCTACATAGTGGTACGATTTTTCTTGAGGATGAGAGTTTTATGGTCAATGGAGGGGAGCAGATGAGGACCAGCATTGATCTACACAATTTCCTTTTGTCACTAGAAATACCGCATGAAATTAGTCTTATTGAAATGTCTGCCAGCAGCGCCGCAATGGCTGCAGCCTGTTTAGGTTTGGATCAATCTGAGGTTGGAAAAACACTGATAATTAAGATTGATGATGATCCAGCAATAGCTGTGATACCTGGCAATCGCAGGCTTGATCTAAAGAAAGTCAAACAGGTTACAAAGGCTAGCAAAGTAAAACTAATGAATCCCAAAGACATAGTTAGTCTAACCGGCTATGTGGTTGGAAGTATCCCACCACTTGCTCATGCAAATCAAATGCCTGTATACGTTGACCTAAGACTTCTTGCAATCCCATTTATATATACATGTGGAGGGCAGATGAATGCTGTCCTAAAGATAAAGCCTGTAGACCTTATTACCGCCGCAAATGCCCAAATAGTTGATATTTCAGATGACGGCCGTGTATAATCCCTGACGGCCGCATGTAATCCCTCCTTTTGGCTTTAGCTTTTTATTTATCTTCTGTTTAGTCCTAAGCAAGATTTCAGGCTAGCTTGGTAAAAAAGAAGAGTGCCTATTAATTGCCATCTACAACTTAGCATGCAAGGCAGCTATAATAGAAACAAGGATTTATATACATGAGCGTATTATCCATTAGAAAAGGGCACTGCACTGAATGTTATGCATGCGTGCGGGTGTGTCCGGTAAAAGCAATAAAGACCGTTAGTGGGCAAGTAGAGATAATAGATGAGCGCTGTATATATTGCGGGCGCTGCGTCTTGGCCTGCTCTAGAGAATCCATAGAGCTTGGAAAGGACCTAGAAAAGGCTTTTACATTTCTCTCCACAGGCAAAAGAACTATAGCTATTTTAGCCCCTGAATATCTTGCGTCATTTTACCCAATGTCAAGAGAACAGCTAGCATTTTTAATTGATCAGGCTGGCTTTTCTGGTTTTGAGGACACAATTCTTGGGGAGGAAATGGTTGCCAGACAATACTTGCAGTACTTTGATTCCAACAATGACTTTCCAGTTATAAGGTCGACATGCCCAGCAGCAACAATGTGGATCGAAAAATATTATCCCGACTTAAACGTCTACATGGCTTCAATTATAAGCCCCATGGTCGCACAGGCAAAAATCACTAAGGGTCTTTATGGTGATGATATTGAGGTAGTTTATGTTACCCCTTGCATAGCAGCAAAGTACGAGGCCAAAACATACGACTCAATAAGCGCAGTCCTTACATTTAAAGAATTTAAACATCTGCTCATTATGCGCATTATTGGATTGAGGAGCGACTTTACAATAGAGAAGGTAGCAAGGCCTGAAATCAGACGAGATTATTCAGTTGCTGGCGGATTTCCGCGGCCGATTATTGCCCAGCACAATATGCTTGACTCGAGTCTTTTAGTCATCCGTGGCGTTGATAACCTGGATTGGCTAGTAGATGCGATCTCTACTGGCACGCTTAAAGCCAAATTTGTTGACCTTCTTGCTTGCGATGGTTGTATCGATGGGCCTGGCATGGACACCGAATTATCTATTCACCAGCGCAAGCATATTGTTTCTGAGGGATGCAAGAATCGGCTTGCAAAAGCATCTGAGCAGCTAACATTTGACCAAGTAGCCCCATACTTACCCAAAATCGAGATGTCCAGAGTTTTTTCAAATAAGAAGGTTAATCTGCCAATGCCAAGCGAGTCAGCATTGCGTGAAATACTTATTGAAGGAGAAAAATTTGGCCCGGCCGATGAGCTTAACTGTGGTTCATGCGGTTATCGAACATGCAGAGAACAGGCAATTGCTATCTATCAGGGAATTGCGGATTGGGGTGCATGTTTTCCGTTCCAGAAAAAGGTTTACGATCGCATGATAGCTCAACTTAGGGAAACAGCAGTAACCGATGGTCTAACCGGGCTTGCTAACCATAAAAGCTTTAACGAACGCCTTGCTATTGAATTTAACAGGGCCAAGCGATATGGTTCTGAGCTATCACTTATGATGATTGACGCCGACCGTTTTAAAGAAATCAACGACTCGTATGGACATATAACAGGCGATGCTGTACTAAAAGCACTTGCTGCAATCCTTAAAGGAAATATCCGCCAGTCAGACCTTGCTGCAAGATATGGTGGTGACGAATTTGCGCTGATTTTGCCAGAGACAAATGCGGAGCAAGCATTTAAGGTTGGCGAAAAGCTCCGACGCAAGGTCGAGGCAAGCCCAATACAATTTTCCGATAACACAATACAGCTTACATTAAGCATCGGTGTAAGTTCCTTCTCATCAGAGATGAATGAGCCGCTAGATTTAATAAAGAAAGCTGATGAGGCACTTTATATGGCAAAGGAAGCTGGCCGAAATAGAACGGCTGCATCCACAGGCCTTAAAGTTGAGTAGTATTGGTTGATTTGTGACTTGCTTGAAATCCCCTTGTTTATTTTTAGCTTCATACTCCATCTCTTTGGGAAGTATTCTATCATTAGATTATGACGTATTGGTTAAATTGGCTAAGATTGGCTGGAGGAACACATGAAGATTGCAACTGTTGTTTCCGCTGGCGGGGTGATTTTTAGAATTAGTGGCGATAAAGTCGAGGTTGCTATAACTGCAAGAGACAGCGGAAAAATTTGGAGCTTGCCAAAGGGGCTTGTTGAAAAAGGGGAAAGCTTGGAAGATGCTGCCCTTCGTGAAGTTAGTGAGGAGACTGGCTTAACTGGCAAGCTTATGCGTAAGATAGATACAATCGATTACTGGTTCTACTGGCGCCCGAAAGAGGTGCGCTTTCACAAATTTGTCCATTTTTTTCTTTTGGAACATATCGGCGGTGATATAGCAAAACACGATTGGGAGGTTGATGAGGTGCGTTGGTTCCCAATTGATGACGCAGTTGAAAAGCTTACCTATAAAAGTGAGCGAGAAGTTTTAGAGAAGGCTAAAAAATTAATAGTTGAGCTGACTAGATGAAGAACCAGATAAGCATCGGTGACATACCGCAAATTCTTCTTAAGAAACAGCCAACCCTTGTCTTTATTCTAGGCGGTACTGATACCGGAAAGACCACTCTTTCCAAAGCCCTTGCTCGCACATATCTTAATCACGGTTTAAGAGTCGGCCTCGTTGATGCTGATCTTGGGCAATCGACAATAGGTCCACCAACCACTATCGGTATGATGATTGCCAAAGATCATTTACCGGCTTCTTTTCACGCCCAATCGCTTTACTTTGTAGGCAACAACAATCCGGTCGGGCAATTAACCCGCGTTGCAGTTGGGAGCAAGCTTATGGTTGATGCGGCTTTCAAAGCAGGCGCCGATACGGTGATTTTTGACAGCAGTGGCTTAATCCAACCACCATATGGATTGATTTTAAAAAGCAGCAAGCTGGAGCTTCTTAAACCCCAAATCGTCATAGCAATTGAGAGAACAAACGAACTTAAGCCGATATTATCCTGGCTTGCTGGATGTTGGAGCTTGGAAGTTTTGCACGTACGGCCTGCCAAGGAGGTAAGAAGAAAATCATCCCTGGAAAGAAAGGAATATCGGCAAAGCCAGTACAAAAGGTATTTTCAAAATGCTAGTCTTAAGACGTTTAGTCTAAGTGAGTTAGTCCTTTATCCACCTGATTTCTTGGATGGCAGAATGGATCCAGTTGGGCTTCTTGTTGGGCTACAAGATGCTGCTTGGAATACAATTGCCATTGGGATTATTGAATCGGTTAGCAATAAGCTTATCAGTATTTACACACCCTTTCCATCGCAAGCCAAAATATGCGGTCTTCTAGCTGGCTATATAAAGCTCTTGCCATCAGGTATTGAGCTTGGGCGAATCAGAGCCCGCCAGTTGTTTTAAGCCGCGCTTTTGAAGTCTTTTTATTAAGGTTGCCCATGGATTTTCTCACAGCCCTTGTTACTTAACCAAGGCTTTGGGAATAAAATGAATGAGAATATCCAAAGGCAAATTCTTGCGCTATAATTAAGAGATTCTAAGCGTGCACTTAAAAATTTCATTTGCGCCCAGATTAGGGCTTGATTTATAGTTGTTATTGTTTTCTAAACTTGCAAAGGATATGAAATATAGGTGGTTTCTGCAATGAAAATTAAAAAGTGGGAAGAAAACCACCTTAATACCTTTTATTATTTTATTGGCAGCCTTATATTTGGCAGCCTGCTTGCGCTTGCTATTATCTATTTGAATGTTTACCTAGTTGGAATGCAAGCAGGCTCATTTTTCTTCTTCCTTCTTGCAATACCTTCAACCGCAACTGTCTTTGCGGCGCTTACGCTTTTTAGACTTGCAAGCGAAGCCGAGCATAATAAAGCTAAACAGTCACATCAGATACTTGAAATTGCACGAAAAACACTCCCCTACTTAAGAAAAGGGTTGAATTTTGAATCTGCTGCTGAAGTTGTCAAGATTATACATGGGGAGATGGATGCGATTGCTGTTTCTATAACTGATAGAAGCACAATCTTAGCGTTCAGGGGTGTTGGTGAGGATCATCATCTGGCTGGAAAGCCTATTCTTACAAGGGCAACCAAAGAGGCAATTAACTCAAGCTCAACCAGGATTCTTGGGTCTAAAGCTGAAATAGGATGCCCAATGGTAAACTGTCGTCTTAAGGCAGCAATAGTCGTTCCCCTTGAAAAAATGGGCAAAGCAGCAGGGACACTAAAATTCTATTATGATAACCCAAACAAGCTTACAGAAAGTCGAGTGGCTGTTGCGGAAGGGCTGGCCCAACTTTTAAGTACGCAAATCGAACTTTCTGAACTTGATCGCCAAAAAGAGCTTGCTTACCATGCGGAACTCAGGGCCCTTCAAGCCCAAATAAATCCACACTTTCTGTTTAATACTCTAAACACTATAACCGCATTTATAAGAACAGATCCACAAAAGGCTAGAAAGCTCCTCATTCAATTTTCAGATTTTTTCAGGAAATCGCTTGAGTGGAAGGAAGGTTTTATAACACTTGCTCAGGAATTGGACTATATATCGAACTATTTGGTTCTCGAGAAAGCTAGATTTGGCGATCGATTAGATATTGAATTTGATATTGATAACGATGCTCAAGCCTGCATCCTGCCTGCCCTTACTATTCAGCCAATAGTTGAAAATGCTGTAAAGCATGGCTTCTGCGAAGAGCGAAATCTTGAGATTAAAATTATCGCAAGATTGTATGAGGGTGACATGCATATAACAGTTGAAGATAATGGCTGCGGAATTTCAGACGAAGAACTAGACCAGGTGTTAAAATTTGGTTATGGTAAAGGCAGCGGCATTGGTTTAAGCAACGTAAATGAGAGGCTTATGAGCCTTTACGGGGAAGAATATAACGTGAAGATTGAAAGCACTGTAGGCGTTGGCACTCGGGTTCATTTAAAGATTCCGATCTCGAGGAGCAAGAAAGATGAAGCTTAAAACATTAATAGTTGATGACGAGGCCCCAGCAAGGTCTGAACTTAGGTATTTACTGGAGAAGGTAGCAAACGTGCAAGTTGTTGGTGAGGCCACCAATGCAAGTGAAGCACTAGAGCTTATCAAGGCCTTGAATTATGACCTGGTTTTTATTGACATAAAAATGCCTGGCTTAAGCGGGCTTGAAGTTGTCGAGCTTATAAAGCAGTTGCCGCATGCACCAGCGATTGTATTTGTCACAGCATATAGCGAGCATGCTGTAAAAGCTTTTGAACTTGAGGCTGTCGATTACCTGGTCAAGCCCATTGACGAGGATAGATTGCTCCAGGCAATTGCTAAGGTAGAAAGAAGAAAAGGCATGCAGCATATTGCTACTCAGCCTGAGCCTGTAACAGAGAGGTCGCTAATTGATATTGACAGGATACCAGTTGAGAGCAGAGGGAAGACCTTGTTGCTGCCCATAAAAGACATTGTTTTTATCTCAAGCCGAAACGATATTGTTTTTGTACACACAGCAGATAATACCTACATTACTAGGTTCACCCTAAAGACACTCGAGGACAGGCTACGTAACAAATCATTCTTGAGAGTTCATCGAGGATATATTGTAAACCTGCGCCACGTAGTTGAAATCGTGCCTATGTACGGAAGAAGTTATGTGTTGAAAGTAAGGAGCAATCAGCAGAGTGAAATTCCAGTAAGTCGCAGGAGAGGCCAACAATTGAAAGCTATTCTTGGTATTTAGTGGTCCATTTATTGCATTTGGTTAAATAGAAATTATTCTCCTGCCATAATGCCGTTTACCTTTGTTATTTAACGCTGGCAGCTCTATGACGACCGTTTACGTCTTTTAGATTGCTGCAAATCATCTGATGAGTATAAGCTTAAAAATTAACACAGCTAGCTTTTAGCGAGGTAAAGTCGATTAACAAAGTGAATAAATGCGCGATCTGTAATTTAAACGATAAGCTGGTGGAACTGTTAAAGAATAGTTTATAGTACTTACCAAACATTGCTATAATCATGGTTTAGGGGTTATAATATTTCGACTATTATGCTAAAAAATTAGCTTTTTAAAACCTTCAGTCAGCTGGCTGAAGGGTTTTAGTCTTAAAAGCAAAAGGGTGCTTAAGATAATAAGGAGGTCTCATGGCAACAGTGAAAGAGAAGACATACAATCCTCGATCTATGGATCCTACTAAGTTCAAGGATTGGCAAATTGCTGAGGAGGCTGAAAAGTACCTCCCTACTCCTGAAGAATGGATTGAAAAATTAGGACTTGAAAAGGATGAGATGATCCCGCATGGCAAAACTCCAAAGCTTGATTTTCTTAAAATTATGGATCGTCTTAAAGATAAACCCGATGGCAAATACATTGAAGTTACCGCAATTACACCAACTCCTCTAGGAGAGGGGAAGACGACGGTTTCCATGGGCCTTGTCCAGGGCTTTGGCTATCTAGGTAAGAGTGTGGGCGGTGCACTAAGGCAGCCTTCAGGTGGCCCAACGATGAATATTAAAGGTACTGCTGCTGGCGGTGGAAACGCACTTCTTATTCCAATGACTGAGTTCTCGCTTGGATTAACAGGCGACATTAATGATATTATGAACGCTCATAATTTGGCCATGGTTGCTTTAACCTCGAGAATGCAGCATGAGGCAAATTATACAGACGAAGAGCTTGCCAAGCGAGGCTTAAAGCGTCTTGATATCGACCCCAAGAATGTTGAGATGGGATGGATAATTGATTTCTGCGCTCAGGCTCTTCGCAAAATCGTTATTGGTCTTGGCGGGAAAAAAGATGGCTATCCAATGGAATCAAAGTTTGGTATTGCTGTTAGTTCTGAGCTAATGGCGATCCTTGCTGTTTCTCGTGATCTGGCCGATTTAAGAGAGCGTATCGGCAATATTACAGTTGCTTACGACCGAAGAGGAAATCCGATAACAACTTCTGACCTTGAAGTTGCTGGCGCTATGACCGCATGGATGCGCAATACTATTAACCCAACCCTTTGCTATTCAGTAGAGGGTCAGCCAGTTCTAATCCACGCAGGTCCATTTGCCAATATCGCTATCGGCCAGAACTCGATTATCTCCGACCGTTTGGCTCTGAAATTATTTGATTACACCATTACCGAGTCTGGTTTTGCAGCAGACATCGGATTTGAAAAATTCTGGAATGTAAAATGCCGCTTGAGCGGTAATATTCCAAACGTATCTGTTATTGTCGCCACCATTAGGGCACTTAAGATGCACGGAGGTGGGCCAACTGTTTCTCCTGGCCGTCCGTTGCCAGAGGAATATACAAAAGAGAACCTTGAGCTTGTAGAGAAAGGCTGCGAAAACCTTAGGCACATGATAAACATTGTCAAAAAATCTGGCATTGTTCCAGTTGTTGCGATAAATGCTTTCTATACCGACACTAAAGCGGAGCATGATCTGGTTAAGAAAATCTGTGAAGAGATGGGGGTTCGCTCTGCTGTATCCAATCATTGGATGTATGGTGGCGAAGGTGCAGCTGAGCTGGCAGAGGTAGTCATGGAGGCAGCCAATGAACCATCAAACTATAAACCTCTTTATCCGCTTGAGATGCCGCTTCGCCAGCGCGTTGAAATGATCGCCAAAGAGGTTTATGGTGCTGATGGGGTGGCTTGGTCGCCAGTAGCCGAGGCCAAGGCAAAGAGGTTTGAATCCGACCCCAAGTTTGCGGACTTTCAGACAATGATGGTAAAGACCCATTTGAGTCTGTCGCATGATCCTACTCTTAAGGGTGTGCCTAAAGGGTGGACTCTTCCAATCCGGGATGTTCTGGTATATAGCGGTGCTAAGTTCCTCTGCCCGGTAGCAGGAGATATTAGCTTAATGCCAGGCACAGCATCAGATCCGGCCTATAGAAGAGTCGATGTTGATGTTCGCACGGGTAAGGTAACTGGATTGTTCTAAGTAGTTGCCGATTTATTGGACCAAAAGATCTTAAATAATCCAGCGGGTCCGGGATGAGAAGCCCGCAATAGGAAAACTAACATAGAGATTTTTTTCACATGATGCTAGGAAGTTGGAAAGTTAAGGATGCCAAAAATTTTATTCTATCCTGATAACAGGGTAGTCGAAGTTGAGAAAGGCGAAAGTTTAATCCGAGCAGCAATGCTGGCTGGCGTTCATATTAATGCTTCCTGTGGCGGTAGCAGTACATGCGGCAAGTGCCGGGTTATAATTGAGAACGGCAAGGTTAATGCAAGGCCATCTGCAAAGCTTTCAGCTGATGAGGTAAGCCAAGGCTATGTGCTAGCTTGCACCACCACTGTGGACGAAGATATTGAGGTGCGCATACCTATTGAATCGCAGATGGGCGATAGCCGAGTGGCGCTTGAGCGAGAGCTTGAGACGGTAACCCACGGGGGCTTTCTCTCAGCAAAAAGCCTAGTGGATTTGATTGGTGAATTTAATATTAATCCGGCAACACAAAGGCTATATGTTGAGCTCCCACCTCCAAATCTGGAGGATAATGTTAGCGATCTAGAGAGGTTAAGAAGGGAGCTAAATCGCCAGCACGGAATATCTAATTTTCAAGTAGATATTTCGGTTTTAAGAGGAATGGGTGCTCTCTTGAGAGAGGCAGACTGGAAGATTACCGCAACAATACTTTCTCTCGGGGGAAGTGAATGTGACCGCTTGATAAGAATTGACAAGGGCGACCGCACTGATAAACATTATGGCTTGGCGGTTGATATTGGAACCACAAGTATATATGTTGAGCTGGTTGATTTAAGTAGCGGAGAAACCCTTGCCAAGGCATCTGAGTATAACGCCCAGGTAAGCTGTGGCGAGGACATAATCTCAAGGATTGTTTATTCACTTAAAGAAAACGGTCTTGCAAAACTGCAGGAGTTGGTTACAGAAACAATCAATAAATTGATTGATAGGGTCATTGAAAAATCAGGGGTCGAGCTTGATGACATAGTTCATATGGTGGCTGCTGGCAATACAACCATGACCCATATATTTTTAGGAGTGCCACCTAAGTACATTCGAGAAGAGCCCTATATACCAACCGCAACGTTTATGCCAACAGTTATGGCAAGTGATGTTGGTCTAAAATTGCCGCAAGGCACAAGGGTTTATACGGTGCCTAGCAGAGCAAGCTATGTCGGTGGCGACATTACAGCTGGACTTCTTGGCTCAGGTGTCTATCGCTCAGAAAAGCTAACCCTTTATATAGATGTTGGGACAAACGGCGAGATGGTGCTTGGCAATTCAGATTGGCTCCTTAGCTGTTCGTGCTCCGCGGGGCCAGCATTTGAGGGCGGCTCCATAAAGAATGGGATGCGAGCAACAAAAGGCGCAATTGAACAGGTAAGAATCAATCCAAAAACACTTGAGCCAATGATTTTGACCATAGGCCAGGCAAGACCGAGGGGCATTTGCGGGTCCGGCTTGATTGATACGGTTGCAGAATTGTTTTTGACCGGCGTTATAAATGAGAAAGGCCGATTTAATACTGAGATTGACCATCCAAGAATTAGAGAGGTCGACGGTCAGGCCGAGTACGTTTTAGTCTGGGCAGCTGATTCGGCAACAAAGCGAGATATTGTCATAACCGAGGCAGACCTTGACAACCTAATCCGTACCAAAGGCGCAATATACGCAGGCATCACAACACTTTTGGATTCAATGCAGATGCAGGTTGAAGCAATAGAGGAAGTACTTATTGCTGGTGGGTTTGGGCGTTATCTGCAAATCGACCAGGCAATGACCATTGGGTTGCTACCCGAGATCGATCCAGGAAAAGTTAAATATGTCGGAAACGGCTCGCTTCTTGGAAGTAGGTTAATACTTCTGTCAAAGGAGGCTAAGGATGTTGCAACTGAGATAGCGCAGAAGATGACCTATCTGGAGCTAAGCACGCATGCTGGCTTTATGGATAGCTATGTATCGGCGCTATTTCTACCACATACCGACAGAGATACTTTTCCAACAGTCATGAAACGAATGAAGGTGTATTGATTTTGAGCTTTACAATTGCTGTTGCAGGCAAAGGCGGAACAGGGAAAACTACGATATCAAGTCTCATCATAAGGGGGCTTATTAAAAAGGGCAAGACCCCTGTCTTTGCTGTTGATGCTGATGCAAATGTTAATTTGAATGAACAACTTGGCGTAAAGGTTGAGAAGACCATAGGTGGAGTAAGGGAAGAGATGTTAGATACCATAGGGGCTGGGAAAATGCCTGCTGGAATGTCTAAGGAAACATATATGGAATACCAGATACAGGATGCTTTGATTGAGGAAAATGGCTTCGACCTTCTTGTCATGGGTCGTCCTGAAGGCCCGGGTTGTTATTGTTATGCGAATAATCTATTACGTAGATATATTGAAGTACTTGCAAAAAATTATCCCTACATAGTTATAGATAATGAGGCAGGTATGGAGCATTTAAGCAGAAGGACTACGCAGAAAATCGACCTCTTGCTCATTGTCTCGGAGCCTAATCCAGTAGGCATATTAACAGCGGCAAGGATTAGAGATCTAGCTAAAGAAATGAAGATCAGCGTTGGCAAGACTGGCCTTGTAATTAACCGTGTCAATGGGGAGCTTCCTGATATATTAAAGCAAGAAGTTGAGAAATACGGGCTTGAATTGATTGGAACAATACCCATTGATGATACAATCACCAATTTTAGCTTTGAGAGAAAGCCAACAATCCTGATGCCTGATGATTCCCCATCAACCAGGGCTATTGGTGAGATAATTGATAAGTTTGTTGCGTAGTAGAGAGTAAGGAGGAACATAGGTGGCTGGAAGGTTAATTGATGGTAAAGAAATATCGGCTCAGATAAAAGCTGAACTAGCTCAAGAGGTTGCCAAAATGCAAAAGGAAAGCGACGTAACTCCTGGGCTTGCAGTTGTCTTAGTTGGCGAAGATCCCGCCTCTAAGGTTTATGTTGGTCAGAAAGAGAAGGCTTGTGCAGAGCTTGGTATATTTTCTCAAAAGCACACTCTTCCTGCTGATGTGAGCGAAGAAGAATTACTTGGTCTGGTTGGAAGCCTTAACAGCGATCCTCAAATTGATGGCATTCTAGTTCAGCTACCGCTACCTAAACATATTGATGAGAACAAGGTTATTGAGGCAATCATGCCCGAAAAGGATGTTGATGGTTTTCATCCAGTAAGCGTTGGCAAGATGGTCATCGGTCTGCCAGGCTTTAGACCCTGCACGCCGGCTGGCGTTATGGAGCTTCTTAAGAGAACGGGTGTAGACCTTGTAGGCAAGGAAGCTGTAGTTGTTGGGAGAAGCAACATTGTCGGTAAACCAGTGGCCATAATGCTTCTTCAACAGAGCGCAACAGTTACGGTTTGTCACTCGAAAACAAAAAATCTTAGTGAAGTTACTCGAAGAGCAGATGTTTTAGTTGTTGCTACTGGTAAACCAAACACGGTTACTGCTGATATGGTGAAAGATGGTGTTGTTGTTATTGATGTTGGCGTAAACCGTCTGGATTCTGGCAAACTTGTTGGAGACGTTGACTTTGATGGTGTAAGAGAAAAGGCCTCAGCTATTACTCCAGTTCCGGGCGGTGTTGGTCCGATGACAATTGCTATGCTTATGTATAATACCGTCCAAGCGGCAAAGAAAAGAGCAGGGATTTTGATCTGAGACTGTAAGACAAATCAAGGATTGAAGATAAAAGAGTAAAGATATAGAGGCTTCTAGGCCTTAAATTGAAGGGGGAGATTAAATGGCTTTTCAGGCGCCAACTGAGCAGTATAGCGGAAAGATTAGAGAAGTAGTAATTGGGACTACCAATAGTCAGGTTATAGCTGGCGGGCAAAACACGCTTGCATTTCATACTTTTGAAGGCACAATACCACATAGACCTTTAATAGCAATGGAGGTATATGATATTGAGCCTCAGGAATGGGCAGATGCCTTAAAAGAGGTTATTGGCGATGTCTGGGGGGACCCGGTAGCTTGGGCAAAGAAGTGCCAGGATGAATTTGGGGCAGATCTTATTTGCCTGCAGCTGGCAAGTGCCGATCCAAATGGTCTAAACAGGGGCGCTGATGAAGTGGCTGAGACAGTAAAGGCGGTACTTAGCGCCATATCAATTCCATTAATTGTCTATGGCTGCGGAAATGCGGAAAAAGACGGCGAGATTTTAAAAAAAGTTGCCGAGGTTGCTCAGGGAAGAAACATTGTAATTGGCCCAGCCGTTGAAGACAATTACAAGTCGGTAGCAGCTGCTGCCCTTGGTTTTTCTCAGAATGTAGCAGGAGAAACTCCAATCGATGTTAATATGGCCAAGCAGCTTAATATCCTTATGACAAATCTTGGGCTGCCGGCAGAGAAAATCCTAATAGATCCAGCCGTAGGCGCTCTTGGCTATGGTCTTGAGTATGCCTATTCAGTTATTGAAAGAGATAGGCTTGCAGCTTTGCAGCAGAACGACTCTATGATGCAGATGCCAATCATAGCCAACCTTGGCAAAGAAGTTTGGAAAACAAAGGAAGCTAAGATTAGCAGTGAAGAAATGCCTGAATGGGGAGACCCCACAAGGAGAGGCATACTTTGGGAAACAATAACTGCTGTAAGCCTTCTTGTTGCAGGAACAGATATCCTTATCATGAGGCATCCTGAGTCGGTAAAACTTATTAAAAGGACCTTAAATGAATTTGGGCTAATGAATTAAGGATTCATGTATTGTTTGGCATGGTCAATCGAAGTTGGCCATGAGGTCACTAGATCGAATGCAAGATCACTAGATCAAATAAAGGAGAGATTATGACAGAGGAGAGAATAAGAAGCATCGATCCAGCAGCAATTGAAATGCTGGAGCGGGCAGAAGGTGTCTCTACCATGTTTAGCCGAGCTGATGAAATGAAACCGTGCAACTTCGGCGTTGATGGAAGCTGCTGCCGCGCTTGCGCTATGGGCCCGTGCCGTCTTGCAGGAAAGACAAAAGATGGTAGAGAAAAAAGAGGTGTCTGTGGAGCCAGTTTGGCCACCGTTGCAGCACGCAACTTTGCTCGCCAAGTTGCAGTAGGGTCAGCAGCCCACTCGGATCACGGTAGGAGTGTCACAAAGACGTTTCTTGCTGCTGCAAAGGGTGAAGCGCCTGGCTACAAGATAAGGGATATAGGCAAACTTTACTGGCTTGCCGGTATAATGGAGATTCCCACAGAAGGAAGAACAGTTCAAGAAATAGCCATTGATGTTGGTGAAAAGGCGCTAAGTGAATTCGGTAAACAAGACGATACGCCACACTTGTTTGTAAAGACTGCTCCAAAGAAGCGTCAAGAGATTTGGGAGAAGCTAAATGTTTTCCCACGCGGCATAGACCGCGAGATAGTCGAACTTCTACATAGCTCACATGCTGGAAATGATCAAGATGCCGAGCACATAACAACTCATTTAGTTCGGGCTTGTTTAGCTGATGGTTGGGGCGGCTCGATGACCGCAACGCATTTGCAAGATATCATGTTTGGCACGCCTCATCCTCTTGTCTCAGAAGCTAATCTCGGCATACTGAAGAAAGATCAGGTAAATATTATAGTGCATGGACATGAACCGCTTCTCTCGGAGAAGATAGTTGATGCGGCGTCCGATCCTGAATTAATCGAGTATGCGAAGTCAAAAGGCGCTAGCGGCATTAACCTTGGCGGTA
>JASEIR010000001.1:43878-48670 GCA_030017355.1 Actinomycetota bacterium
CCGGCTGGCGATATGCTGCAAGCTGAGCTTGCTTTAATGACAGGTGTTGTTGATGCCATGGTTGTTGATGTCCAGTGCGTTTTCCAAGGCCTTGAAGGAGTAGCCAAGGATTATCACACCGAGCTTATAACAACCAACGAGCGCATGAGAATCACAGGCGCAAGGCACATACAGTTTGAAGAGCACAATGCGGACGAGAATGCCCGAGAGATCATAAAGCTTGCAATAGATAACTTTACAAAGCGCAGAGGTGAAATCTATATACCGCAGCACAAGAGTCCGCTAGTTGCTGGCTTTAGCCACGAGTATATCCGTTACATGCTAGGGGGAAGATTCCGCGCGTCATTTAGGCCGCTAAATGATGCCATCATCAGCGGCCGCATTCAGGGTGTAGCAGCTATCGTTGGCTGCAACAACCCGAGGACAGTGCATGATGAAAACATTATGTATCTAGTAAGAGAGTTGATCAAGAAAGATGTACTCGTAGTTATGACTGGCTGCGCGGCAATTGGTGCTGCAAAGCACGGTTATATGCAGCCCGAGATGATGGAACACGCTGGGCCGGGCTTGCGTGAGATTTGCGAAGCAGTTGGTATCCCGCCAGTGCTTCATCTTGGTTCATGTGTTGATAACTCACGGATACTGACGATCTTAACTGAGATTGTTGAGGAAGGTGGACTCGGTGAGGATATAAGCGATTTGCCGGCAATTGGCTTGGCTCCCGAATGGTATTCAGAAAAAGCACTTACTATCGCAGTCTATGCAGTTGCCAGCGGCGCTTCAGTTATATTTGGTGGTGTAGGTTCACCTGTAGGATCAAGCGAAGAGGTAACGAGGTTGATTACAGAAGGATGGGAAGAGAAGTTTGGTGCAAGATTTGATTTTATTTCTAAGAAAGAAGACATACTTGCAGCAGTTCTTGACCACATCCAGAAGAAAAGAAAGGCACTAGGAATTGACAAGAAACAAGAAAGAATCCTCTTCGACATGGAAATGAGGAGGGAGCTACGTGTCTAAGATCATTGCAACTGCCGCAATTCAAGGCGCGCACGAGACGGTTAATTTGGCTGAAGCCAAAATAAAGGAAGCAATTGATGCAAAAGGCCCAAATGAAGCCGTGGAGCTTCCAAATACCGGTTACTTCTTACCGGTTATTTACGGCTTAACTGGGGAAAAGGTACAGAAGGTCTCGGATATGGAGAAAATCTTAAAAATGGCCAAAGACCTTCTGCCGGAAGAGCCTGCAGATAAGCTATGGCTGCCATACTTAGGCAATACCTTGGACGCTGGTATAGCAACGCTTTTTGCAGCTGAGATGATCATGGCTCTTCGCTATATCGGTATAGGCGACCCACCAGTAACTGACCTGTACCTAGGTGCTGCAGATGACATCATAATGCGTGCTCGCGGTGTGGAATTTGTTGATGGCTCAGCCCCCGGCTTTGCTGCGGTTGTTGGGGCAGCGCCAACCAATGAGCAGGCAGTAGCTCTTGCAAGGGAGCTGCAGGGCAAAAACCTCTATGTCTTTATGGCGGGCAGCACCGACGGGAAATGTATTGCAGAGCAGTTGGCCGAAGAAGGAGTGCAGCTTGGATGGGAAACTAGGTTGGTCCCATTCGATCCCCATGTTTATGGCCAGATATGGTCACTTGGTTTTGCAACGAGAGCTGCAATGTCCTTTGGCGGTGTTCAGCCTGGCGATTATAAGAGAATACTTAAATATAACCAAAATCGTGTATTTGCCTTCGTCATAGCCCTTGGGCACGTTGATCCAATCAAGTATGCATGTGCAGCAGGTGCCATAAGCTATGGCTTCCCAACAATTGCAGATACCGATATTCCTGAGATTCTGCCAACTGGTGTTTGCACTTACGAGCATGTTGTTTCAAATGTCCCAATTGAAAACATCGTTCAGAAGTCAATTGAGGTTCGTGGGCTTAAAATTAAGGTTGATAAGATTGACATTCCAGTTGCTTATGGGCCTGCTTTTGAGGGCGAGCGTATCCGCAAAGATGACCTCTATATCGAATTTGGTGGCTCGAAGACGGATTGCTTTGAGTTCTTATCGATGAAGGATATGGATGAGGTTGAAGATGGGAAAATCGAAGTCATTGGACCGCAAATCGCCGACATGCCGGAAAAATCAAGACTGCCGCTTGCGATTATTGTAGAAGTGGCCGGTAGAAAAATGCAAAAAGACTTTGAGCCGATTCTAGAGCGGCAGCTTCACCATATGGTAAACGGTGCCGAAGGTGTCATGCATATTGGCCAGAGAGATACAGCCTGGATTAGAATTGGTAAGAAGGCTGTTGAGAGAGGCTTCTCACTGGCTGATTTTGGAAAGATATTCCATGCAAAGCTTATATCAGATTTCCCAGCAATTGTTGATAAGGTTCAGGTAACAATAATTACGGACCAGGAAAAGGTCAAAGAGCTTGCGCCAATAGCTACTAAAGCATACGCAGAGCGTGATGAGCGCGTGGCAGGGCTTACCGATGATAGTGTTGACGTTTTCTATTCCTGCACGCTTTGCCAGTCATTTGCACCAAAGCACGTGTGCATTATCTCACCGCAAAGGCTTGGTCTCTGCGGTGCTTATAACTGGTTGGATGGCAAGGCATCATATGAGATTAATCCAACTGGGCCAAACCAGCCAGTTGCAAAAGGTGAGCTAATCAATGCAGAAAAAGGCGAGTGGGCAGGCATTAACGAGTATCTAGCCAAAGCAACGCAAGGAAATGTAGAGCGTCTCTTTGCTTATAGCATTATGGAAAACCCTATGACCTCCTGCGGCTGTTTTGAAGCCATAGTTGCCCATCTGCCAATTATGGATTTGGAGACCGGTGATATCAGAAGCGGATTTATGATTGTCAACCGTGACTATGCCGGTATGACCCCGTTTGGAATGACGTTCTCAACAATGGCAGGTCTTGTTGGCGGTGGCGTGCAGACTCCTGGTATGATGGGTATTGGAAAATATTATGTAACAAGCGAGAAGTTTTGCTCAGCAGATGGGGGATTTGCACGCTTGGTATGGATGCCTAAGGACTTAAAGGAGCAGCTAAGACCTCTTCTTCAAAAGCAGGCAGAGCGAATTGGCGATCCAGATTTTCTGGATAAGATTGCTGATGAGACAATCCTTACAACAATGGAGGAGCTGGGTCCTTATTGCAAGAGTGTTGGCCATCCTGTTATGACAATGGATCCATTAATGTAATATCCAGAGAAGGAATAGTTTTATACTTCAGAGAGTATTGATAATATGGTTTTTATCTAGTTTCTAGTTGGGTGCTTTAGCGCCGATCTAGTTTCTAGCATCTAGATTGGGAGGTGCTTTAATGTGGCTTTAACAGGCCTAGATATCTTTAAACAACTACCAAAAACAAACTGTGGAGAATGTGGCGTGCCGACATGCCTTGCATTTGCCATGAAACTTGCAGCTGGTGGCGCATCTCTTGATGCCTGCCCGCATGTAACTGAAGAGGCTAAAGCAGCACTTTCATCAGCTTCCGCTCCTCCGATGAGAGGAGTTACTATTGGTACTGGTGATAACGCGCTAAAAATCGGTGAGGAATTGGTATTATTCCGCCACGAAAAGACGTTCTTCAACCCGCCAGGTTTTGCCTTACTTATTGATGATGCAATGGACGAAGCTGATGCTATTGCAAAGGTTGAGTCGCTTAAAGGCGTAAGCTTTGAGCGTGTTGGACAAGTTCTCAAGGCGAATCTAGTTGCCATAAAGAACGCATCCGGGGATAGCGCAAAATTTGCTGATTTTGTTAAAAAGGTTCAAGCAGCAACTGATCTACCGCTAGTTCTTATATCGGAAAGTCCAGATGCAATGGGTAAGGCGCTTGAGGTTGCAGGTACGTCCAAGCCTCTAATCTATGCTGCTACTGAGAGCAATGTAGACCAGATGCTCGAGCTTGCCAAGCAATATCAGGCACCGCTTGCTGTTAGGGCTTCCTCACTAGATTCGCTAGGCGATCTTACTACAAAACTTGATGCAGCAGGTGTAAAAGACCTTGTAATTGATCCTGGTACGCGCCAGCTAAAGGATACCCATGAGAGTCTTGTATACCTAAGAAGGGCTGCTTTGAAAAAGAAGCTTCGACCATACGGTTACCCGACAATTACAATGCCGGCAGAAGAAACAGATGATGACATGATGGAAGCCGTTCATGCAGCGGTCTATGTTATGAAATACGGTGGAATAATCGTCATGCGCGACCTAAGCCCCGAGAAGGCCTACCCGCTTTTCGTTTTGCGGCAAAATATCTATACCGACCCACAAAGGCCAATGCAGGTAGAGCAGGGATTCTATCCAATCAACTCGCCAGATGAAAATTCACCGGTATTAGTTACAACAAACTTCTCTCTTACCTACTTCATAGTATCGTCTGAGGTGGAAGGAAGTAAGATGCCGGCTTGGTTAGGCGTTGTTGATGTTGAAGGCTTATCAGTTCTTACAGCGTGGGCTGCTGGTAAGTTTGTTCCAGAAAGAATTGCTGCTTTTGTTAAGAAAAGCGGAATCGAGGAGAAGGTAAATCACCGCAATGTAGTTATCCCAGGTTATGTTGCCCAGATTAGTGGCGAGCTTGAGGATGAGCTTGGCGATTGGAAAGTTGTAGTCGGACCACGCGAGGCCAGCGATGTCCCGAGCTTTCTTAAAAGCTATCAACCTGTAACTGTATAAACGGAAATAGATTATAGGGTCCTGGGGTCCTAATAATTCAAAATTAAAAATTCAAAATTATCACCCTCCCCTAGCCCCTCCCCTCAAGGGAGGGGA
>JASEIR010000200.1:0-1668 GCA_030017355.1 Actinomycetota bacterium
TTTTAAGCTTACTTGGTCTAGTAGCAGCATGGCGAGCTAGAATCTTAACCCAACCACATACCAATGCAAGGAACATAGCAAATACTGCTCTTTTACTATCAACACTGTTAATCATAGCCGAAATAGGCATGTATTTTTACATTACTCCAGCGCAAGGCAACCCAAAAGTTAGCCAAGGGGATGTTGTTATGGATTCTATTTTTGCAATGTTTCCTTTATAAAATAAGATGCATAATATCTATAATATCCATAGTATCCATAGCAACGTCCCCTTGGTGGCACAAAGCAGTCAGCAGCTAGGCCGCTCACAATAAAATAGCGGCCTAGCAAACCTCTAGGTTAGGGATTTTTAGATAGGTAAGGAACATGCCAATGAAAAGGGTTACAGCCATACTGATGTTATTTATTTTGGTATTAAATTCTAGTTGTGTTAGCAAAGATGGCAACCCAAAAGCTACGAACACAGAAGTTAGTAAAACGATTAGTGTTCCTTTAATTATGTTTTTCCCTGTAGTATATAATTCTCAAAAGGAAGCTAGCCAGAGAAAGACATTTCTTGGTCGCTGGAATCTTAAAACAGGCGGGATATCTTTTGAGAATATCTCTTTGCCATACAAAGATAAAATTAGAGATAGCGGCTTTTTCAAACTGGTCTGGGACAGCGACAGAGTAATTAATTCTAAAACTTTCCTGAAAGTTGGGTCGCCTGCGGTTGTTCATAGGCCATCAAGCGGAAAAGCCATTATAATGGCATACTTTCAGCAAACCCATGAGCCTAGTGCTAAAGGGAGTACCTTTGAGAAGGGCCAGATCGTTGTTGAGATACACAAGGGAGATAATATTGAGAAACGATTGTTAAAACCAGAACTTCCTAAAGATGCTTCCGGGCCATACCCATTACTTTTATACGGAAAGCCTGGGGATTTTACAGTGCTTGCCACGTACGATCATCCTTCCAGGCATATGCCTGGATCGATAGTTGGAAGTCTTGTTGTATGTAATGTTCGAGAAGCACATGTTAAGTATCAGAAAGTAAGTGGTGATTATTGTAGTTTTATTGCTGGAGCTGGGTCTGATCTAGTTAAACTTGGAGATAAAATTTTTATGGATGCTTGCGGTGGCCAGGTGAAGCTACTTGATCTGGAAAGTAACGCATTAAGACTAGCCGATTATAAGCCAGCCAACGATCTAATTAACATGGTTAAGCCAAGATTTACCGAAACCCCTTTAGCTCTAAGTTTTGGGTCATATAAAGATGTGCTTCTAATGTCGGCTTTAGGGCTTGATGAACAGTGGATATGGGCCATACGAGACGATAAATGTGTTGTTAAAATTAATATTAATTTTAAACGAAAGGAAATGTTTCTCTATAAAGGTAATGAGCTTGTGGCAAAGAGAGCACTTCCAAGCCCTCTCGATGGGATTCTATTGCCGAAGGCAGGTTATGCTACATGGAAATAAGTTCGACCGTCTTCTAGAATAGTCAGTGGAGAGATGAAGCTGGATGTTGATAAAAAACCTTGTTCTTTGGTATCGGATTATGGATTTCCGCAATATTTAATGGCATATTTTTATTCTTACAATATGGGATTTTGCAAGTTGCTACAGGTAATTGGATAGGACTTCCAAGCTATATGAGCCTCACCTTTTTAGGGCTGTTGATAATTG
>JASEIR010000200.1:1678-2826 GCA_030017355.1 Actinomycetota bacterium
GTGGCACAGTTTTGTATAGAAAGCAACCAAGTCAATAGACAATGGATATAAACTCGTTAAATTGTACCAGTAAGCTTAAGAATAAATGGCAACCTGTGAATAGCAAGGGGATGTTGCTATGCATCGTGTATTTTCTTGAGAATCTGTAGAATGCATAGCAACACCCCTGTCCATAACGATTCTTTATGATCTAGCCAGTCGGGGATAGGATAGATATGTAAGTGCTATTATAGTGCACTAATATCAGTGCCAATGGAGGGTGTATGGCAGGCTTTAATGATGCTTTAAGAGGTTATGCTTTTTCTGTGCATCAACGTGATGGTTTTAAGTGTCGGTATTGTGGCCTAGATGGCACTGAGTCTTTTGAGAACTGGCTAAGTCTTTCATGGGATCACTTGCTGCCGAAAGGGCACCCAAACCGAGATAATCCTGATTATATTGTAACAGCCTGCATGTTCTGCAATACTGCTGATAATCAGTACTTCAAACATGCCGAAAGGCGCGGCTTAAAAATTGATGGGCTTACACCTGAGGAGCTTGTGGCCCAGCGCTTACCCTATGTTCAAGCCACCAGGAAAGTCTACCACGATTTCTGGGTAGAAAAAGTCAGCGGTAGAAGAAGTTTTCCAACAGGTGATTCAAACGGAATTTAGCCAATCTATTCAACAAATCGGAGTTCAAATAGCGTTCAGTCGCCTCGACAAAGTTGGCAGGAAGCTCTGCGGAATTATTTTCGTTTTAGCCACTACTTGCTAATGAACGAGCATAAATCGGTACCAAAAAGCAGGTAATGGAATTCTAGAATTTCTCAACCCACAAAACAATGTAGCCAGGCGCAGTTGAAGGCGAAGAGAATTCTGCTAAGCTAACTGAAGTTGGAATAAATTGTCTGAGCCCGTTGATGTAAGAGGGAAAGCGCATGGAAGATCGTAATTTTATAAAGTTTTTGGGTACTGCTGGCGGACGTTTTGTTGTGGCTAAACAGCTAAGATCTTCAGCTGGATCCCTTATTAGGATTAAAGGTAAAAATATAATACTAGATCCAGGGCCGGGCACACTTGTAAAATGCGCTAAATCGCAGCCGCCTATAGATGCGAGTAAGATCGATGCAGTTATTCTCACGCATGCGCACTTAGATCATTCAAACG
>JASEIR010000201.1:0-555 GCA_030017355.1 Actinomycetota bacterium
CACTATTAGCTGCCAGGCTAACATTTTGCCTGCAAGAATATCATTTATTGCTTCATATCCAGTTCCCAAAGCATAGGGTGCGTTAAAAAGCATAATCGATGTGACCCCAACCAGGCCCATAACAACACTGCCAGATATCACATTTTGCATGAAATTTGCGGATTTATTTCTAATAAATCGTCCAAACCAGTGGAAAAACATCACAAACAGTCTTGCTGAGAGACCACATATCAATCCAAGAACTATCGATAGCAATAAATCTTGATAATTAATTGCATACAGTTTTGGCGCCTTAAAAAGCGGGCCAACCCCAACCATGCTAACAAAAACCATGTAGGATGTGACAGATGCAATTAGGGATGGAATAAGCGCATCGTGGGCGAAATCGTCTTTATAAGGTACTTCAAGGCTAAAGACAATACCGGTCAAAGGCGCTTTAAAAATAGCAGAAATACCAGCTGCAGCTCCAGCAAGAACCATCCAGCGAAGGTCTGCATCCTCAAAGCCAAATCTTCTAAAAATTTGTTTTGACCAGGCTGCCGCGGAAGCCCCAAT
>JASEIR010000201.1:565-2802 GCA_030017355.1 Actinomycetota bacterium
AATATAGATGCTTGGCCCCTCCATACCCGCACTGCCGCCAAAACCAATAGTAAGAATTGATGCAGCAACTTTTGCTGGAAAAGAGGCAAGATTAATCTGCCCATTATCTTCATGGTAAGCCCTAATCACTTCTTCGGTGCTATGTATATTAGGGTTTGATGCAAATCTATGAACGATGAGGGCAGCAGCCATGATCCCTGTGAAAGGCAGCGCAAATGCCAGGAAATAATTACTGGTAAAACCATGCATATAAGACCAAAGCTCGCTGTAGATGATATTATCTACTCCAGCAACTGCCAGTCCAACAAGTATGCCAATAACAAACGAGAATAAAAACCATTTTCTTAACTGACTCCTAATATAAGCAGTCCTGGAGTAGTATAAACTTAATAGTTTATTTACTTTTACGCTTGTTGCCAACCCAAACCCTGCCTTAAGAAAAAACCATTTCTATCTATCTTTGCCTACAGCTCGTCATCTTCAGCTGCGTAAACACATTTATTATATCGCTTTAGCAACTATCATCACAATTTAACCTTCGGTCTGCTGCCTAATCAACCGCTAACAACGTTTTTTGATCAACTGCTTATGCTGTTTTTCAACTAACCCGACAGCTGATGTTTAACAAGTAAAGCCCTTGGGAATTCTGTTGTATATTCCAGCCGTAAAGCAACCGAAAGGAAGAATAGTTAGATGAAAATCCTTTTTGTTTATGCAGATTATCCGGTGAACACGGCGCCAGACCGTCCGCGGCACGGATTTTATTCGGAAGGGCTGGCATCTTTATCAGCCGTGCTAAAGCTTGAAGGCCATGATGTCAAACTCTTACACCTTGTAAATCCCATTCAACGCGAGGATTATATCGAGCGCATTAGAGATGCTTCGCCAGATCTAGTTGGTTTTTCAACCTGGACCAATAATTTTCAAGACGTTCAGAAATATGCGAGCTGGACTAAAGAGGCTGCTCCTGAGTCAATCACCGTCTCTGGTGGCTACCACGCAACCATAAACCCGATGGAATGCGCATCTACTGAAGGAATTGATTTAGTGGTTTCTGGAGAAGCTGAAGGTGCCATTGTGGAGTTATGCTCGGCCCTTGATGAAAGCAAAGGTTATGAAAAAATTGCCAATCTTAGATACATGAGAAATGGACGCTATTTTGAAAATCCAGTACGTCCCTTGATTGAGGACCTTGACAGTATTCCTCTTCCAGATTTCTCTCTTTTTGATTACCCGAAACTTGAATCTTCCCTAATTAGGACAGCAAGCGTTATGCTATCACGAGGTTGCCCCTACAGCTGTACCTATTGCTGTAACCATAAAATTAGAGAGCTCTATCCTAACAAGAATAGGTATGTACGGTTCAGAAGCCCTGAAGGATCAATAGAATACATTAAAAAGTTAATCAATGACTACCAACCCATTAAATACGTGAGCTTTCTGGATGATATACTTCCGCTCAAGAAAAAATGGTTCTTTGATTTCATTGACAGGTATAAAACAGAAATTGGGCTCCCTTTTTCTTGCAATGCCAGGGTAAATCTTATAACAGACGATGTTGCTACTGCCTTAAGAGAAGCAGGATGCTATAGAATTCATCTGGGCGTCGAATCAGGCAACGATTATATAAATAACCATATTCTTAACCGTCACATTAAACGAGAACAGATAGTTCGCGCGTTTAAAGCCTGTCATGAAGTTGGCATAAAGACGCTTGCCTACAATATGGTGGGCTTGCCTTACGAAACTTTACCAAGAATTCTTGACACCATAAAGCTCAATGCAGAAATCAAGACAGAGCGAGCCCTTGCAGCAATCTTTTATCCATATCCAAATACCAAGGCATATGAGATATCACGCGAAGCCGGATTTATCCCTACAACCTTTAATTATGGTGACGAGGTTTTACTAAACCAGCCAACTTTAACTGAAGACGAAGTTCGATTTGCATCGGCATTCTTTCGCCCATTCATGAAAGCTTATCGCTTGGTTATGAAAATGCCACCTGTGATTAGAAAACCGTTTGAGTCTATGCTTGATAAGCTATTCTGCAACCGCCATATGCCGCATGCATTACTGGTCAGCATGGCTATCCTGCCAAAGAAAGTAAGACGTTTTGCCCAGGAAGCCTTGAAAACCTACTCCCCCGGGCTTTATCTTGCTATTAGGGATCAACTTCTTGGGGCATCTCGTTCAGAGGCAAAACCTTAAGATCAGAAGATCCATCGATTGATATC
>JASEIR010000202.1 GCA_030017355.1 Actinomycetota bacterium
ACCAGACATTTCAATTTAAAGAGGAGGACATATGCAGGTTAAGGAAGTAATTATGGCAGGCGCTACGCCAAAAGACGTCTTGGAGTTTGCAAAGGAAAACAAAGCTGTTTTTGTCGATCTTAAGTTTATCGACCTGCCTGGTGTGTGGCAGCATTTCGTGGTTCCTATTGATGAGCTAAGTGAGGCAAGCTTTGAAGAGGGATTTGGGTTTGATGGCTCGTCAATCAGAGGATGGAAGACAATCAATGCTTCCGATATGTTGATCATCCCAGATCCAGCAACAGCAATAATGGATCCATTCAAAAAAGCTAAGACTTTAAGCCTTATCTGTGACATCTACGACCCAGTTACAAAGGAGCCATATGATCGCGATCCAAGATATATTGCAACAAAAGCAGTCAATTATATGAAGTCTTCTGGGATAGCTGATACCGCCTATTTTGGCCCCGAGGCCGAGTTCTTTATCTTTGATGATATTCGCTTTGATCAGAATGCACATGAGGGATACTATTTTTTGGACTCTGTTGAAGGTGTTTGGAATAGCGGTAGAGTTGAAAATCCAAACCTTGGTTACAAGCCAAGACATAAAGAGGGCTACTTCCCAGTACCACCAACAGATAGCCTTGATGATCTAAGATCAGAGATGGTTACCATCATGCAGCTATGCGGCATCTATGTTGAGGCGCAGCATCATGAGGTTGCAACTGCTGGCCAAGGTGAAATTGACATGAGATTTGCGCCCCTAATTGAGATGGCTGGTAAGCTCATGCTCTTTAAGTATATTATAAAGAATGTAGCTGCTTTGCATGGAAAGACAGTTACCTTTATGCCAAAGCCAATCTTTGGGGACAATGGCTCGGGCATGCATACTCACCAAAGCCTCTGGAAGGATGGAAACCCACTTTTTGCTGGCTCTGAATATGCTGGATTAAGCGAGATGGCACTGCATTACATCGGCGGGATTATCAAGCATGCGAAAGCTCTTGCTGCCCTTACAAATCCAACCACCAACTCTTATAAGAGACTTGTTCCAGGATTTGAGGCGCCAGTGAATCTTGCTTATTCTGCAAGAAACCGCTCTGCATCAATAAGAATCCCGATGTATTCACCATCACCAAAGGCAAAGAGAGTAGAAGTAAGGTTCCCCGATCCATCGTGCAACCCTTATATGGCTTTTGCAGCAATGCTGATGGCTGGTCTTGATGGAATTGAAAACAGAATTGATCCAGGCGAGCCAATGGAAAAAGACCTATATGAACTTCCTCCAGAAGAGATTGCTAAAATTCCTCAAATGCCAGGCAGCCTTGATGAGGCATTGGATGCTCTTGAAGCAGATTACGAATTCTTACTCAAAGGCAATGTCTTTACCGAGGACATAATTAAAGCGTGGATTGATTACAAGAGGGAAAATGAGGTGGATGCCCTAAGGCTTCGCCCGCACCCTTATGAGTTCTTCCTCTACTATGATATCTAAAGACCTGACCTGAAAGAACCTGGAGGGACGTTCCTCCGATTTAGCCGATTTGAACCAAATCGGTTAAATCGGAGGAACGTCCCTCTCCTCTTCTTAAGTCTTTCAATAATTTGACGATAAGAAACCTATTAGAAAATATAAGGCTTCTTGCATCTAGTACTAATTGAATCGGGGGCTGATATGTTAGAACGCATGTCTATCTTTACCAAGATATCAATAGGTCTTGCTGTAATGCTCTTACTTCTGTTTGTAACAAGCACAAATAGCTTCATTGCTCAATCCAGAACCAACCATGTTGTCTCCTCTTATCAGAGGGCCTTAAAAAATGTTGAGTTGATAAGCGAGGTACATTTGCTAGTTGAGCAAAGCTCAAAGCTGGTAGATGATGTTTTGGTTGCTGGAAATCCTGAAGCGATTTACTCCTCGTATAAAGAGCTTCGAAAAACCATTGACAGCAAAAGCGCTGAACTAGATCAAGCTTTACGCTCGGCGGAAGCTGATCAGCTATTAGCAAATATCAAGCAAGATTTAGCCGTAGCTGATTTGAGAGCCCGAGAAATATTTAAGATGCCCTCCAATATGCGGAACCAGAAGAATGCCAGCCAAGCTGTAAAAAGTTTTAACGCTGCAATAAATAAGGCCTCAAATGATGTAAATGAGCTTCACAAGCTCATAACAAAGCAATCAACCGGCCTTTCAGACCAAATTTCCAAAACCCAAAAAAGAGCTGGCACCACTAACTGGCTGATAATTGCTCTATCGATAATAGTATTTGGCGCAGTGACCATTGCTCTGAAACGCCAAGTCATAGACCCCTCGAGAAATGCTTTTAGAAAAATATCTGAGTCTGCAAAGAGTTTGTTGGATTCCTCGCAAAGAGTTGCATTAAATTCTGAGCAAATCAAAAATGCAAATACCGAGATAGTAAACTCTATGTCGGTATTCTCCCGCACTTCGGAAGAGCAGGCAAATTCTGTACTTGAAGTGAATCAGCTTGCGGGTCAGATATCAACCGCCATAAACCAGGTTGCAAGCGGCGCCCAAGAACAAGCAAGAGATGTTTCTGAGGCCCATAGAATGATGGAGCAGTTAAGCTCAGCTGTTAGTGAAGTAGTCGAAAACGCAACAACTGTTGCAAGGGTTGCGTCGGCAAGCTTGGGCACAGCTGAAATGGGAAAAGATTCTGTTGATAAAGCTGTATCAGGCATGAGCGCAATGAGAGAAACCGTCCTTTCTACAGCAAACAAAATCCAGGCCTTAGGAGAGAAGTCTAAACAAATTGGTGAAATCATTG
>JASEIR010000203.1 GCA_030017355.1 Actinomycetota bacterium
AAGCACTTTAGAGCTATATATCAATTTTTAATTTTGAATTGCAATTTTTAATTTTGCATTTTAAATTTTGAATTTTTAATGTTCGGCGGTCCCCAGTCTTTTATTTTTAATTGCCTGTTGGCTGATAGCTAATCGCTGAATTCTGAGGTTTACTATGAAAGCCAAGACACTAATGATACAAGGGACATCGTCAGATGCCGGAAAGAGCCTTCTGGTAGCAGCTCTTTGCAGGATTATGTCCGATAAAGGATACAAAGTAGCTCCTTTTAAAAGCCAGAATATGGCGCTTAACTCATTCGTAACTGAGGAGGGACATGAAATAGGAAGGGCTCAAGCCCTGCAGGCAGCTGCTGCAAGAATAAAACCCAGCGTTGATATGAATCCGATTTTGCTTAAACCAACGGATAGTCAGCGTGCGCAGGTAATAGTAAGAGGAAAAGTCTATAAGAACTTATCAGCAAAAGAGTATCACAGCGAAAAGCTTAGTTTACTAAAGATTGTTGAGGAGTCTTTAAAAAATCTTCTTAATAACTTCGATATGATAATAATTGAAGGAGCTGGAAGTCCAGCGGAAATTAATCTCAAGAATGAAGACATAGCAAATATGAGGATTGCAAAGATGGCGGATGCTCCAGTAATTCTTGTTGGTGATATCGATAGAGGAGGGGTGTTTGCCTCGCTTATAGGAACCCTTGAGTTATTAGATCTCGATGAGCGTGCCAGAATAAGAGGTCTAGCAATAAACAAGTTTCGTGGTGATGTTAGCTTGCTTAGGCCAGGGATTGATTTTTTAGAAGCAAAAACCGGTGTAAGAATTGTCGGTGTAATTCCGTATATGCAGGAATTAAAGATTGATAGCGAGGACTCGCTAGCTCTGGATAAAGCAAATTTTAAGACATCAACTGATAGCATGATAGATATTGCGGTTATTAGGTTACCTCACATATCCAATTTTACGGATATCGACGTATTTATGCATGAGCAAGGAGTCAATTTGCGGTATGTAGAGCCTGGATCGCAAATTGGTGAGACCGATCTTTTGATAGTTCCGGGGACTAAAAACACGGTTGATGATATGAGGGTTCTTCATGAGACAGGTATGACAGAAGAAATTCGCCGTCTAAGGGAGTTGGGTACTCCTATAATAGGAATTTGCGGCGGTTATCAGATGCTTGGGAAGGAAATTAGAGATAATTATGGTATAGAATCCAGCAAAAGCGTGATAGATGGCATTGGTCTTTTAAATTGTATTACAAGCATTATTCCATCGAAGGTAACAGTACAAGTTGAAGCAGTTGTATGTGGTGGTGGGGCTATTTTGGGTCCAGTTGGTGGTAAAACAGTAACTGGCTATGAGATACACATGGGTGTTACAAAACCGCTTGAAAACACATTTGCCGCATTTAGGATAAAGAAGCGTGGCAATATAAAAGGCGATGTAAACGACGGATGTGTGTCATCCGATGGCCTTGTTATTGGCACTTATATCCATGGCATCTTTGACAATGGAGAGTTTAGGAAGGGCCTTCTTGATTTTCTTAAGGCAAGGAAGGGTCTTGAACAGGACAGCTCAGAAGTAGAATATGATGTTTACCGGCAAAAGGGCCTTGATTATCTAGCTAAAGTAGTGTCGGATAGCCTGGATATGGATTATATATTTAAAATCATGGGGGTGTCAGACCATGTGGGCCCAGGTGGCCTTAGCATACGTAGTTGATTTGGCAATAGGCGACCCCAAAAAAATCCCTCATCCCGTCCAATTGATTGGCCTACTTATAACATTTCTGGAAGGAAAGTTTCTAAAAGATGGTTTAGAAAGAGAAAGAAAAAGATTTCTGGGTGTGGTTTTAGTTGTTATTGTTGTTGGGGCTGCAGCTTCAGTGACTTGGGGAATTGTAAAGCTTAGCTTTCTTGCCAACACTACCTTTGGATATGTTGTCTCGGTGTGGTTAATATCAACAACAATAGCGACAAGGGGGCTAATGGATAGAGCAAGAGAAATTGCTGTGTGTTTAAAAAATGGAGATCTTAAAGAGGCAAAAGAAAAAGTGGCTGGTATAGTTGGTAGAGATACAGATAAAATGAAGCGCCGAGATGTTGTTAGGGCAACCATAGAATCTGTTGCAGAGAACTCGGTTGACGGTGTGATTGCTCCAATTTTATATGCACTTATTGGAGGACCTGCGCTTGCAATGGCATATAGGGCGGCAAACACGCTTGATTCCATGGTTGGCTACAAAAACGAAAAGTATGAGGACTTTGGATGGGCAGCAGCGAGGTTTGATGACATATTAAATTATATTCCGGCAAGGCTATCTGTAATGATATTAGCTATAGCTGCATTGCTATGTAGAAAGAGTGCTGTTAAAGCAATTAAGGTTGCAATAAGGGATAGCAAGCATCATGCAAGTCCAAACAGTGGTTTGCCAGAAGCTGCAGTCGCAGGTGCTAATGATTTAAGGCTAGGAGGAACCAATTATTATGGCGGCATACCGCGAAAGACTAACTTTATTGGCGACGGAAAAGGCGCACTCACACATAGGAATATAAATGAGGTTATATGGCTTATTTTTGTTGCTTCAGCCATAACTATTTTATTGGCACGAGCGATTATCTTTGCCATCAGCTATGTTAAGATAGCTATTTAGGCGATAGATAAATTCAAAATTAAAAATTCAAAATTCAAAATTAAAGTTAAAAATGCAAAGCATTTCCCGAGCAATGCCGAGGGATTGCTTAAACGGCCGCCGCTTCAGGC
>JASEIR010000204.1 GCA_030017355.1 Actinomycetota bacterium
GAGACCATGCAGGCAGTAGAAGCAATGGAAAAAGGTACATCTGAGGTAGAGACTGTAAATGAAATGTCTAAGCACGCAGGTTTTGCAATAGATGCAATGATGGAATCAACTGAAGAGGTAATGATGCAAATTGCCTCAGTTCGCTCAGCTGCCAATCGAATGACCGAGTCATCAGAGAAGGTTTTAAAGGCCGTAGATGGAATAGCGGCAGTAGCTGAACAAAATACCGGCTTGACCCAGCAAGTTGCTGCTTCAACAACGATGGTTGCAGAGGCTATAGGCAATATTGCAAAAGAAAACGAACAAACATTTGCATCAGTTCCAGTAATATCGGCTGCTACTGAGCTTAGCAAGGATTCCTCCGAGCAAATATTTGAATTAACTCAGCAGATAGCCGAAATGTCGAAGAAGCTAGATGAGCTGGTTAGTTCATTTAACTGGTAAGGTTCATTTAACTGGTAAGCGGCTTATTAACTTCCGCTAAAAACGACCGCAGACCGATTTGATTTGAAACACCGCCGACCGCGAACTGCCAACCGCCGAAATAAATGACGGAGAACTGGAGACAGCAACTGCAACTTGAGAGTCGCTAACTTGAGAGTCGCTAATATATGCGAAAGATGCGAAAGCCTAATGTACAGCCATTTGAATGGTTGAAAGTAAGAAGTAGATAAAGAAAAAGCGCAATTAGCCGATAAACTTAAAAAATGCTTAAGGAGGGGCTGTAGCTGTGATTACAACTAGTATAAAAGTAGACCAGGTTTTAGATTGCAAAGGCGATATTTGCCCAATGCCAGTTTTAAAGACAAAAAGGGCAATGGAAAAACTTGCACCGGGTCAGGTCTTAATGATGCAGTGCACTGATCCGGGCTCGGGCAATAATCTAGCTTCGTGGTGCGAACATACAGGCAATGAGCTAATCAAGTCAGAAAGCAGCAACGGCGTGTTTACTCATTACCTAAGGAAAAAGTAACCCAAGCAAGAAAGAGTAATCTAATTTTGGGGTTTTCTTGCCAGGTATGTCTAAAGCTTGCATAAAATAAACTGTTAAAGCGCTGGCTGTATAGCCTAGTGCTGATTTATTCTGCGCAAAGCAGTAAGACCAAGTGCAACCCCACCTATACCAAGTCCAACAAAAAGATAAATTGGAAAACCACCAGTTTTCGGCAGTACTCCGCTAGGCGTTTCTGTCGCTACCTTAGTAGTTGTAGTGGTTGTAGTTGGCGTGGCTTCTGTGGTGAAGCTCCAGGTTACTTCTTTAGCTAAGGGAGTTCCGCTTGCATCCATCACACCAGTTGTTAATGTTGCTGTATAGGTGGTTAAAAAAGCAAGGCTTTCGTTTGGGCTAAAGGTTGCCTTTCTAGTTCCTTGGTCGTACGTTACTTGTCCTTCTACAGTAATTGAATCCCGCTTTAAAGTAAAAGTATCTTTATTAATAGTTGTTGCAGACATGTCCTTTGAGAAAGTTGCTGTAATATTTGTCGCTACGCTTACCCCGGTTTCACCATTAGATGGATTGGTTGAAGTAACTGTTGGTGTTCCGTCATCTAGAGCAAAGACCTGTCCGGATAATAAAATTACCCCCATGAACGCAATCAAGGCAATTATTGCTGCTTTCTTCAATATACTACCTCCTTTTTGATCACTAGTTTGCCCTTAATCGCCAACATCTAAACATCTAAACATATAAATTGAAGACCTGTCGTACATTTTTGCGATAACTATTAATCGAGTCCTTGCGCTAAAGCGTGGATTGCACGTTGTTAAAGTCAGAGTTCTATCAGATGTAGGAAGGGTAACGCTCATATCCGAAGGCGCTACAACTTTCTTAGCTACCACGTGGTAGATAAACATATTAGACTTGGTATATAGATAAATGGGATCGCCATAATTAAGCTCATTTAGGCGATAAAATGGTCTGCTATAAGTAACGCGATGACCTGAAATAACGACATTTCCTATCTCGCCAGGCATGGCTGTGTTTTTCATATGGCCGGGGCCATATTTGAGGACATCGAGACTCGTTCCTTCTAAAACTATGGCATCTACCCTAATTTTTGGAATTACAATTCGGGCTATTGGTGTACCCTTAGGGATACCGTTTTGTAGCTCTGATAGTTCAACTGTTGAGGGATCTTGCCGGGTTATGCTTGGTAAATTCTCAGCTATCGACTCGCTAGGTCTTTTTACTTGGCCGTTCAGTGCGTTGTTCCAATCATCATGCAGCCTGGCTTGCTCAATCATTGTAAATATATCCGTGCACAAGATGAAGGCAAGGCCAAACAGTGATATGATGATAAACAGCAAGCCAATTCTTGCAAGAAGTGACCGTCGCCGCCGGCGATAACACATGCTACCAAACCCCAAGTTTGAATCTTGCGCAGTGTTTAATTCCCAAAACCCATTGACTTATAAACGTCATAAAGGCCACTGTCTTATAAATGTCATAAAAGGCGCTCGGTATCGTGTGCATTATCACCCTCCCCCTTTTTTCTCCCGTCCATTTTTCACCCCCACCCTAACCCTCCCCCCTCAAGGGGGAGGGAATTTGGTTTAGCCCCCCCTCAAGGGGGAGGGAATTATATGGGCCCCCCTCAAAAAAAGAGGGATTATTTTAAGTCCTCCTCCTCAAGGGGGAGGGTATTTGGTTTAGCTCCCCCTCAAGGGGGAGGGTATTTTTGCCGGTCCCCGGTCCTCGGTCTGCTCCCCTC
>JASEIR010000205.1 GCA_030017355.1 Actinomycetota bacterium
CGGCTCAGGGAAGTCAACGCTTGCAAGGCACATAAATGGCCTCTTGAAACCAACTTGCGGAGAAGTAAAAGTCGATGAGTTATCAACAGATGATCCAAGAGCTATTTGGGAAATACGCCAGCGCGTCGGGATGGTTTTTCAAAATCCCGATAACCAAATTGTTGCTTCAAGTGTTAAAGAAGATGTTTCTTTTGGGCCAGAAAACTTAGGTATTAGTACAGATGAAATAAAACTTCGTGTAGATAGCGCCCTTAAGACTGTAGGCATGACTGATTTTTCATCGATAGATCCGCATATGCTTTCAGGCGGTCAGAAGCAAAAGGTAGCAATTGCTGGCGCACTTGCCATGAATCCAAAATATATAGTTTTAGATGAGGCAACCTCAATGCTAGACCCTAAGGGAAGAGCAGATATTATATCAACTATAGAAAAGCTTAATAGGGAATATGGCATAACGATACTATATATCACTCATATACCAGATGAAGCCGTGCTTGCTGATAGAATTATCATATTATCAAATGGCTCTATAGCAATGGATGGCTCACCACGCGATGTTTTCTCTAACTTATCAGCGTTAAGTAAAATTGGTGTAGGGGCTCCAGCAGCTAGGCTGATAGCTGAAGAGCTTCTTATTGCAGGAGTCAATCTCCCTAATACGATTCTTACGGTAGATGAGCTGGTGGCTGCTTTATGCTGATCGAGCTGCGCGATCTTAGCTTTACTTACTTCGCAAACAATTCACCAGACCAGGCTGTGCTAAAGGGTATAAATTTAAGCATAAGAAAAGGTGAATTTATTGGCCTTATTGGACCAACAGGCTCCGGAAAATCCACGCTTGCCCAGCACTTAAATGGACTTTTATTTCCCACATCAGGCAAGATATTTTTTAAAGGTAAAGAGGTAGGCAAGGATATTCATCCAAACGAAGTCCGAAAAGAGGTCGGACTTGTTTTTCAATTCCCAGAAAGCCAACTTTTTGAGGAATCAGTAGCACGTGATGTAGCTTTTGGACCTAGAAATCTAGGTTTGCCTGAGAAAGAGGTACGTAGAAGAGTAAAAGAGTCTCTAGGTCTGGTTGGGTTTGATTATGCTAAATTTGCAGATCGGTCTCCATTTAAGCTAAGTGGTGGAGAAATGCGCCTTGTAGCATTAGCAGGTGTACTTGCTATGGGTCCTAGCATGCTTGTGCTTGATGAACCAACAAGTGGGCTTGATGCACGCGGTAAGGCAAGGATAATGGATTGTCTTGCTAAGCTTAACCAGAGCGGTTTAACAATTCTTGTGATTTCTCATGATGTGGATGAATTGGCTCAGCTAGCAAAGCGCATTATAGTTTTGGATGCAGGAAAGATATTGCTTGATGATAAGACGGAAAAAGTGTTTGCAGGCGTTGATCTTTTAAGAAACATCGGTCTCGATGTTCCAAAAACAATGGAAATTTTAATAAGGCTTAAAGCGTGCGGCTTGGATGTGGCGATCGAGAACTTTGGCTTAAAAGAGGCTGCTAACTCTATTATTGCTGCAATGAGGAGGGCATAGAAGTGGCAGTGCCCAAGCTTATCATTGGCCAATATTATCATGGAAAATCACTTGCTCATCAAACCGATCCAAGGGTTAAGCTTGCAATAATGTTTTTATTTGCAGCGTCTATATTTCTTATTAAAAATTTTAGTGGGCTTATTATTTTAGCTCTATCTCTTTTCTTGCTTGTTGGTCTTTGTAAGTTGCCACTTAGCCTTACTATGAAGGGAATCAAGCCATTGTTTTATATATTAGCGTTTACCTTTCTTATACATATTTTTACTGGTGGTAAGCCATGGGCTGATGTTGGACCAGTCAGCATCAGTATTGCTGGGCTAAAGACTGGTACATTTGTAGATTTTCGCTTAATTTTGTTGGTTGTTGGCTCTGCCATTCTAACTCTTACTTCAACACCGATTGAGTTAACCGATGCCATAGAATATATTCTTTCTCCGCTTAGACGAATACGAGTTCCTTCACATGAACTTGCTATGATGATAACAATAGCAATAAGATTTATACCTGTTCTTTCCGATGAAGCAGATAAGATAGTAAAGGCCCAGATAGCTAGAGGTGCGAACTTTGATTCAAAAAACCCGATTACAAGGGCAAGAAGCTTTATCCCTATTCTTGTGCCCTTATTTGTAAGCGTTTTCAGACGGGCAGATGAACTTGCTGAAGCAATGGAGGCGCGAGCTTACCGTGGCGGAGAGGGAAGAACAAAAGTGCGCGAACTAAAAATGGAAAAACAAGATTACTTAGTTTTTGCCATAGCTATATTGCTGATCGGTGGCATGGTTTGGATAGGAAGAATGCCCATCTTTTAGGGGCCAGAGTAAAAACGACCGCAGACCGCCGCATTAGGCTCCTTTGGAGCCTGACCGCCGACCGCCGACCGCCGCTAAAAACAGATGGGGGACCGGAGACGGAGGACGGGCGACCGGCAAAAGCAGACAGGAGACCGGGGACAGAAGACGGGAGACGGGCAAAAAAGCAGACCGGAGACTGGAGACCGGAGACGGAAGACAGGCAAAAGATAAGGGCCAGGGGACAGGGACCAGATCTGGGTCTAGAAAGTGGGTATCACCCTCCCCTAGCCCCTCCCCTCAAGGGAGGGG
>JASEIR010000206.1 GCA_030017355.1 Actinomycetota bacterium
AGGGTCTATTTCCATGGGTGATTTGTAGGTATCTTGAACTACCTTGGCTGGTGATAAACTAACATTTTCTTTCTTTATCATAGCGCTAGCTTTTGCTATCTCAACAGCTAAACGAGCGATTCTTTCAATCTCGGCTTTCTCGACAAGAAAGCTTCCAGCAAAGCCCCAAGCTCCATCAGCTATGACCCTCACGCCAAAACCATAGTTAGTTGATGTCATAAGCTCTTCAACTCGGCCTTGTTTTATGGCTATTGATTCGCTTTGTTTTTCGACGATTCTAATATCCGCATAAGTTGCGCCATATGTCTTTGCGACATCAAGCGCCAGCAAGGCAAGATCCTTCATAATCCCTCCTTTTATTCAAAGGGGCGTTGCTATAAATTCTATAAATTCCTTGAGAAAATACACAATTTATAGCAACGTCCCTCCTATTCCCAAAACTACTCCTATTTAAGCGCAAACAGCAAGTGGCTGTTAAGGCAATAAATGGTTGTTAAGTTACAGCATATAATTATATGACAAGAATACACCTTAGCTGTGGCCGGCGCTACAATTCAGGAGATTGTCTATTAAAGCTGCAGTCTGCGGTCGTTTATGCATTTTTAATTGCTTGTGTTGTTGCCCAATTTATCGGGCTAAAATAGGCTTGCAAGTCTGGAGACGAGCATAAACATGACAATGTGGGAGTAGGTGGACACACGCAGCCACCAGGAAGGTCTTTCAATACAGTCTTTGCTACCCTGTCCTCAAGTGAATGGTATGTAGGGGTAAGCTTCTTAGATTCTATCGGGAAATTTGCTGCAGAGCTATTAGTTTACTATGGAGTTAAAAGTGGTGCTGACATGGTTGACGACACGATGGTTATAATGCGGCGTGCGCAGACATAATCGTTGCGATCACTTAGTTTACTAATCTTTACCACGTCGTTTCTTTTTGGCGCATGTATATAATAGCCTTCTCCAAGGTAAATTCCAACATGGTGGATTGGATTTCCAAAGAAGACCAAATCGCCTGATTGTAAATCGTTGTAATCAACAGGGATACCAAGTGTAGCCTGAGCACGCGAAAAATGTGGAAGATCGACGCCAAATTTACTAAATACTACCTTAACTAGACCTGAACAATCCAATCCAATGCTAGGATCTTCTCCACCCCATACATACGGTATTCCTAAATACTTGATTGCTTCAAGACCTATGGAGCCAGGCTCAAGAGAAATCTTTCCGCTACTGGAGTTGTTTGTATAATTGTTTGCAACCTCTAGCCCGCTTTGCAAGGCATCGGATGTTTTGTTCTGTGACTTCTTAATAAGCTGCTTAACTATTTCAGCTTGCTTTTGGCGTTCCTCTGCCGCTTCTCTATCAAGAATTGCTTTGGTCTCAGCATCAATGCTTGCTAGCAGGTACGTCTCTTGCCTTATTTTTTCCTCAATTGCTTTTTTTCTACCTTCAAGCTCGGCAGTTATCTCTTTTTGCTGTGCATAAAGCTGATCGAGGGATTTTTTAACCTCCTCAATCCTCACTTGTTTGTCACGCAGCTCCTGCAAGAGTTGCGCATCTTGCTCGCCTAATTTAAGTAGAAAGCTCACGCGCGTGAAGAATTCGGAGAAGCTCGAATTGTTAATGATAGCATTGATAGGTTCAACTTGGCCCTGCTTATAAATATCAGCTATGCGGCCATTTAATATCTCGCGCTGTGCCTCAAATTCAGCCTCAGCCCAGCGCAGCCTGTCGCGAGCGTCATTAAGAGCCTGCTCAATTTCGGCAAGCTTGTTAGTCTCAGCCAGATATTCAGTATTAAGGCGCTCGAGGTCATCCCCAAGTCTATCTAGTTCTTGTCTGACTCTCTCAGCTTGAGTTTGCCTGACAGCCATTTCAGCTTCAGCTAACGCTTGCTCAAGACCAGGATCTATGATTGTTGCCGTGTTTTCGCCAACTGCTCCTATGCTGGATTGGTTAGTACTAGTTGTCAGGCTGTTAGCTGTTGGTACAACACTAGTTTGATTAGGTGATGGTTCTGCTAAAACTGGTCCTGTCAGGGTGAGTAACGTCAAGACTGCGAGAAAGGCGTTTGCTGTCTTGTTACGATACAATTATGCCCTCCTAGACACTTGCTATACATATTTTACCATATCGCCAAGCGATTGCCAACAGTTTAGTTGAAGGCTTGGAGAGCAAATCATTTAGGATACATGAGAGGATAGATTTAAAGGTAGCCTGCTTTTGCATTAGACTTTAAAATATGATAATATCATTATGCCAGAAAGGCTAGTAAAAAGATTGACGACGCGGGGTGGAGCAGTCTGGTAGCTCGTCGGGCTCATAACCCGAAGGTCGGTAGTTCAAATCTACCCCCCGCCACCAGGTAAAACAGGGCTTAAAGGCCCTGTTTTTTTATAAGCACATGACGGCCACTAAATGACTAAATGAGCCTCAACCCTTTAATCTTTCAAGAACAGCACCGGACCCGCCCCAAGAACAGCACCGGGCCCGCCCCAAGAACAGCACCGGACCCGCCCCAAGAACAGCACCGGACCGGCCCCATGATTGCCTTATTGCCTATACCTACTGACTTGCCTATACCTACTGACCG
>JASEIR010000207.1 GCA_030017355.1 Actinomycetota bacterium
CGTAATTTTGATGAAGTATTACCTTGGGAGCATATAAACACGGGGGTCACAAAGGAGTTTTTAATTGAGGAATATGAGCGAGCACTTAATGGCGAAGTGACAGAGGATTGCAGGTTTGATATGTGCAGCTCGTGCGGAGTTTGCTCTAGTCTTGGCGCTGATAACGTTCTTTATGGATAAAAACGGCCGCTGGTGGTCGGCGGTTTGTGAATGGTGTTGGGTTCCATACTTAGTATTGATTGTTTAGGTGGTAATCTTGGCAAGACTTCTAATAAAATACGGCAAAGAAGGCCCTTTAAGTTACTTATCACACCTGGAGTTGACGCGTTCAATTGAACGCTCTTTTCGAAGGGCTGGCATAAATGTTCGAATGAGCAGTGGTTTTAATCCGAGACCAAAGTTTTCATATGGGCCAGCATTGCCAGTTGGTATTGGTAGCTGTGCTGAGTATATGCTGGTTGATTTAGAGGACGAAATTCCCGAAAATGAGCTATTAAACAGAATATCTTGCGTTTTACCAAAGGGATTAGCTATCTATATAGCGAAATATATTGAGAAGAAGGTATCGCTAGTAAATCTCGTTCAAAGTGCTTCATATAGGGTTAGCGCTGAGGTTAATGCAGCTGAAGACGATATTATCAAGGCAATTGGCCTAGTTAAATCCCAGAAGTGCTTGCAGGTTACACATAAGGGAAAGCAAAAATGGGTAGAAACCAGCAAGGCGATTTTAGATCTAAGCCTTAGATGCAGAAATGGAAATACGGTTGAATTTTACCTACTGCTATCCCTTGGTAGTCAAGATAGTATTAGACCTGAAGCTGTTTTTGCGCTATTGGCAGAGAAGCTTCCTGAAAAGACATCATCTAGGCTTTTAGAAATTTCTCGGTTGGAACAGTTTGTAAACCAGGGTGAGCCCCTGATGAATATTTTAGATTTCATGAAAGTGTGAAGGTGAAGTGAGTGATAAAAGTCGCGAATTGATGATCTCGGTGGACGACTTCGAGACAAGAGTTGCTATTCTCGAAGACCGGGAGCTTGTAGAGATATACTTGGAGCATCGCGAGGCCCCTTCAATTGTTGGAAACATTTATTTAGGGCGAGTAAGGGATATTCTTCCTGGTATGCAGGCAGCCTTTATTGACATAGGTATCGAGCGAAATGCTTTTCTTTACGTTGAAGAAATAGTGTTTCCTCGGATGAGCGAAGCCGAGTCAATGCCTCCAATTCAACATTTGATTAAGCCAGGTCAGGATATCTTAGTACAGGTTATAAAGGAGCCCATGGATTCAAAAGGTGCTCGCGTAACCACACAGATAACTTTGCCGGGCCGCTACCTTGTTTTACTGCCTTATTCCGATTTTGTTGGAACATCAAGAAGATTACCAGAAGAAGAAAGGCAACGCCTTAAAGAAATTTGTGAGCAAATAAAGCCTAAAGGAAAGGGACTGATTGCTAGAACTGCTGCCGAGGGTGTAAGTGTAGAGGACCTTAGAGCTGATGCTAAGAAGCTCCTTCTATACTGGCGAAAGATAAGCCGAAAGGTAAAAGCATCGACACCTGTTCAACTCATATATCAGGAGCCACAGCTTGCATTAAGAATTGTCCGAGATATTTTCTCTGCCGACTTTCGTCGTCTAGTAGTTGATAGTGAAGTTGAATATCAGGCAATAGTTGAGTTTCTAGAATCAACCGAGCCTAGCCTAGTCAAAAAGGTTGAGCTTTATAAAGAAAGGATGCCTTTGTTTGACAAGTATAACATCAACCAAGAAATCGAGAATGCTACAAAGCGAAAGGTTTGGTTGCGCTCAGGCGGCTACATAAGCATAGATCATACCGAAGCTTTAACTGCAATAGATGTCAATACTGGTAAGTATGTTGGAAAAACCAGCTTGGAGCAAACAATCTTCAAAACCAATCTAGAGGCAGCTGTAGAGATAGTTCGCCAGATAAGATTAAGGGACATTGGCGGCATAATTGTAATTGATTTTATTGACATGCAAGATCCGAACAACAGGGAGGAGGTCTTTAGGGTCCTAAACGAGGCTCTGGCAGCAGACAGGACAAAAACCAGAGTTATTGAAATTTCAAGACTTGGGCTGGTTGAAATGACTAGAAAAAACGTAAGCCAGGGTTTGCTTGAGTTCCAAACAGAAATGTGCCCGTGTTGTCATGGTCTAGGCGTTATTTTATCTGATGCTGCAATTGGCATCCAGGTGTATAGGCTCATAAAAAAGGTTGCTTCAACTCATGCAGCTGAGTCGTTTATCTTTAAGGTAAATCCAAGAGGGAAAGAGTTTCTTGAGCGAAAGGGTAAGCTTCTAAACGGTGTTATCACTCTTGATTGGGGGAAAAGAGCTCATCTAATATTTGACAGCTCACTACCGGTCGGAAAGCCAGAGATGATTGAGGAAGGCTCTGAGGTCCAAATTGAGCAAAGCCTAGGCAATCTCCGCTAACTAAAGACACCGCCGACCGCAGACCGCTGCTATAAAAGCAGACGGGAGACCGGAGACCGGCAAAAGATGAGGGCAAAGGACCAGACTTGGGTCTAAGGTCTAGATTTGGGTCTAGAAAG
>JASEIR010000208.1 GCA_030017355.1 Actinomycetota bacterium
CCCTTAAGATCTGCGTCTAATCACTTAAGGTTGAATACTTCACCAGCTCTGGCACCAGTTTCTTTAATTATCTGCAGGAACGTTATTATGTACTTGGAGGACATAGCTCACTTTATATTTTACAATTCAGGAATATGCATTCAAGAGGAGCTTAGTTTGATAAGTGCTCAAAAGTTAGTTAAAATCTATGAGGGCAATATTGTTGCGCTTGACAATATCAGTTTTAATATCGATCGTAAATGTAGCTTGATGGTCGCTGGCCCTAATGGTGCTGGTAAAACCACATTGCTTAGAATTCTGTCGACTGCTCTCTTACCTACATCGGGAGATGTTTTCGTTCTCGGATTCGATGTTGTTAAGCAAGCTAATGAAATCAGAAAAAGAGTTGCAATTGTGCCGCAAGATTCTTATCCAGATCCATATCTAACGCCGGAGCAATTTGTGTCTTGGTATTTAGTAACGCGTGGCATGTCAATTAATGAAAGTAGAAAGCAAGCAAAATACGCATTGGAGCTTTTACAACTAGAACATGTTAGAAAAAGGAAATGCCTCACGCTTAGCGGTGGTGAAAAGAAAAGGGTTATAGTAGCCGCAATTATGGCTACAAATGCCGAACTTCTAATTTTAGACGAACCTACAGCTGGTTTAGATCCTATAGGGAGAAGAGCCGTTTATGACATAATTAATAAGTTTAGCACAGATCATGGCATCATCATGAGCACTCATTTAATAAGCGAAGCTGAAACAGTTGCTGAAAAAGTACTTATAATCAACAAAGGTCAGATTTTAGCCTTGGACTCTGTTAAAGAACTATTGCGCAAAGTTGGACTCTATAAATATAGAGTCCTTATCGAGGAAGTGAGTAAAGATCTCGAAACTTATCTGGAGAATATGGATGTCAAATTCCTTTACGAAAGCGGAAGAATTGCGATTTACATAAGAAGTTCTGAAGAACTTCAGCATTTAATATCCGAGCTCTCTAAGTTGAGAGTAAAATTTACTATTAAAGGAGTAAGCCTAGAAGATGTTTTCATAGAACTCATGTCTAATCGGTGATGAAAGATGAAGCTTCTTAGAGTCCTTAGTGTCATGAGAATTTACAGTTCTTGGTTTTTAGCCAGCAGGCTTTGGATAGTCAACCAGCTCATAATACCATTTTCAATGTACATAATATTTGCACTTGTTATAGGTAAAGGTTTTGAAATCTACGCTTTGATAGGCGCCACAGTAACTTTGTCGTGGAATGCTGGTGCAAATGCTGTTTCGCAACAACTGTTTTTTCACAAACACTACTACAGAATTAAAGACATGTTCGTTGTAAGTCCTTTACATCCATTAGAGTATGCTTTAGGATGCGGCATTGGAGCCTTATTGAATGCTGCCCTGCCCGCAATACCAGTGTTTGTAATGATGGCGATATATGTAGGTGAGTTGATAGTTCATGCTTTCACAGTGTTTATACTATCTTGGTTTTTAGGCACTCTTTTTGGATTCTGGTTAGGTAACTTTGCCAGAGATCCTGCCAAACTTAGTGCTATTGCTAACATCCTCTACAATCTTCTCATAATGCTGCCACCAGTGTACTATCCGGTCAGCGTACTTCCAGAATGGGCTACGTACCTAGCCTTACTGGTGCCCACCGCCTCATTATCTCATCTATTAAGCTATCAATTAGCCCTAAACCAGAGCCCGCACATCATCGCACCAGCATCCATATTGTTTCTATATTCTTTGATTTTCATGTTACTGGTAATTAAATACACTAGGTGGTCTGAAAAATGAAGACTCTCTTTTCAATCTTTATCGTTATTCACGCAAGCGCAGCGCGCGCATAAGTGTTGATCGATCGATGCCCTTTCAGGATGTACTATCTTGGCTATCTGGCTGAAGTTCTTCCGGTACTTTCTAGCGAGTTGCCTGTACGTGGCCCCGGCCTCGTTCTTGCGCCTTATCTGCTCTTCAACGTCCATCGCTTGTCATTCATATTAGCGCTACATGCTACTAAAATGCTACCGAGATGGTCTGAAAACGGTGTTCGCGCGCGAAGGAGTTTGTTGCTTTGCGGAAGGGCTAGTCCCGAAACCCTGAAAATGGGTTGCAGAGAACTGAGGTGGTTCTGTGGGGGCAAGGCGGGTTAACCTTTCCAAAATGAAGGTTAGCGAGTTGACTGCTTTCTACGATGCGTACTGCGAAGCGAAGAGAATAAAGCCGAGAACAGAGGAGGCGCCTTTCCAAACTGTGAGGCTAAAGCGTGCACAGCCCTAGCTATCCCCTCGTCATCCACTATTAACACACTAGCAGTGCTCATGCGCCCCGACAACCCATGCTTCGCTTTCAGCTTACGCAGCTTTCTGTAGGAGTAAACGGTTCTTCAAGCCGAAGCAGCAGTGGATGAGCGAGCTCAGCAAAACTTAAAGGAAAGAAAAAAGGGGAGTTTGCGGGGGATATCTCCAACAGCTGTTGTTACGGGTTCAAATCCTGGCGACCGCACCAATAATTGATAGACTATTTATGGCTATAGCGTGTAAAAATGGAGAGGTTTAGTTTTATGCTTCTTCGT
>JASEIR010000209.1 GCA_030017355.1 Actinomycetota bacterium
GCGAGGAGATTGCCACGGCACTTTCAGTGCCTCGCAACAGGCTCTGGCAATCTCATTCCTAACCCTGGCCCCCAGACCCAGACCCAGACCCCGGACCTTAAAACTGCGTTGCTCCGGTAAAGTTGAACTCGCTAATTTTTACCCAGGGGACAAAAACGGCACCCAAGATTGCATCCTTAAGTATCCTATCCCTTGATATGAGTTCAACCCTTGAAAGAGCATCAATGATGCTTTGAGTAAAGCGAAGGTTTTTGATCGGTGTTTTAATCTCCCCATCTTCAATTAAGAACGTACCATCTCTGGTCATACCTGTCAGGATTGTCTTAATTGGGTCCTCTAGGTTAGTGTAATGGAATCTGCTAACAAGTATACCTCTCTCACAGCTTTTAATCATATCATCTAGCGAGGAGTCGCCTGCTGCCATAACTAGATTTAATGGCAGCGGCCCATATGTATTGGGTGCTGGCAGGGCATGCCCTGTAGATTCTTTGCCTTCTTTATTTGCAGTATAGCTATCATAGCAAACGCCTTTTGCTACACCGTTTTCTATAAATACTATCTTTTGCTTTGGCACACCTTCAAAGTCAAATGTAAGCCCGATAGTGTTGGGGTCAAATGCATTATCCCAGATAGATACTAATGGACTTAAGATTTTCTCACCAAATCTATCCTTCATAAAACTTCTTCCTTCTTGAAGCGAAAGCGCCCCAAAGCCAGCAAAAGCCATAAATGATATCATATCGGCAACTGCATCAGGCGAAAGCACTACAGTATATCTGCCCGGCGCAAGCTCAATTGGGTTTTGCGCTGCAATTGCTGTTTCCTTTGCTGTGGTAGCTAATCTTTCAATATCGATGCTGCTAGCGCTGGTAGAGATAGCGCTAGCATAAGCAGAACTTGTATCAGACATAACCACAGCTTTTAACTCGGCCTCACTAATTACCTCTACTGCACTTACACCAAGCGAGTTTGCTACTCCTATGGTGCTATATCCAGTAGAAAATGCACCGGCAGCTACAAGATTGTGTGGACTTACTATATTAATAAATTTCAGTACGTCAGCTGCCCGCTCTTTAGGCGTATATTCAATGGTTGACCTTGCTATTAAATCCCTTTCAGCTATTTGCTTTGGCTCGGGTAGGGAAACGAAATCAAGGTCGGGTGGTCTATGCACGGCGTTTTCAATTGCTTTATCGACTACATTCTCTATAGAGTCCTTATCAAGACGGTTAGTTGAGGCATACCCAAGTCTTTTACCCACAACTGCTCTTATTGATATGCTCATATTTGTCTCAGCTACGTTTTGGTGGATATAGTTATTAGAAAAGCGGGTTAGCGCTATGTTGCGACTGCTTGCTATTACCTCAAGCTGGTCAGCTGTAGAATAATTTATTGCTGTCTTGAGAGCCTCTCTTATGCGCTCTTTGTCGATCATCTTCCAACACCCACCCTTACATTTCGAAATCTAGCTGGTGCTGTGCCGTGCGCCACGTGAGCTATCTGCGTGGGTTCACCCTTACCGCAGTTGGGAAGCCCCCAGACACGCCACTCGTTTTCTCCTGCAATAGCATCACAGGAGCGCCAGAAATCGGGGGTTATACCTGTATAATTTGCGTTCTTAACCATAGCTCCTAGCTTGCCGTTTTTGATTTCCCAACCTATTTGGGTTGCGAATTGAAAATTCAAGCGCTTATCATCAATGCTCCAACTCCGGTTTGTAGTTAAATATAGGCCATCTTTAACTTCGCTTATCATTTCCTCGAGCGATGAATTGCCAGGTAGAAGATTAATATTTGTCATGCGGATTAGCGGGATTCTGCTCCATCCATCAGCTCTCATGCAGCCATTACTTTGCTGGCCTAGAACGAGTGCTGTTTCACGCGAGGTCAGATAGCCAACAAAGATACCGTCTTTAACAATATCAAACCGTTGAGCAGGGATACCCTCATCATCATAGCCAAAGGTTCCAAGCGCACCGGGAATTGTAGCATCAGCAGTTATATTTATAATAGGTGAGCCATACTGAAATTTGTTCAGCTTATCAAGAGTCAAAAAACTTGTCCCAGCATAGCTTGCTTCCATGCCAAGAACCCGGTCAAGTTCAGTGGGATGACCACACGACTCATGGATTTGAAGTGCAAGCTGATCGCCACCAAGAATCACCGTAAACTCGCCACTTGGGCATTCTTTAGCAGAGAGAAGCTGAACAGCTTCAGTTGCAATTTGTTCTGCATGGTCCTCAAGCTTTAAGTCTTTAATAAACTCAAATCCAGCCGTTGCAACGTCTCCTCCATGGGAATTAGGGTATGAGCGCTCTTGAATATCGTTCCCTTTGATCGCGATGGCATCAAGTGAAGCACCAGATTCTGTGATCTCTTGCTCAATATAGCTACCCTCAAGGTTTGCGAATATCTTTTTCTCACGTGAGATGTTCATCGAGGCCGAAGAAATTGAGATGCCAGGGGTCTTTCGAACAATCTCTTCAGCTCTACTTAGAAGGGCTAATTTATCCTCAAGTGGTACTTTAAAAGGGTCT
>JASEIR010000020.1 GCA_030017355.1 Actinomycetota bacterium
GGTCGTAGACGCTTTCCTTTTCTTGGATATACATTGCTAGTCGTTCAAGTCCATAAGTGATCTCGGCGCAAACTGGCCTTACATCAATTCCGCCAACCTGCTGGAAGTATGTAAATTGGGTTACTTCCATGCCATCAAGCCAGACTTCCCAACCCAAACCCCATGCACCAAGTGTTGGTGACTCCCAGTCATCCTCGACAAAGCGAATATCATGCTTTGATAAATCAAAGCCAAGCCTTTCTAGGCTTTTTAAATAGACATCCTGGACATCATCAGGTGATGGCTTGAGTATAACTTGATATTGATAGTAATGCTGAAGACGATTTGGATTTTCGCCGTATCGGCCATCTGTCGGCCTTCTTGATGGTTGAACGTATGCTACTTTCCAAGGCTCAGGACCAAGTGAGCGTAAAAATGTCGCGGGATGGAAAGTTCCAGCCCCAACCTCTGTATCGTAAGGCTGCACAATTAAGCAGCCGTATTCAGCCCAATATGATTGAAGAGTTAAGATAAGTTGCTGAAAATTCACTAAGTTATCAACTTCCTTTATGTTCTGACAAGTTTTGCCGGCCCCACAGTGCTGCTATTTGCTAGCTGCTAGAAGACCACCAGTGTGATAGGTACAACCTATTATTCTAGCAAATAACACATCTTAATCGCTATACCTGAAAGCGTCCATATCAGGGTCCAGAGTCCTAAGCGAAGCTCAGCTTGGAGAAGCCGGGGTCCAGGGTTAGGAATTAAAAATGGCCTCTGGACCCTTTAATCCACAGCTATCAATGGCTATGGATTAATTGGCTTAGGCATTCCCTACTCTTTAGTGTTGTCTGGATGTAATAAGATACGTAATCCTGCACCAAGAGATATAGCTCATCCTCAATTCGCGCCATGATATCAAGTTCTGCTACGTCGCTAAGTGGAAGTCTTATCAGTTTTGAAAGTGTTTCTATCGCTGCTGGAGTCACAAAGATACTATTTCTATCTAAAGCAGAGCATTTATTGCAAACAATACCGCCTTGCTCAAAACTAAGCTTTAGTTTTGCTCCAGCTCTTTTTTTGCAAACTGCACAATAATCAAGCTTTGGCATGTAACCAGATATTGCCATAAGTTTGATATCAAACGCTATCAACAACAACCTTAGATTCCTGCTTGACTGGGAAATAACATCAAGGCCTTTTAGCAGCAGGTTAAACAACGATATATCTCTTTCGTTTTCTACCGATACTTTGTTTACTAAATCAAGCATGGCAGAGCCGTAGGTTATGCGATCAAGATCGTCCCTTATGCTTGAAAATGAGTTTATTATTTCAGCTTGTGTTACTATATCCAGGCTTCTGCCCCTATATAGCACAAGGTCAACATGTGTAAAGGGCTCAAGACGACTTCCAAATTTGCTCTTTGTCTTTCTTATGCCTTTAGCAACTGCGCTAACCTTGCCATAATTGTTGGTAAGAATTGTGATTATGCGATCTGCCTCACCAAGCTTATGTGTCCGCAAAACAATTCCTTTAGTCTTGTATAAAGACATAGCCACCACCATAAAATTGCGGCAGTATTATCTACTGCCTTATGCATGATACAGGGCTTCAGAAATGTTAGAAGCCCTGTAAATTAAATTATATTATTATCTCCAGGGATTTGCAGGGGGCGGTACATAACCTTCTCCGTAGGCTTGTTCAACAATCTGAACTCCAGCTCTTGTCCCTATACGATTTGCGCCTGCATTTAAAAGCGCGATTGCCTGGCTTGCTGTTCTAATACCACCTGAAGCTTTAATGCCCATTTCAAACGGAACAGCTGACCTTAAAAGCTCGACATCCTCAACTGTTGCTCCGCCTTTTGTAAAACCTGTGTTTGTTTTTACAAAATCAGCGCCGGCGTTTTCAACTATCCGAGCAGCCCGCACTTTTTCTTCGTTTGTTAACAGACCTGTTTCAATTATTACTTTTACAATGATATCCCTACCTGCCTCAACTTCACCTCTTCGCGCTGCCTCAACAACTGCCCTTATATCGTTATAGACTTCATCGTAAAGGCCTGACTTTAAAGCCCCAACGTTCATCACCATATCGATCTCATCAGCCCCAAGATCGATAGCCTCTCTGGTTTCATGCACCTTCGCACCAGATGTTGTTGATCCAAAAGGAAAACCAGCTACCGTTCCCACCTTAACCACAGAGTCTCTTAAAAGGCGGTAAGCAATGTTTACATAAAAGGGGGCCACAACAGCAGATGCAAAGTTATACTTTATAGCCTCAGCACAAAGCTTCTCAATATCTTTCACAGTTGCATCTGGATCAAGATTTGTATGGTCAATGCTTTTTGCTAACTCTTCCATTCTCATGTATCTTCCCCCCAATCATCACTGCGCTACAAGACAAATGGCTAGCTATATTAGCCCAATAAATCGGGCAACTACACGTTGTTTTGGTCCAATAAATTGGCAACCACAATGTTCATTTATGGCCCGATGAATCGGCCAACTACATAATTGCTAGATTTTTGCAATTATGTGCATTATTGCCAAATCATCAAATTGCAAAACTACCACTAAAGCAAAGCTTCTTTGAAAACAAAAACAGGTCAGAAAACCTGTTGGATCTAAATCTGGCAAATCTCGGCCGAATTCCTAAAATGCCAGGTCTTAGATTAACAGCCTTATCATTAAAGTAGCAAGACCTAAGAAAGTTAAGAATCCAAAAACATCAGTAAAAGTAGTAACAATAACACCAGAACCTAATGCAGGATCCTGATTAAGAAGCCTAAGTGCAATCGGAATCCCGGCTCCTGCTAGCCCCGCAACCCCCATATTTATGGTCATAGCCAAGAAAAGAACCAGGCCTAGATAGGGATTGACTCCTGTAAAATAAGCAACAAGGCTAGCGAGCAAACCTGTAAAAGCGCCTATAGCTATACCAATGCCAACCTGCCGTGCAATAACCCGAATACCCTCCTTAAACTCAAGCTGGCCTAGCGCAATTCCCCTGGTCGTAACAGTTAGAGTTTGAGTGCCCATGTTACCCCCCATTCCAGCAACAATTGGCATAAAGACTGCTAAAATAGCTAACTTGGCTATCGAGCCTTGAAAAAGATATACAACACTTGAAGCTAGAAACGCCGTTGCCAGATTAAATGCCATCCAAGGCAGTCTGTTCCTAATTGATTCAATGGCAGGACTATCTAGTCTTTCCTCACGAGTAACACCACCCAAGCGATAAATATCCTCGCTAGCCTCTTCCTCGATGACGTCAACAACGTCATCGATTGTTACGATACCTAGCAGGTGGTGCTCATGATCAACGACAGGCAAGGCCAGAAGGTCGTAACGTGACATTATCCTGGCAACTTCTTCTTGGTCGGTATCAACATCTACGTAGATGACATCGGGGTTCATTATCTCCTCAATTCGCTGATCTGGTTTTGCAATGATGAGATCGCGAAGTGAAATTACTCCAACCAGTTGGTTCTCTCGATTAACTATAAAAACATAATAGATAGTTTCTGCGCTTGGCGCTTTTTCCCGCAATAGCTCGATTGACTCTTGAGCTGTCATATCCTTTCTTAGCGCAACAAACTCTGGCGTCATGATACCGCCAGCTGTATCCTCTTTATGCTGCATTAAGGAGAGCACTTCTTTGGCATCTTCTCTATTCATCGAGGCTAGAATTCTTTCGGCATCGCGCTTATCTAACTCGCCAAGTAGATCGGCTACATCATCTGCCGCCATCTCTTCCAAGATATCCGAGATCAAAGGCGTGCTAAGAAGATCGACAATGTCGACCTGTTCTCTTTCATCCATCTCCTGAAAGGCATCTGCCGCATGTGGTATATCCCATGACTCAAATATTCTTTTTTGGTAATCCTCTGGTAAGGCAGACACAATATCTGCTGCATCGGCAGGATGAAGTTTATCGAGAAGAGCAATTACCTTCTCGATCTCATCTTTCTTTAGTAGATTCTCCGCTGCTACTAATAGGATTTTGTTCCTATCCTGCATATTATGCCTCATTCTGTATAGCCAAATTGTTTAATAAAACGCTCTTCTTTGCGCCAATCTTTCTTAACCCGCACCCTTAGGTCTAAATAAACCCGATTTCCAAGCAGATGCTCGATTTCAACTCTGGCTCTGGAGCCAATCTCTTTTAGCATTCTGCCACCTTTTCCGATCAAGATGCCTTTCTGGGAATCTCGCTCAACAAAAATTGTTGCAAATATATCGACAATCTCACCGCCTTTTCGAGGTTTCATTTCTTGAACTTCAACAGCCACACTATGTGGGACTTCTTCTCTGGTCAGCTCTAGAACCTTTTCTCTTATGAACTCCGCAGCTATTACTCGCTCCGGCTGATCAGTAATCATATCTGGCGGGTAATATTGCGGGCCTCCGGGTAGAAGCTCAACCATTTTGTTAACTAGCACATCAACATTCTGACCTGTTGCAGCCGATATAGGAACAATATCATCAAATTCACCCAGTTGTTTTGCAACCTCCATTTGAACTTCTAAATCTCGAGGCTCCACTTTATCAATCTTATTAAGCACCAGAATCTTTGGCGTTTTTACCATTGCAAGCTCGTTCGCAATAAAAAGGTCTCCAGAACCTATAACTTGCGATGCGTCAACCATAAAAATTACTGCGTCGACGTCTTTCAGTGTGTTCCTTACGATTTGGTTTAGATGCGTTCCCAGTATATCTCTTGGTTTATGCAGGCCAGGCGTATCAACAAAAACTATCTGTGCGTTCTCTAAATTTAAAACCGCCCTTATTCGGTGGCGGGTTGTCTGGGGTTTATCGGAAATAATAGCCACCTTTCGCTTTGCTAAAAAATTTAGCAAGGTCGATTTTCCTGTGTTTGGTCGCCCTACTATGGCAACAAAACCTGACCTAAACTCTTTTTTTTGTTTATCGCCGTCTTCCATACATCACTCTTCCAGTTCTAGTTCGTATAGGAATCTATCAACGCCAGGACCATATTCATCGCTAAGTTCTGTAATTAGTTTGAAACCAAGCTTTTTATAAACTCGAACGGCCTGTTTGTTGGCTGGATCAACCGTTAGTTGCAACCTCTTAATGCCGTCATCTTTAAGTATTGCTATAAGTTTTTCTAAAAAGATAGTCCCAAGTCCTTTATTTCTTTCTCCCTTTCTTATGACAAAGTTCACGAGAAAAGCAAGCCCCGGGTCCACCCAATCTTTGATTATATCGGCAATCCCACATATCTTTCCATCGCACTTCAGAACATAGACTGCCCCATGCCTTATTAGAACTGGGAAGGTCCAGCGATTTAGCCCTCCATCACCAAAAGCCTCAGCCTCAATTTGCGTAAGCTCCCCTATCAACGGCTCGCTAAATTCAGTAACGCGCACAACCTCTCCCATTGATAAAACATCAACCTCTCCATTGAAAATGTCTCATTAGATATTAGAAGAATTGCTATTATCTTTGTTATCCTTGCTTAGAAGACAATCTTTCACTGGTAAACGCAAAGGGTAGAAGTTCTTTTATTTTTGCCTTTTTAAAATCACCATTTGAATTGGCCATGATTACATCTATTTCAGCACCAAACTCTGACAAAAACTGACGGCAAGCACCGCATGGTGGACAAGGTGCCTCTCCTTCTGCAATAATTGCTAATGCTTTAAAGCTTCGGTAACCATTAGACACTGCTTTTGAAATTGTAACCCGCTCGGCACAAAGCGATAGTCCATATACGGCATTCTCAACATTTGCCCCGCTAAATATCGTACCATCCTCACAGAGTAGCGCTGCTCCTACTCGAAAACCTGAGTAGGGTGCATAAGCCTTGCTTCGCGCTTGATTTGCAATTTCGATTAAGCCATTGTCATCCATTTTGTTCCCCGTTCCTCGAAAATCCGACCGCCGACCACCGTTATTGCCTGTCTCCCGTCCCCCGCCCTCTGTCTGATTTTATTCAACTTCCTTGTGCTCTTTTTCGCGCTCTTCTTCTTTGGTAATCAGGATCTTTGAAATCCTTCTACCGATTACTTTCTCAACCTGAAACGTTAAATTTTCAAAGCGTGCAGTTTCACCAGGATTTGGTATTCTGCCGAACAGACTGTATACAAACCCACCAACAGTATCAATATCATCCGTGGATAAGTTCGTGTTTAATATCTCGTTTGCATCATCTATGTTGACCCTTGCATCCATCCTAATTGTTCGCTCATCTATATATTCGATGAGGGTTTCTTCTAAATCATACTCATCAAAAATTTCGCCAACTATCTCCTCAAGAAGGTCTTCTATAGTAACAAGACCAGCAGTACCCCCATACTCATCAACAACTATTGCCATATGAAGGCGTTTTTTCTGCAGTTCACGTAGCAGCTCATCAACTTTTTTAGACTCTGGAACGTAATATGCAGGCCTCATTACTCCTTTAATTGGCATATCAATGGCCCCCTTACTCATTTGAATAAGAAGATCTTTAGCATAGACTATGCCTATAATGTTATCTATCGTATCCTCATAGACAGGAATTCTTGAGTGGCCTTCTCTTATGATAAGGGATAGAACTTCTTCGATTGGCGCGTCAGAACTAACTGCGACCATATCCATTCTTGGCACCATAACTTCGCGAACAATGGTGTCCCCAAATTCAAATATGCTGTGAATCAGCTCTTTTTCTTCCTCTATTGCTTCTTCCTCGCCAGCTCCCGGCATGCCCATCAACTCTTCTTCTGTTACAACGGGCAGTTCCTTAATAGGTCTGCCGCCAAAAAGTTTTATGAAAAAGTTGGCAATGAAAATAAATAGCCTTGTAAATGGATTTAAAATTCTTGATAAAAAGTTTAAGAAAGAAGCTGATTTTAAGGACAGGCTCTCAGCATGGCGTGTGCCAAATGTCCTTGGCAATATCTCTCCGAAGACCAAAATTACAAAGAGCATAACTACAATGGCAAGCAATATCCCAGCAGAACTTTTAAAAAAACTCACTGCTAACAGTGTAGCTATCGCAACTGCAGCAATATTAGCGAAATTATCAATCAGTATAAGAGATGATAATATATGCCCTGGATGAGCCAATATCGGCTCCAACTGTTTTGCCCCTGGAACATTCTGATCAACAAGATACCTTATTCTTATCCGACTAACTGATCTTATAGCACTTCTAACAGCTGTAAAAAGCGCCGATAGAAATACTAAGGCAATTATAGAAGCAATGTATGCCCAAATTAACAAAAACTATCACCCTTAAACGTCAATACCGGCCAACACAATTTTGAATTGATTATACTCCTCCTACCGTACAACATAGAAAACTTGAAAAATTAGCATGGTCACCAGAATCCCGATTAACCCGCCAGATACAATCTCGAGGGTAGAATGGATGCCAGCATCCATTCTACTATGAAAAACTAGTAGTGCAAGCGCCAATCCAAGTGCTGCCACCGCAGGCGAATTACTAATAAATGCAATTGCAGTAAACAGAGCTCCAGCAAGGGCACTATGGCCACTTGGCCAACCTCCCCTTAAAAAGCTTCCTCCCCCAATCCAAGCTTTAGCTGCTATAACAGCAATCAGCACAATAAGCAAAGATATTAAAGTCAGATGTATTGGCGCTTGGCGTGCTTTTTGCAATGCAACCAAACTCCAAGTATTTAGCCTTGAGAAAAAGACTAAATAGCCAATTAGAACAGCTGTTATGCTAGCTAAAAGAACAGCTCCAGCTGCAACATTCTTAGCAATCTCAGCCATGGGGTCGTAGGTTGTAGTAACTAAGTCAATGGTTGACTCAACTGCAGTATTTATAAGCTCAGCTACCATAACAAGACCAGAAGCAAAGATTAAAGCTATAAAAGACCAGGTATCAAGCCGTAAATAAAGCGCCAGACCCAAAACAACAGCTGCCGCGGCAAGATGGATACGCATATTCTTTTGCGTCCTTAAAACGTAGATTAAACCATCAATTGCATAGTTAAAACTTTGAAGTAAAGATCTGCTCTTCATAAACTAGTGCTCAAGCCTTTCCTTTGAAAGATTCTTGGCTGAGGTCTTTCCAAAGAAGGCAGAAAGAACGTCTCTCTCGCGCGCCTCCATTTTTTCGGCCTCCGCGTCTTCCTGGTGGTCATAGCCAAGCAAATGTAAAATTCCATGCGTCAGAAGAAGCCCCATCTCTTGCTCGAAGGTTTGCCCATATTCCTTAGCCTGAGCGCTAGCTACTGCAGGGCAAATCACAACATCACCAAGTAAACGAGGAATCCCTTCAACCTGCTCAGATGGTTCCACTTCAAAAGATAAGACATCAGTAGCAGAATCTTTGCCTCTATAGCTAGCATTTAATCTGCGTATTTCATCCTCACTGACAAGTGCTATACTCAACTCAGCATCGCTAATGCCTTCTTGCTTTAGTACATACTCTGCAATTTTTTTAAGAAGCTCTTCATTCACAGATATATCCTGATTGTTACTTATTAAGATTTCCATGCGTCGCCAAGCTCCTTGCCTGAGATGTAGCAGATGCTGGATATTCAATTCTGGTATGATATAGGCTGCTTAGTACCTGGGAGAAGCTTTTAATTATTGTTTCAATATCATTTAATGTAAGATTGCTCTCGCTAAGCTGCCCATCATCTAGTTTGTTTTGGACAATTCTTCTGATAAGCTGTTCGATTCGACTTGGCGATGGCTTTGTTATAGTTCGTGCTGCTGCTTCAACCGAGTCGGCTAGCATCACCAATGCCGCCTCTTTAGTACGCGGGCGTTGCCCTGAGTATCTAAAATCTTCCTCGCTAACTACTTCTTTTACAATGTTTTCTTTTGCTTTATGGTAGAAGTAAGCAACAATGCTTGTGCCATGGTGTTCGTTTATAATATTCACTATCTCCTTAGGCAAGCGATGCTTTTTAGCAAGCTCAACCCCCTCTTTTACGTGAGAAGTGATGATCAAGCAGCTCAAGTTTGGATTTGTATGGTCATGAGGATTTTCTCCGCCAATCTGGTTCTCTACAAAAAATAGCGGTCTTTTTACTTTTCCAATGTCGTGATAATATGCCCCGACCCTTGCTAAAAGCGGATTAGCTCCAATTGCTTCTGCGGCACTCTCAGCAAGATTTCCCGCCATAACACTATGGTTATAAGTCCCTGGTGCCTTCATCATTAACTCCCTTAGAAGAGGCTGGTTTGCATAAGATAGCTCAACCAATTTAATATCTGTTGTAATTCCAGAGAGCTTTTCAAGAAATGGCAGCGCTCCGGCAGTTAAAACCGCGGTTGAGATTCCACCCAATAGCCCCCAACCAAGATTCCTTAAAATCTCAAACCAATCAGGACTGCTTAGAAGCGTGGTCAACAGCGCAAGGATTGCTGTCGCTAGTGTAACCCACGTGCCAGCTAACACTAAATCAGTGCGGTGCCTGATGTGATATATGGCATGGATTGCAAAAATGCCGGTTAATAAACCATATAAAACATACTGGTAATTCTGGCCTGCAATCAATCCTGAAAAAAGACTTATTACAAGAACCATGAGAACAGCAAGCTCAACGTTAAATAGCAGCACTGTAAGCATTGCTGCTGCCCCTACAGGAATGAGGTAAAACGAGTAGAACGGGCCAACAAATTTGGCAACAAGAACTGTTGTTATAAATATAATAGCAAGCACTGATATCAATCGATCGCTGTCATAAATCTTTCGCTGGTAATTATACAAATAAAGACTGAATGCAAAGAATGTAATCAATGCGAATAGGGCTAAGCCCGCAAGCCTGGTGATATCTACGCCTCTTTGCATCAAACCAAGCTCTTTAAGTATTTTTATCTGGGTGCTCGTTACGATCTCGCCTTCACGTATTACTATCTCGCCTTTTTGCTTGCTTACAACAATTGGGGCAACACCTGCAGCAGCTTCTGCTCTTAGCCTTTCAGTTGATCTTTCGTCATAGAAGTAATTGGGCTTTAAGAAAACTGTTCCTACTTCTGTAATGATGGATTTCTCATTCTCATTATCGGTTAAACTGTTAATTGCTTCCCTAAACTCATTTTTCTTTTTATCGATGTTCTCAGGGGTAATTTGGTCTCTGTAAAGCTGGTCTATTTGGCTAACCACTTTTGACTCAACTGCATTAAGATCGTTATCTGGGATGATAAGCATTATTCCAAGCACGCTTTTGTTAAAGGAAGGATCAGCTTGTTTTATTAAAAGGTCAAGCTTTGCCTCTGGAGTTAAAGCCTGGTTAGCCCTTACTTGCCTAACCAGGCCAAAGAACTTATGGATGGAATCAGTGACTCGGGCTTCAACTACCCAATCCCTAGTGTAAACCTTCTGAACGTGTGAAGCTGCTTCCCTACGAAGTGCATTTGTCTTCTCGAAGTCAGTAAACTCGACGTTTCGTGAGGCTTTAACAGTTTTTGGGCTTGGTTTGCCAATCTTGATACCGGTTAGCCTATCAGGTAAAAAATCAATGGTTAATACAGCTAGGGTGACTGAAAAGATAAATAAGACAAGTATTGATCGACGAAGTGTGGTGCCTCGCCAATCAATGATCCTACGAAGCTCTTTGATTTTTTTAGCGCCAATGTTGGCGGTCATGGCTGCTTCTTTGAACCTCTCTGATCGTCATACCGCTTATATGCTTCGACTATACTTTGAACAAGCTTATGACGGACCACATCGCGGGCTGATAGCTTAATAAAGCTAATACCATTTATCCCAGCTAAAATGCTCTCTACAACCAACAAACCGGAATGCTGCCCTTGTGGTAAGTCTATCTGAGTAATATCGCCGGTAACAACTACCTTCGAGCCAAAACCAAGCCGGGTTAGAAACATCTTCATTTGCTCCGGCGATGTATTTTGTGCCTCATCCAATATTATAAATGAATCATTTAAGGTACGGCCTCTCATGTAAGCAAGAGGTGCTACCTCTATAATGCCCTTCTCCATTAATAATTGAAACTGCTCAGCATCCATCATATCATAAAGCGCATCATAGAGTGGACGTAAATATGGGTCGACTTTTTGATATAGGTCACCTGGCAGATAACCAAGTTTCTCACCAGCTTCAACTGCCGGTCTTGTTAATATGATTCTTCCTACCTCTTTATCCTTTAAAGCACGCACAGCCATAGCCATCGCAAGATAGGTCTTTCCTGTGCCAGCTGGACCTACCGCAAATGTTACCGTGCTCTTACGAATTGCATCAACATAGGCTTTCTGCCCTGCCGTTTTAGGCCCAATTACTTTCCTGCGATTGGTAATGATAATGTCAGAGTAGATACTGGAAGGAGAAATTTGATTATTATCAAGAACCAGCTCGATGATGTGCTCAATGTTTTGAGGTGTTAGCTGTTGTCCACTTGATAGCACATTAAGTAGTTCTTTAAAAACCGCTGCTACAGCTTCTGCTTCCACCCTTTATGGCTATTTCATTTCCTCTTACCAATATGGTGCTCTTAAATTTTTTCTCGATTATTTTTAAGAACTTATCCTGATGACCAAGAAGATCAACCATAGATTGGTCGCCAGGAACAGTTACTTTTATCTCTCTAATTCCAGCCAATTTTGGCTATATCACTCCTTTAAATTAAAAAATTATAGCACACTTTTAAAAATCTAGAAGTTAGGAGCCAGAAGTTAGCAATTTATCCTGGTGGCCAGGTGAATTTTCTTCCGCCTAGTAAGTGAAAATGTACATGATAGACCTCCTGCCCTGCATTTGGACCGTTGTTTACAACCAATCGGTATCCATCCTCAGCTACGCCCTCTTTCCTAGCTAGAGCATTAGCAACAAGCATTATTCGGCCTAAAAGCTCAGCATCCTCCTGCTCTACACCAGCAATTTTTGAGATATGCTTCTTTGGGATAATTAAAATATGAACTGGTGCTTGCGGCCTGATATCCCGGAAAGCTAAGACTTGGTCATCCTCATAAACAATATCTGCAGGAATCTCTCGGTCAACAATTTTGCAAAACAGATCTTTTTCCATCCACCTTCCCCCTTATATTGCCAATAGCCAATATAATTTTATATAGCTAAGTAGCCAATAGCCAATCTATTTTCCTCTATTGCCTATTTGGCTCTTGGCTACTTGGCTGCTTTTAATACTTCCATAAAGAACCGTTTCTTCCTGCTTTGTTATCTCAACTGTAACCAGCTTACCTATGATTTCACGCGGTCCCTCGCAATAAACACGAATATAATTATCGCTCATGCCGGAAAGGTATTTCCCCTGTTCGCGTTCAACTAAAATTCTCATGCGTTTTCCCAAGTAACTTGACGCGTAGGATGCTGATAAATCACGCCCTATATCAATAAGCGCAGCCGAACGCTCATCCTTGACAGCACCAGGAATCTGCTCAGGATAAGTAGCAGCGGGCGTTCCTTTTCTAGGCGAGAACTTAAACACATGTAGTTTGCTAAAGCCCACTTTTTTAACCAGCTTGATGCTATCCTCAAAATCGCGTTCCGTTTCTCCTGGAAAACCAACAATAATATCAGTTGTAATGGCAAGATCTTTAATTTTACTTTTTAGCTCGTCTGTCCGTTCTGCAAATTCCTCTGCAGTATAATGCCTATTCATTGCCTTCAGTATACGGTTGCTCCCACTCTGAAGCGGTATATGAAGATGGTTGCAAAGCTTATCAGACGACGTCATCAGGTCTATTATTTGCGGCGTAACCTCGTTAAGCTCTATGGAGCTTAACCGAATTCGCCCTAACTGCGGGATTTCTACCAACCTTGCCAGAAGGTCACCCAAGCCGGTACCTGTATTCGCACCGTAAAGGCCTAAATGAATACCAGTTAAAACCACTTCCTGGGTTCCACCTGCAACAAGGCGGTTAACCTCATCAAATACTTCTGGGATTGGACGGCTCCAGAGATTGCTTCGAACATGCGGGACAATGCAGTAGCTACAAAACTGGTTACAGCCATCTTGCACCTTAACCAGTGCGCGTGTATGCAGAGATGTGGCGGGCTTGGCCCCATCCCCATTCATGCTTTCTATGCCAAGCTTTTCAAAAAGTAGATATGGTATTTTTGACTTATCTTCATTTCCAAGTACCAAATCAACACCGCTTATAGACGCAATCTCTTTTCGGTCCGAGTCTGCATAACAACCAGTAACGATAACGGTTGCTTCGGGGTTTTTCTTAATTGCACGCCGTATAAGCTGCCTCGACTTATGGCTGGCAACAGAAGTGACTGTACAACTATTGATTATGTACACATCAGCTTTGGCAGAAAAATCCACATAACGCCAGCCATATTTTTCCATCTCGGCAATTATTTGCTCTCCTTCGTATTGATTGACTTTGCAGCCAAGTGTATGTATAGAAAAGCTTGCCTTATCCTTCATAAACCAGTTAATAAAAAGCTAATGACCTTCCTTCATTTTATATATTTTTGCTACTAATATTTTGTCCTCTTTATCGACCTGTGGCAACAGGCTTAAGCCTGAGAGCTTATAATCATTATCGCATGGAAGAAGGTTGGCTAAGGATTAAATGATTAATGAGTTCCTGAAAGCTATTGCTACAGCCTGAGCCCTATCCTTTGCTTGAAGCTTCCTAAGTATTTGCTTTACATGTGTATTTACTGTCTCAACACTTAAGTTGAGATGCGAGGCTATTTCCTTATTTGAGTACCCGCCAGCCATTAATTCTATTGTTTGCTTTTGCCTTGGCGTAAGATATATTGACCCATCATTTGCCATCCGTTTTACGCCAAAAACAGCTGAAGCCAGCTTTGGATGAATATATATTTCATCTGCTAGAGCAGTTTTTATTGCCACAATTAGCTCATCTTGCGTTACGCTATTAAGCAAGAAAGCATGTACACCTTCCTTGAGAGCTTCTTCAAAATATTTACCTTGATCGGCACTTGAAATTACTATGTATTTTATGCTTGGGTTATCAAGTTTGCAGACCTTCACTATTTCACAAACCGAGCCATCAGGAAGTTGAAAACTGGCTATAACAACATCGGGAGAAAGCGATTTTATCTTTGGAATTGCCTCTGCACATGAGGTTGCGGATGATATAACAGAGACTTCGCCACTTATTCCAAGCACTGCTTTGAGGCCTTCTATAACCAAGGGATAAGCGCTAACTATGATTGCTTTCGTTTCCAAAATAACCTCCGCTCCTGCTAATAACAACTGGCACTATGGGTTATCTCAACAATTCGAATGTGAGCAGAGTAAAAGGATAACTTTAGATAAGTGTAGCATAGCCTCACCCATTATGGTTATTCTTTTTCTTACTGCTATTGGAACACAACCTATTGCAGATCGTCAATTAATAATTTGGGCCCAATTCTTATTGCCAATTGGTTTATTTCCTATTGGTTCATTTAGATACTAAGTTCCATGCTCTAATCCCCTAACCCTCATTCTTCGAAGGTCATATAAGACAAGTGCTATCGCAATTGGAGCCGCTGTTTCCACGCGAAGAATTGATTCACCAAGGGTTACAACCTCTGCTCCTAGTTCTTTTAAATCCGATACCTCGCTCTGCGAAAGACCGCCCTCAGGACCAATCACAAGAGCTATTTTTTCGGCCTTGGCGTTAATAACCTCGTATGGAAGCCTTTCACGCTCCACCTCCCAAAAAACTATAATTTGGTCAAAACTCTTAAGCGTCTGCAATGCCTCCTGCCAAGTTAGAACTTGACTTACCCTTGGAACCGAGACGCGATGTGATTGTTTGGAAGCCTCGTTAGCAATTCTTTGCCATCGCTCAACTTTCTTGGCTTGCTTGTCAGGCTCAAGTTTGACAACTACCCGCTCAGTCATCACAGGAAATATCCCATAAACTCCAACCTCAGTAGATTGGCGAATTATTGAATCCATCTTGGATGCTTTTGGGAGAGCTTGAAACAAGAATATCTTTCCTGGTTCCTCTCTTGGCACATGGCTTTTGATGACCTTAGCGGAAACCCGATCGCTGTAAATGGCCGTAATTTCAGCATCGGCCAGATTTCCACCAGAATCAACAACCTCTATAATATCTCCAACGCCAAGCCTTAAGACATCTTTAATGTGTTTGGCATCGGAACCTGTTATATCGATAGCCTTGCCCATCTTTCCCTCAATAAAAAATCTGGGCCTAGACAAGTTTGCTCACAATGGTAATCCATTCACCTTTCGTTATAACTTTTTCAATCCTAAAACCTTTTTCTCTTAAGACTTCAATGAGCTTTTTCCTTTGCTTAATAGTTATACCTGAAGCAATAAAAACCTTCATGCCCATGATTTTTTCCTTAATAATCGGCAAAAGATTTGATATCGCTGGTGCAGTTAAATTTGCAACTACTACATCAGCTTGGATTGTATCGATTTCAGTAAAATCCTTGATAGTAAAATCGATTTTCTCAGTCATGTGATTTATCAAAGCATTTTCTTTAGCAACAGCTATAGCTAGCTTATCGTTATCAATAGCAATGACTTTTTTTGCTCCAAGTTTAGCTGCTGCTATGGCTAGTATGCCTGAGCCTGTCCCTATATCAAATACTATTTCACTGCCTTTTATAACTTCCTGTAAAGATAGAAGACAGCCTTCAGTTGTCGGGTGCGAACCTGTTCCAAACGCAAGCCCAGGATCAAGGCGTATCACTAGTTCACTAGAAAGGTTTGGTTTGGTCTCCCAGGTTGGTTGAATCAGGAGTTTCCCAACCTTGATTGGTTTAAAGTGCTTCTTTACACTTTCAACCCAGTCTTTATCAGGCAGATGCTTAATCGTAATACTGGCAGGTGAGATTTCAAGGCCATGCGATCTTATCCTCTGAAGGGCATCCCTAATAGCAACTTCGGTATCTTTAGCAGGCTGAGAATCAGAGGTATAGATAGTAAGAACCGAGACGCCATTCTTATCCTCGATTTGAATTCCTGACGGGCTTATGCTTAGGAGAGCTGCAGATAAAGCTTCAACAGCCTCATGTGATACAGCAATATCAACTTTCTGCAATTTATTGCCCTCCGAATTACTTTGAGCCAAAAGCGTCTTTTATCCGCCCAAAAAAGCTGCTTGAAGCATTCGGTAACTCATCACCAAATTCGCGGGCAAGCTCGTAGAGCAACTCTTTCTGCCTATCAGTAAGTTTGCGCGGAGTCTCTATTACTACCTGAACTATGATATCGCCGCGGGAACCGCTATGAAGCGATGGTATTCCTTTGCCCCTTATCCTAAATGGTGTACCGGTTTGGGTTCCTGCCGGTATCCTAATTTTCTCAATGCCATCAAGCGTTGGGACCTGCACTTCAGCTCCTAGAGCCGCTTGCGGGAAGGTGATGGGAAATTGACAGAAAAGGTCATTCCCTTGGCGCTCAAAGACTGAATGGGGCCTTACATGAATCATTACATAAAGGTCTCCAGCTGCACCTCCACGCAAACCAGCCTCTCCTTTTCCAGCTAATTTTAGAGTGACCCCGTTATCAACGCCTGCCGGAATATCAACCTTGATTTTCTCATGGACCGGCTTTCTGCCCTGGCCATTACAGCTTCTACACGGGTTGGAGATTATTTTTCCAACACCCTTACATCTTGGGCAAGTTGAAGTTCTAATAAAGGTGCCAAACACTGTGCGCTGTTCACTTCGTATTTCGCCTGTGCCCCGACAATCTGGACATGTTTCTGGCCGGGTGCCAGGCTCAAGACCAGAGCCACTGCAAACATTGCAGCTTACCAAACGACCGATTTCGACCTCTTTTTGTGCACCAAATACTGCTTCTTCAAAATCAATAGTAAGTTCAAGGCTTAAGTCAGACCCACGCTGGGCACCACTTCTATGGCTACTCCCGGGGCGACGCCAATCTCCAAAGAACATATCAAAAATATCGCCAAAAGTCTCCTCAAAGCCTCCGCCAGTTCCAAACCCTGCAAAGTCACCAAAACCACCAAATGCAGGGCCACCTCTGGTTGTCCCAAACATATCATACTGGCGCCGCTTGTCAGGATCGCTTAAGCATTCGTATGCCTCATTAATTTCTTTAAATTTTGATTCTGCTGCTGGGTCGTTTTTGTTAACATCCGGATGATATCGCCTGGCAAGCTTCCTATATGCTTTTTTTATCTCTTCTTGCGTTGCATTTCTTGAAACGCCTAGTATCTCATAGTAGTCTTTTGCCATATACCTCAACCTGTTTTAAGATCTTAATTCATTTAATGCTCTGCTTAGAACATTGGCAATAAGCTCGACGGCAGAAATGGCGCGTGCGTAATTCATTCTGGTTGGGCCGATGATTCCAAGAGATCCAACAGTCTCACTATCCATCTGGTAATGACTTGCAACAACGCTGCAGTCCTTTATCTCCTGGTCAACATTTTCAGACCCAATCCGGACCAACACTTCTTTAGATACAAGCGAGTCCTCCATCCACTTAAGTAAACGATACCCATGATTAAGCGAATCTAAAAGCGATTGAACTCTTTGCAAGTCCTCAAACTCCGGTTGATTAAAGATGCTGGAGGTACCGCTTAAGAAAACTCGTTCCTTATCGCCACTTGCAAGTATATCAGCTATCTCATCAATCAATAGGTTAATAAATCTTTCCATTTCCGGATCAGGCATACCGATATCCAGCTTTAGGCCTGAAATCTCCGACGAGCCCATCCCTTGTAGTTTTTCATTTAACAATTGCTCAACTATGCTTAGGTCTTTTATTTTATACCCGCTATTTAATTCTAAGCTCAAAGTTCGTTTCAATACCTGACCCTTGTCAGTTATTAAAACAACCAGAACATGCCTTGGTGAAAGGCGGACAAGATCGATGTGCTTCAATATGCTTCTCTTAAAAGGCGGAGCCAGAACAACTGACACCTGGCTAGTAAGATTTGATAGAATCTGCGTGGCTTCTTGAAGCAGCTCCTCCATCTCCCGATTCAAATCCGAGAAGAGCTTTGTGATTGCTCTTTCTTCTTGCATAGTTAAACCTGGTTTAGTTGACGTGCTGTCAACATAATAGCGATAGCCGGTATCAGTTGGAACACGGCCCGCAGACGTATGAGGCTGGTATAGGTAGCCCATCTCCTCCAACATGGCAAGCTCATTTCTAACCGTGGCTGAACTAACACCAAGTTGATATTTTTCTACAAGCCTTTGTGAACTAACCGGCTCGGCTGTCAATATGTATTCCTGTACTGCAACAAACAAAATTGCTTTTTTTCTTGCATCAAGCATTTTCCATCACCTAGCACTCTAATCATTAGAGTGCTAAATTAAACCTACCACCTGGCAAACTCAAATGTCAAGAAATGTACGCTGCCCTCAACGTGTCTACTAACAATTTACAGTACCGTGGTGCCCGCCCTCTAGATAACTTGATTAATAATGCACCTTGACCAGCGTTAATCCTTTGGCGGGCGCGGTGGCTCCGGCTTTCCTTCTGTCTCTTGCTTCGAGTATAGTTCTCATATCTTCAGGACCCAGCATACCAAGACCAACATCTATCACAGTTCCGGCAATTATGCGAACCATGTTATGAAGAAAGGCGTGTGCGCGCACGCGTATTGTTATCAATCCATCAACAGGCTCTCCAGCCCATACTATATCTTTCGACCGCTTACAAGATATCTCAAGAATAGTTCTAACCGGGCTATCAACCACATCCTCAGTCCTATGTGGCATTGTATAAAACGAAGTAAAATCATGCCTGCCTTTAAGAAAACTCACAGCTTTATCCATCGCCTCAACATCAAGTGGTCTTGCTTCGTGGTGGACAAACCGTCCAGCAAAAACCGAACGGTAAAAGCGATTTAAAATATAATAATGATATTCCCTCCATTTAGCATCTTTTCGCGCATCAAACCTATCAGAAACCTCCTCTGCATCCTTTGCAACAATATCATCTGGAAGGATTGCGTTTAAGGAATAAGGGATTCTGCGGATAGGCATATCGGAAGCGGTTTTGAAGCTAATCACTTGCCCAAATGCGTGCACGCCAGCATCAGTGCGCCCCGCAGAGTTAACCTTAATTGGCTCACCAAGAAGAGTGCTTAAAGCTAACTCAATCTCGCCCTGTATGGTTCTTATATTTTGTTTAGCTTGCTTTTGCCACCCACTATAATTCGTACCATCATATTCCAGTGTGAGCTTTATGTTACGCAACTGAATCACCTTAATGCTAGGGCCAAAGATTCGGAATTGCTAGTTAGCAATTAAAAATTAAAAATTACTAATGACAGTTCTTCTTTTGCCTATCCCTCGTCTCCCTCCATTTTTCACCCCCACCCTTACCCTCCCCCCT
>JASEIR010000210.1 GCA_030017355.1 Actinomycetota bacterium
TGAGGCCCCTCAAGGGAGAGGGTATTTGGTTTAGCCCCCTCAAGGGGGAGGGTTTTTCGCCCTGTCTTCCGTCTCCGGTCCCCCATCTGTTTTTAGCGGCGGTCTGCGGTCAGTGGTCGTTTTTTCCGGTCTCCCGTCGCAGGTCTCCGGTCTGCCTTTATTTGAGATTGCCACGTCGGCTGCTTTGCAGCCTCCTCGCAATGACAGTTTCTCTTACCTGTCGCCCTAATGGGCTCCTCGCAATGACAATTCTTCTTTTGCCCGTCCCCGGTCTTTCGGTCCCCGGACCCTAAAAGCAGCTATTGGCTGCTTTTACCGCCGGTCTTTTCAATAAGCTCGATATTGCCTATCATCATAGTCTTATCAACAGCCTTGCACATATCATATATAGCTAGAGCAGCAACGGCGACAGCCGTTAATGCCTCCATTTCCACACCTGTTCTATCCATGGTTTTAACTGTTGCAGTTATTCCAAGCTCGGTCTTGCTTAAATCGGAAAAGCTAATATCAATGCCAGTTATTTGTAGAGGATGGCACATTGGGATTAACTCAGCTGTTTTTTTAGCAGCCATTATGCCAGCAACTTGGGCTACAGCAAGAACGTCACCCTTTTCTATTGAACCCTCTTTTATAAGACTCATAGTCTCTGCTCTCATTTTAACCATTCCTTGGGCAATAGCTTTGCGTGCGGTAACTTCCTTCTTGCTTACATCAACCATTTTTGCTCTTCCCTCAGTATTAAAATGTGTTAAGCGTTTGAGCTCTTCCTCTACGGCCTTCCAGCGATCCGCCATATTAGCCCCCAATCTGGCACATTAGTCTTTCCAGGGTTTCTCCTTTTCGTGCGTCGTGCTTTTCTGGCTTGTTCTTTAGAACGTTGCGAACAAGTGTGATTATTTCTTCGCCATGTATGTTATCACGAAGCTTTGGCTTTATGTCAAACTCAACGTCTGAGAAAAGACAAGCTCTTAGCTTGCCATCCGGCGTTAACCTAAGACGGTTGCAGCTCGAGCAAAAATGATTACTCATAGGGCTTATAAAGCCTATCGTACCAAGCGCTCCTTTAAATATTACATAACTGGCTGGTCCAGCACCTTGCGGACCTGCCACTAGTTCAAGAGGACCAAAGGTTGCAAGCTTTGTCTTAAATTCATCAACTGATATAAATAGATTCGGGTCCCACCTGCTGATTGGCATTAGCTCGATAAAGCGTATATGTATAGGATAGTCATAGATAAGCCTGATAAATGCGCGAGGATCATCATTCACACCTCGCATGAGAACGGTGTTTATCTTAACCGGCTCAAAACCAAGCTCGATAGCCTTTCTTAATCCACTAAGCGCACGCTTTACGTCACCGTGACGGGTGATTCTTCGGTAGACTTCCGGGTCAAGACTATCGATGCTGATATTTACCCGTCTCAGACCTGCCTTCTTAAGGTCATCGCCATACTCAGGAAGAAGTATCCCGTTTGTAGTCAGTGATATATCCGTTAGGCCGGGCACCTTAGAAATCATCTCTATTAGTTTAGCCGCATCTCTTCTTACAAGAGGCTCGCCGCCAGTAATCCTTACCTTTGAGATACCAGCTTCAGCAGCAGCCCTTACAAAAAGCTCGATCTCCTCATAGCTTAAAATCTCTTTATGCGGTTTAGGAACAACCCCGCTCTCTGGCATACAATAGAAGCAGCGAAGATTGCACCTATCCGTGATAGAGATTCTTAAATAATCAACTTTTCTGTTAAACCCATCATAAAGCCCGTTCATAACTTTTCCTTGCTAGTAAAAATCTTTTTTCAAGGAGGTCAGCAACTCCAGAAGCATCCTCAAGGTCAAAATGCGGTTTGTCTATTGAAAAACTATTATCGGTTACGATTGCAATAAGGTCATCTTCGCGACTTACCAATCTATCGCTAATACCCTTTCTGTAGATCTCAACCTTTGGAAATGGACCTCTCTTGTAGCCCTCGGTAAGAATTATGTCATATTCAGGCCCAATCATATCCAGCACAACCTGAATTGAAGGCTCCTTCTCAAGGCTTTTAACCAGCGCCACCTTGTGGGGAGATGCTATTGCAATGGCTTCTGCTCCAGCTTGCGCGTGACGGTAAGTATCCTTCCCTGGATGGTCAATCTCAAAGTCATGTGCACTATGCTTGATAACAGCGACGCGAAAACCTCGGCTCCTTAATTCAGCAATAAGTTTCTCCATGAATGTTGTTTTCCCAACCTTTGATTTGCCTACTATTGAAACGATAGGAATCACTAGAAACACCCTAATTCACAAGCATATATTTTAATTTTAAGTTCGTTGCAGGCATCACCAATCATGCGAAGGGAAACATTTAGTTCCTTGCCCAATTCTCTTGCTGCTGTGCAAGATATGCGCCCATTCTTCGACGCCTCTTTAACTTTTTTAAGAACCTCCTCTGTTGGCTTGCTCATTAAAATACCTCCATTATTACGACCGCCGACCGCAGACCGCCGCTATAGGCTCCTTCGGAGCCTGACCGCCGACCGCAGACCGCCGACCG
>JASEIR010000211.1 GCA_030017355.1 Actinomycetota bacterium
TCTCCTATTAGCGGAGTTAATGAGTGAAACATAGTTCTGCCAATTCTAGGACTAACCGTTGTCATCTTTCAGTCTCCTATTAGCGGAGTTAATGAGTGAAACCGCTAACTGGTACTGTGGCAGATAGTGCAGGTAGACTTTCAGTCTCCTATTAGCGGAGTTAATGAGTGAAACAAGCTAGCCAATTCCGCAAAAAAGCAAAAAAAAAGTCTTTCAGTCTCCTATTAGCGGAGTTAATGAGTGAAACGACGTTAAACGTAATTCTTGTTCTACATTTGTGATCTTTCAGTCTCCTATTAGCGGAGTTAATGAGTGAAACTTTTTCGCCAATCCTGACGGCAAATCCAGCTCCGTCCTTTCAGTCTCCTATTAGCGGAGTTAATGAGTGAAACGCAAATGCAAAAAAACATTATGGCAGCGTTCAACGTGCTTTCAGTCTCCTATTAGCGGAGTTAATGAGTGAAACATATCCTGTAAGCCACTAGTTACAGAAGTAACTATCTTTCAGTCTCCTATTAGCGGAGTTAATGAGTGAAACAAGGAAAATATAGAGTTGGTTTTGTTGGTTGGGACACTTTCAGTCTCCTATTAGCGGAGTTAATGAGTGAAACCCCTCTGGCACTTTTTTGAGAAAAGAGCTAACGTCTCGGGCTTTCAGTCTCCTATTAGCGGAGTTAATGAGTGAAACAAACAAAGCCTTCATCACTCGAAAGGCTTATTGGGACTTTCAGTCTCCTATTAGCGGAGTTAATGAGTGAAACTCGCCTCAGATGGTCAGAAGCGGGGAATCCGGTGAATCTTTCAGTCTCCTATTAGCGGAGTTAATGAGTGAAACAGATAAAAGAATGAGCGAAGATGATTATGATATTGCTCTTTCAGTCTCCTATTAGCGGAGTTAATGAGTGAAACAGCAGACTCGCCAAGCAAATATTGAAGCCTTAAAGAGCTTTCAGTCTCCTATTAGCGGAGTTAATGAGTGAAACTGAAGCGTTGCCAACATATCAAGTGGCTTTATCCTGCCTCTTTCAGTCTCCTATTAGCGGAGTTAATGAGTGAAACCTTAGGTTTCCTTTTTGGGCCAGGGAAAGCGGTGCCACTTTCAGTCTCCTATTAGCGGAGTTAATGAGTGAAACGCGCAAAGTCTCGCGTGCTTGAGTGTGTTTGACATGCTTTCAGTCTCCTATTAGCGGAGTTAATGAGTGAAACGCGCAAAGTCTCGCGTGCTTGAGTGTGTTTGACATGCTTTCAGTCTCCTATTAGCGGAGTTAATGAGTGAAACTGCCATCTCGGACATCCACGGAGCCACCGACGTCCACTTTCAGTCTCCTATTAGCGGAGTTAATGAGTGAAACCGGCAACGAAAGATAGAATAAGATTGTTTCTTAAAGCCTTTCAGTCTCCTATTAGCGGAGTTAATGAGTGAAACCGGCTTCTTAAACATATCGAAGGAGCGGAAGGCGGCTTTCAGTCTCCTATTAGCGGAGTTAATGAGTGAAACTAACTATCACACCATCCTAACCGGCGACGAATATTTCCTTTCAGTCTCCTATTAGCGGAGTTAATGAGTGAAACCAAATTTCCTCTGAAACAATCGCCGGAACTTGCCTCTTTCAGTCTCCTATTAGCGGAGTTAATGAGTGAAACCAAATTTTAAAAATAATTCTTCGCTTGGTAAGCCTACTTTCAGTCTCCTATTAGCGGAGTTAATGAGTGAAACATTCTCTGTCCTGGCTCTGCAACCCAAAATCAAAAGCATCTTTCAGTCTCCTATTAGCGGAGTTAATGAGTGAAACGGCAAAAAACCCTTATCCCAGTGGATACAATATTCTCCCTTTCAGTCTCCTATTAGCGGAGTTAATGAGTGAAACAGCCAGCTTTCAATCTCCTGTTTTGTCGGTTCCCTTTCTTTCAGTCTCCTATTAGCGGAGTTAATGAGTGAAACCATCCTCGTCTTTTGCTGCCGCAAGTATTAGATCCCACTTTCAGTCTCCTATTAGCGGAGTTAATGAGTGAAACTTGATATGATCGGCGTGCTTGGCAAAATCAAAGATCTTTCAGTCTCCTATTAGCGGAGTTAATGAGTGAAACGGTCATCAACCTTCTGGAAGGTGGTTCTGGCAACATACTTTCAGTCTCCTATTAGCGGAGTTAATGAGTGAAACCAAAAAGATTCAAGCTTTGAACCAATCCCTGTATTTCTTTCAGTCTCCTATTAGCGGAGTTAATGAGTGAAACAGCCAGATTTATAGACAACAATAATTATTATCTATCTTTCAGTCTCCTATTAGCGGAGTTAATGAGTGAAACTCTGTTGCAAAAGCTAAATTTGAGCTGTTTGAGAAGAACTTTCAGTCTCCTATTAGCGGAGTTAATGAGTGAAACATCCTGCAGTCGGTTTTTCGCGGCG
>JASEIR010000212.1 GCA_030017355.1 Actinomycetota bacterium
CATTAAAACGCGTCGCAGCGTTCGAAAGTATACTGACAAGCAAATCTGCGACGACGACCTCTATAAAATCTTAGAGGCAGGCAGATGGGCACCGTCTGGGGCTAATGCACAGCCCTGGCAATTTATAGTAATTAGAGATCGCAATTTAATTAAGGCTGTTGGAGAGGTTTGCTATTACTCAATTCTAAAATCACGACATGTCGGTGAGGCGAACGTTATTGTAGTAATTCTTGGGAACCCAATGGCCGGCAGCGCAACTTATTTGCAGGATTGTACTATAGCAGGAGCCAACATGACTCTTATGGCTAATGCATTAGGTATTGGATCATGTTGGATTGGGGCATTTGAAGATGATACGATTCGGCGCATCTTGGCAATTCCAGCACACCTTAAAATAGTTGCACTGATTTGTTTTGGCTATGCAGCCAAGAATCCGCGAGTTACTCCAAGGCTTGATCTTAAAGACATAGTTAGGTTTGATAGCTACAGTGAGCCTGGATCAAGCTGGTTACCAAGGAAAACTATTAAGAAAGCTTTGCGCTCAGGGCCACTTTCTGTCTTTAGACAGATTTTAGGAGTTCTATTTAACCGGCGCTCTTAAAACAAAAACCGGAAAGCTGCGAACTGGGGTCAGCTATGGTAATTCTAGGCCTCTGACCTGTGGGCGCTGTAGGATTTGAGCCTACGGCCTCTTCCATAGGGATTGGGCCAAAAAAGGCTAGTTGAGCAGGCTTTTGAAGGAAACTAACGTTAAAGGGTAAACTATTGGTATCCTTAAACCCTATCGCTGGTAGGATTTCCCTTTCTTAACGGTAAGCAATCAAGGGCCGCTAAAGGCTAAGCTGCCAGTCCTAAAAGATGGGTAGAGTTTCGTTAATGTGAAATTCAAAATTTCAGACGCCCTAGGAAACCCATACCCCCCTACCCCATATGTGCCATATTGGCACATAAGCTTGTGCCCTTGTAAAAACTAGTAAGAAGCGGTCTTAGCTGCTTAAAGCCTGTGAAAAATGCCAACATTTTTCACAGGCGCGCAAGTGCTTGGGTTATCCCCACTTATCTCCTGCCGCACTCCGTTGGCATTTCTCAAAAAATTTTTTATTATTACCTAAAATTTTATGTATTCTTACGATTGGTAGAAAAGCAAAGCCTTTCCGAAAGCAAGCGGTAGAGCTTATGAAGCAGAAAAATATAAGCTTCAGAATGCTTGATTATCGCACAGGGAAGAGATAAGCCATATGTTCCATCCCAGCTAGTATTGCTTGCTATTAGCGTCTACGCTAATATAAAATCATCAAATCAATCTGAATCATCGCATTAGAGTCTTTCGCATTGAATAAGATACGGTTGGGATAGTTTTAGAAATTATAAAATGGCCGATATATAAAGTACCCGCATATTTCTGTTTATTCAAGGAGGAGAGATATGGCAAAGCCGATTGAGCCAACGCCAATTTTAAAAGGTGAAGACGCAAGGCGCCTTGTAAAGAGTTTAGCAAATGCTAAGTATAGCCCAGAAAAAGAGGCTAGGCTAACCCGTGCCCGTGAAACTTACACCAAGGCTCTAAAGCGTTGGGATGTTGGTATAGCTAAATAGCGCTAATGAATCAACGGGCAATAGACTTAGAAAACATCTTCTTTGAAACCCTCACATCACAGAATCAGCTACCCCGGGATTTTGATTGTGGTAACCAAGATTTAAATGATTTTCTGCTTGAAGATGCCTTAAAGCATAATATTGATGGGATAGCGACTACAACATTGGTAGTTTATGACGGTAAAGTTATCGGATACTTTGCTTTATGCGCCGATGCAATCCGCTTGGATGAACAGGAAATAGAAGAAATTCTTACTGAATACAAGATGTTACCGTATAAAGATTATCCAGCTATAAAGATTGCCAGGCTAGCAATTCACCGTGATTACCAGGGCAAAGGTGTTGGAACCTACCTACTTGATGTAATCGTAGGTAAAGCCCTAAGTGTGAAAGAAGAGCATAAAATCGCTGTAAAGTTTCTTTCGGTGGATGCAAAGAATAATCATCGAAGCTTAAAGTTCTATGCTGATAATGGTTTTCTTGTAAACGAGGCTGAGAAAAGAAATAAGCCAGGTATTCCTGTTAGTATGCGCTATCTCATTGACAATAAAGTTGAACCACAAGTCTAACGCCAAATACTTTTACTATCCTGTTTCTGATTACAATTCTTAGGTGAAATTTAGCAATTTGCACCACATTTGCACCACAGAAGCAAAAAGCCTAGAACCACTAACTTAGTAATTCTAGGCCTCTGACCTGTGGGCGCTGTAGGATTTGAACCTACGGCCTCTT
>JASEIR010000213.1 GCA_030017355.1 Actinomycetota bacterium
CGGTCTGCGGTCGGCGGTCAGGCTCCGAAGGAGCCTATAGCGGCGGTCGGCGGTCGGAGTTCCGAGGAGCGAGGAACGAGCGACGAGGAACGAGATGCTAACAATTTCCGTGGCAGCGGACAAACCAAAAGCGAAAGGAGGAATGAGAGGCTTTAGAGGGACAGCATCCCAAAAGCAAGCGTAAAAGCAAGCAAAAGCAAGTCTTTGAAAGAAGCAGAAAGCTTCAAAAAATTTTGCAAGTTTCTTAAAGATCTTTAAGAATCAATTAACAAGGAGGGAAAGAATTGAAAATTTCACGTAAGAAATGGCTCAGCATTTTGCTGGTGCTCTCAATGGTCGCAACGCTCTTGCTACCGGCAAGCGGCGCCTTTGCGGCAGACAACATAACTGTTAGCGCAACGTCAGAGGCACTCGTGGCTAACGGTGGTTTAAACACAATGGGCAAAATTACCATTACAGCAGGTCTCGTACAGACCCTTGATGCAATAGTTACCGTTTCAGTAACCTTGCCAAAGGATAAAGTTGATGCAAGTGGTGATCAATCAGCGATTGATCATGCCTTAGCATCGGATATAGCGGGTTATGATAGCGGAGGTAACACAGTTGATCTTACAGGCACTGTAGAGAGTGTTAGCACCGACACCAGTGGCAATCTAAAAATTCAATATTCCAACATTCCAAGCACTGCTAAGCTTGTTGTAACACCTAAGGCAAAGGTTCTATCAACAGCCTCAGGTGACATCATCGCTTCTGTAAATGTGAAGCGTACCAATGCTAACGGTTATACTGAAGATTATGGTACAACCGATGTAAAGGTTGGCTCAGTCGCAACTGATAAGACCACCGTATCTGCAGCCACTGCTCCACTGCTCTCTGAAGGCACAGGCAAGAGTATTGCCACAATCAAACTGACAGAGAATCTTCCGAGCGCAATTGATTCGGATAGCGCAGTGTATTTCGAGTTGCCGTCTACCAGCTTTAGGTGGACCAGCTTCACGGCACCTAGTAATGGTTGGGGTTCACCATCCATATCATCAGATGGTCAGAAAGTTACGGTAGTAAGGACTAATGATGCAACAAGCAGCGCTAATGTCTTCGAATTTAACGGCGTGATAACTATCTACCCGGGAGCGCCTCAGGGCGACATTAAAGTAAGAGTCAGCGGAACCTCAGGCGCACACCTAACAACGACTGACGTTGTTGTAGGTAAGATTGGTGCATCTAGCACTGTCTTGACGGTGAAGGATAACACAAACGCCAAGGATATCTATCCAGCCAAAGCTGCCGGTCAGCAAATTGAGGACCTCGAAATTACCAGTGATGCAAATCTAACTGCTGATAAGACGGTTATACTAACGCTTAGCTCTGGTAAGTGGGATGTGGATGGCAGCGGCAATCTTAGTGGTGCAACGCTCGATGACCTAACATCTCTCGGCACATTCAACGATGGCAAGTCAATCTGGTTGAAGGTTACCAGTGGTGCTGATAAGACAGCCAAGATCATCGGCGCAAAGGTTTTGTTGCCGCATGATGCTGCGCTTGGCGATCTTAAGGTAACTGCTGGTGGCACGCTTGGTCTTACCGGAGACTATGTTGTAAGCAAGGTTGTTGCAAGAGCAACCGCTACTGCATCAGCAAAACCAAATGTGAAGGTTGGTCTTTCTCAAGCTGCAGGTGACATCACTCTAGTTGAGACGGGTGACAACTCGCTTAGCAACGCAGAGCTCAAGCTCACCTTACCAACGGGTGTAACGTTTACATCTGCACCAAAGATTAAGATTAACTCCAACTCAGCAGTATCGATGACAGTCGATACAGACAAGAGCTCAGCGAGATACACCCTCTCGGGCATGACTAATGGAATAGACACCATTGTTATTTCTGACGTCAAGTATGATATTGATAGCCGTGTAGGAACCGGTGATATTTCAGTCAGCCTCGGCGGTGATGTATTGAACGACATTACCGAACCCTCTAATGCCAGCTATGGCAAGGCTGTCATGAGTGTAGCCAACGCAACGGTTGTCTCCGCGACAGCAGCCACATCTGCGTTTGTCATTGGCTCAACCAGCTACACCGTAAACGGCGTAACCAAGACAATGGATGCTGCTCCTTACATCAAGGATAGCCGTACATTCGTGCCTGTAAGGTACGTTGCAAACGCTCTTGGTGTAACCGATGACAACATCATCTGGGACGGCGTCAAGAAGACCGTTACCCTTATCAAGGGCGACCGCGTGGTACAGATGACCATTGGCAGCAAAACCATGCTGATCAACGG
>JASEIR010000214.1 GCA_030017355.1 Actinomycetota bacterium
CTATCTTCTTGCATAACGACGCAAACCCGGTCGGCCCTGTTAGAAGCGCACGAGAGTACTACGTTGACCTTGCAAAGCAATACAATGCTATCTATGTACACTGTGGAGGGCCGTCGTATATTTACGGCGTGATAAAAGGGCTTAACGTTAGCAACATCGATGAATTTTCAAATAGCGACGCCTTCTGGCGCATCCGTGAGCGTAGAGCACCACATAATCTATTTACATCAACTGGCAACTTAAGAAGCAAAGCCGCTGAAAAGGGATATAGAACCGATGTCTTCTTTCAAAAACCAAATTTTAAGGATGATAGCCCAATTGAGATGCGCCCAGTTAGTGCGTCTATAGATATTAATTTCTCAAAACCAGCATTTGCTGTGCATTATGACTATGATCGGCAGGGAAATCTATATAAACGCAGCATGGCGGGGAAACCACATATTGATGCTACAAATGGCCAACAAATAGCAGCTAAGAACGTAATAATACAGTATGTACCAATCTCTAACATTGCAAATGATCCTAAGGGAAGAATGCGTCTTAGCTTGATAGGAAGTGGCGACGCTATCGTCTTTCAGGACGGAAAAGCCATCAGTGCTACCTGGACGCGACCAACCCTTGATGACCTAACCCGCTACTATGATTCCACAGGGGCCGAGATCAAACTTAATCGAGGCCAGACTTGGATTGAGCTTGTTGATAAACAAAAAATGAAGGTAAGCTATCAGTAATTATTTTATTACTCTTATTTTATTACTCGCAGATTGCTTGACCGTTCTTCGGCACCCAAGCGCTCAATATCAGCGCCTAGCATTTGTAGCTTGTGCTCAAGATTCTGATAACCTCTATCTATATGGTAGATATCCAGCACTTCAGTTACACCCTCAGCAGCAAGACCAGCTACTACAAGTGCTGCGCCACCTCTTAAATCCGGTGCTTTAACGGGCGCGCCAGTTAATTTAGGAACACCTTGTATAACGGCGTGCCGCCCTTCAGTTCTTATATCACTTCCCATCCTGTTAAGCTCATTGACAAACATAAATCTGTTCTCGAAGATATTTTCAGTAATAATGCTGGTACCATCGGCCATTGACAGAAGAGCCATGAAGAGCGTTTGCAAATCAGTTGGAAATCCAGGATAAGGAAGGGTTGCTAAATCAACAGGTTTAATTTTTCTGCATCCTTTTAGCCTAATCTTATTGCCATCAACCTTTATATCTGCGCCAATGTCGATCAGTTTGCTTATGACAAGTTCAAGATGCTCTGGGACTACATCCTCAAGAAGAACATCACCATTAGTTATCGCACCTGCTACTAGAAAAGTTCCTGTCTCAATCCTGTCTGGAATTACTTTATACTCAACTCCTTTAAGCCTTTTAACTCCTGTCACCTGAAGGGTCGAGCTTCCAATCCCCTCTATTTGAGCCCCCATTTGATTTAAGAAAGTTGCAAGGTCAGCTATTTCAGGCTCTCTAGCAGCATTGCTGATAATTGTTGTACCCTCGGCGCACGTTGCTGCCATTAGTAAATTTTCAGTAGCGCCCACACTTGGAAAATCAAGAGTTATCTTGTTTCCAACCAGCTTTTCAGCTGTTGCATCAATAAAACCATGACCTACCTCAAATCTTGCACCCAATAACTCAAGCCCACGAATATGCATATCAATCTTTCGAGAACCAATATTGCAACCTCCCGGCATTGCAACGCGTGCCCTACCCAGCCTTGCAAGTAGCGGCCCTAAGACTATTATTGATGCGCGCATCTGGCTAACAAGCTCGTAAGGCGCTTCAGCATATAGTGAGTAACCAGGATTAATCTTTACCGTGTCGGGAGTTTCATAGCTTACAGAGGCTCCAAGACGTTCAATAACAGCCGCCATGGTCATTACATCGGTGATTAGCGGTACATTGGTTAAGATGGTGGGACCATCAGCCAGCAACGCTGCTGCCATAAGTTTCAATGCAGAGTTTTTTGCCCCGCATATTCTTACCTTACCGCTTAGCTTTTTTCCGCCTCTTATAACAAACTTACTACCCATAGACTGCTTTCTCTTGTTCAAGCTCATTATTTTAAGCGTTTACAACTAGAGCTATAGATAAATTAAAAATTCAAAATTCAAAATGCAAAATGCAAAATTGCAATTCAAAATTAAAAATTGATTAACAACCCCTATGATGCACAGTTATCTGTCATTGCGAGGAGCGAGATCCCTCACTTTGTTCGGGACAGGCTAAGCAATCTCAATAACCTA
>JASEIR010000215.1 GCA_030017355.1 Actinomycetota bacterium
TCCAGTATGTTTTTCTTGCTGGTCATAGGTTAGGTTCCTATCTTAAGAGGGCCTACCTGGAAGGACCTTTACCGTATCGCAGGAAAGACTGCTTTAGGGTAAATGGCTGCAAATCCATATGCTAGCTCTCTTACAATTAATCTATCGGCTAGAAGCAAGCTGATATAAAGAGGCCGCTGAAAAATCTGCCATATTTTGCTATTAATGACCAGCAAGGCATTGCTATGTTAATATTGATAGGATAATCAGTAAATAAATCCTAGGTTGATAACCAAGGGGTAGATGCCCTATGCTAGCTAAGGTGATAAGGTTAGCAATTTTATGCATGCTGAGTGCTGCTATTTTTATTTTTTTATAGCTCTATTTTTACTATGATACAGTCGGTAAGTCATATACATATACAGAGGATGCTGATTTTGATAGGGGCGTTCTTATTGGCTTAGAACACGGCACGGTGCATAACCAGCTGCAGATTTCCAAGAAGAATGAAACCTTCCCTTATGTCTGGGTGCCAAACGGGCTACGGGGCACTCTGGGCGCAACAGTCTCAAAGATTGATAGCAAAACAGGAAGGGAGTTAGCACGCTATCGAGTGTGTCCCCCTAATATTGTGGCTGACCCTTCTAGAACCACCGTTGACCTTAAGGGCAATTGCTGGATAAGCAATAGAACATGCGGAACCATAGTAAAAATAGGTCTCTACGAGGCAGGACAGGCAATTGACAGGAACAAGAATGGATTTATAGATACGTCAAGGGACTTAAACAACAATGGGGTTATTGAGGATTCTGAGACTCTGCCATGGGGCAAGGACGAGTGTGTACTGTACGAGATAGTGTTAATTCCCGAAAAAGAATACACGTATATACCAGGAGAGCCCCATGATTATGCAGACGACTACTATCATCCAGGTCCAAGAGGAATCGCAGTGGATGCGGATAATAACGTATGGATAGGGTGCTATGGCAGCCGAAAGTATTATTATGTAGAGGGTGCCAGCGGAGAGATTATGAAAACTGTAAATGTTTCACCTCATACACCATACGGTGCCACAATTGATAGAAATGGCATCCTTTGGTCAGCAGGCCTTAATGGCATGGATTTGTTGCGCATTGATCCCACAGCCAATCCTCTAAAGCAAAGTCGGATTTATCTTGGGCATGATGTCTATGGAATAGCTCTTGATTATAAAAGCAACCTATTCGTTAGTGGGTGGACAACTCGTATGCTCTCTAAAGTAAATGTCTCTTTTAAGAATGGCAAAAAGATTTGGTCGCGCAAGAAGCCTGAGCTTAGCGGAGCAAGGGGAGTCACCTGCATGGACAATGGCGATATCTGGGTTAGCGCTTCTCATTCTGGGTTGGTAGTTCGTTATAGCAATGAAGGAACTCGCACAGCAACACTTGCCTTTAAGAATCAGCCATCAGGCTCAGCAATAGATACAGATGGAAAGCTGTGGATATTTTGCCGTGAGGATAGCCGTATTTTTAGGGTAGATCCAAAAACCAACAAAATAGACCTTGTTAAAGATATCGTTGGAAGCGGTGGGCACTATACATATAGCGATATGACCGGGATTATTTCTAGGACAATCACTACAAGGGTTGGCGATTGGGTGGTAACCTATGACAGCGACGCTGCAGATACTATATGGAAAAGGGTTTCTTGGAAAAGCGATGAGCCAGAAGGAACCTCTATAAAAGCTTCGGTAAGGTCATCAAATGATAACAAGAAATGGTCTCGGTGGGAGGATGTTTCAAATGGAGGCAGGCTTTCTTCAGATCAGCGAGGTAGATACCTGCAGATTTGGACTACGTTGCAAATAAAGAAAGGAAGCAAATCGCCAATTCTCTATGACCTTACGATTACAAGCTCCCTTTAGCATTTTTAAGGTAGCCAAAGCCCTAAGAGCTTTAAGCGCAAAGTCGATTATCCTCAGCCAAGAGGTGGGTTATTTTATTGGCAGGCAGGGGCTCGCTAAATAGGTAGCCCTGCACTTCATCGCACTCAAGCTCACGCAGAAACTCAAGCTGCTCAACCTTCTCAACACCCTCAGCAACCGTTTTTAGGCTTAAACTATGGGCCATAGCAATTATTGCTTTTGTAATGGCCATATCGCTGGAATCCTCAGAGAGGCTACTTACAAAGACACGGTCTAT
>JASEIR010000216.1 GCA_030017355.1 Actinomycetota bacterium
TATTTTGAGATTGCCACGTCGGCTGCTTCGCAGCATCCTCGCAATGACATTTTTTTGTTCCTCTCCCTTGAGAGGAAGTTGAGCCGATCTCTTATCACTATGGGGCTCCTCGCAATGACAGTTCTTCTTTTGACCGTCTCCGGTCAGGCTCCGAAGAAGCCTGTAGCGGCGGTCGGCGGTCAGGCTCCGAAGGAGCCTATAGCGGCGGTCGGCCGTCGTTATTTAACTATTCTACCTATATTTGCTTCTAAAGTGTATATTTAGTGGGCAACCAGTAAATTGATATGTCTCTCTTATCTTGTTCTCTAAATATCGTGTGTATGACGGAGTAACTAGCTGCGGGTGATTTACAAAAAACACAAATGCTGGAGGTCTTGTGCCGATTTGAGCCGCATAGGATATTTTAAGTGTTCTCCCTCCTTTAGATGGCTGAAACCCCTCCGCCTTTATCTTCAAAACTAGGTCATTTAGAGACGAAGTTGACACTCTTTTATCATACTCTTTCATAACTTCTTTTATGGATAAAAATAGCTTTGCAATTCCCCTTCCGGTCTTGGCAGATACCTGCAGCTTTGGCGAATACCTTAGGAATCTCATTTTTGTTTCAAGGGCTTCTTCTACTCTGTTTGCCTTTTCCCTGCTCTCTATTAAATCCCATTTATTTAGAACAATGATGCTGGCACATCCCCGCTCTTCTGCAAAGCTTGCAATTTTTTGATCTTGAGCTGAGGGTCCCTCGCTGGCATCTATAACGATCAATGCAATATCCGCTCTATCTAATGCTCTTATAGCCCTTATAAAACTAAAGTATTCAATATCTTCTTTTATCTTGGGCTGCTTCCTTAGTCCAGCAGTATCAATAAATCGGTATGTAAGACCATCTTTTTCAAATACGGTATCGATTGCATCTCTTGTCGTACCAGGAACTTCACTTACAATAACCCTCTCTTCTCCTAAAAATCTATTGAGAAGTGACGATTTCCCAACATTAGGCTTTCCAACTATTGCAACTTTTATTTCCTCCGTGTCCTCAACTTTTTTAACCTCGGGAAGAAGAGATGCGACTACATCAAGAAGATCTCCTACGCCAAGCCCGTGTATAGCAGATACTGCGCGTGGCTCACCCAAACCCAACTTGTAGAAAGGATAGATTGCTGATTCATGTGTTGTATCATCAATTTTATTTACGGCTAGAATTACTGGATTTTCTGCTTTTCGAAGAATTTTAGCAACCATCTCATCTTCGGCTGTTATGCCTACAGGTCCATCAACTACAAAGATAACTACATCCGCTTCTTCAATTGCTAGCATTGCTTGCCGAGTTATTTGCTGACCCATTGTTTTATCGGCGCCAAAATCAATGCCACCAGTATCTATGATGGTAAAAGTTTTTCCATTCCATTCAGTATCAACATAGTTTCTATCGCGCGTTACACCAGCAATCTCATGAACTATTGCTTGTTGGGAAGCTACCATTCTATTCACTAGCGTTGACTTTCCTACATTTGGCCTTCCCACAACTGCCACCAAGGGATATGTCATTTTTCTTTAAAACCTCCAGCATATCTTCAACAAAACCTGCTCCAGTACTTCTTACTACCTCAACCTTAACACCTATCTTGCTAGCTATCATGTCAGGTGTATAATTATCAAGCATAAATCCGTCTCCATTTAGAACTATGTCTGGTATTACTAATACATCTGGCTTACCATTTTCCAAAAACTTCTTTTTTACACTTGTTATGATGTCTGATCCTGTTATAAGGCCAGTCACATTTACTTTACCGCCAAAATATGCATTTTCCACCGCAACTGCGTCAATCTTTGCCCCTGTTCTTTCCTTTATCTTTCCAAGCAAGTTTCCCATTACATTCTTGAAAAGTGTTCCGGTGATAATTGCAATATTATGCCTGCAGCGAACACTATCGAAACTATCCAGTTTGCTTTGCACCTCATCTATGAATAGCCGCGTTAAACCTATGCCGTTTTCAATTTGTGGAAATTCACCATAGTGCTCGAATGGCGGAATATTATGTCCAGTGCTTATATAAAATTCATCTGCAATATAGACCAAGGCATATCCTCTTTCCTTCTCAAATTTGCTTTGCCATTTCTTAGCTTGCTTAATAAGATCTTCTATCTCTTG
>JASEIR010000217.1 GCA_030017355.1 Actinomycetota bacterium
TAATATTATTTAGATCCCTCGACTCCGGGCTAACGCCCTTCGCTCGGGATGACATCTTAGGGTACTTTGCCCCCTGCTTAGGATGACATGTAAAAGGGCTATCGCCCTCCGCTCGGGCTTGTCCCTAAGCGAAGCCGAAGGGCTCGGCCCGAGCGAAGCCGAAGGAATGACATTTTCTAACAGCTAAAGACAACGAATTGCAAAATCACGGCGTTAAGAACCTACAACTTAATTCCGATAGAATTGATATGATTTCAAAGAGAGAGGTTGCTATGAAGGCTAAGGATAAGACACAAAAGAGGATTTCTTATCTTACAGTTAAGATAAGTCTAACATTTATTCTGGTTCTCTCCGTAGTTTTTGGGCTTTATGCTTTTCTTTCAATCAGAGAGTCGGTTTCAACGATCGATGCAAAATATAAGACAAGCGCACTCTCGACTATTGAAACAGTAAATGCATATATTGATGGTAATGCAAATATGGAGGATATAGATGGCATACAGCAGATGTGCGATAGCCTTGTAAAGTTTAACAAAGAAATTACTAAGGCTTCGCTTTATGTAAAACAAGAAGATGGCAAAGTAATCAGGATTGCAAGCAGCGATCACAAGCAGATCGGTACAGAAGCAAGTCGTGAAGACATCAATCCAATCAATATGCGTAAGGTGACCTGGTCAGAAATATACAGAGGCAAAAATGGTCACATGGTTGAGATATTAGCTCCAATATATATAAAAGGTGAGCCAAAAGCATCTTTTGGCGTTTATATGGACCTTAAGCAAAAGGATATCGCAGTAAGGCATTACGTAATTCGCGCCATTATTTATGCATTTGCAGCTCTTCTTGCCATGATTCTCATACTATATACAGCGTTTAGGCAAGAACTGTTCAAACCGTTAAGCCAATTAGCTGAAGGTGCTAGAGAGATTGCAATAGGCAATCAAAACAAGCGTATTAGAATGTATAGAAATGATGAGCTTGGGGAGCTTGCTGAAAAAATCGATAGCATGTCTGACGCTCTCCAATTAAAGGAAGAGAAGCTAAGAATGGAGCGCGAGCTTAAGAGGAGCCTGAAAAAACTTCAGCGAACGTTTGAAGGAACAGTTTTAGCACTAGCATCAACAGCGGAGAAACGAGATCCATATACCGCGGGACACCAGCAGCGCGTTGCAAAACTTGCTTGTTCAATAGCTGCTGAGATGGGCCTTGAGGAAGACATTATCGATGGTATACGCGTTGCAAGCACACTTCATGACATTGGTAAACTATCTATCCCTTCAGAAATTCTGACAAAGCCACGGCATCTAAACGACATAGAATTTTCGATAATTAAAACGCATTCACAGGAAGGATTTGATATACTAAAGGCTATTGATTTTCCTTGGCCGGTGGCTGATATTATTATGCAACATCACGAGAGGATGGATGGTTCAGGATATCCTTTCGGTCTGTCGGGCAACGAGATTTTACTTGAAGCTAGGATTCTAGCTGTTGCAGATGTAGTCGAGGCGATGGCTTCGCATAGACCTTACCGTGCTGCTCTTGGCATAGAGGAAGCCTTAAATGAAATTTTGATGCATAGAGGTACTTTATACGACCCGCAGGTAGTGGATGCTTGCATAGCTCTTTTTAAGCAAAGAGGCTTTAAATTAGATTACATACAAACAGCAGCTAGCGCTTAGATGCTATCTTGGTCTTGTAAGGTTCAATCATGGCGCTGCCATCTTGAGAGAATCGATCTTGTTAAACCACCAGCATATTGCCCGGTAGCAAAAGCTAAAAATGTATAGGGTAACACGTACCAGCCAAAACCAAATAGTAGACGCAAAAAAACAACTATGGGTATAGGTAAATGGATTGCTAAAAACCAACCTCTGGAAAATCGCTTCTCGTTTGCCCTCCAGTATCCAAACGGAAAATTCAACAAGACGATTATTAGCAGTAAAATAAGTAATTTCATATGAAAACCTGCGCTTTTCTTACCATCTTACCTGGTTATTTTGTCTAACTTTGTCT
>JASEIR010000218.1 GCA_030017355.1 Actinomycetota bacterium
TTCGATTTGCTCCTTGTTTGAGATTGCCACGGCACCAGAGCCTGTTGCGAGCAAAGCGTGGCAAGCGCCTCGCAATGACAGTTCTTCTTTTGCCCATCTCTGGTCCCCGGTCTGCTTTACCCTGGCCCCTAGATACTGTCCCCCGGACCCTATTTTTGACGGCGGTCTGCGGTCAGCGGTCGTTTTTTCCCTGAACCCTGGACCCTGGTCCCTACTATCTATCCTTCCTTTACCAAATTCGCAACCATATCGCCAACTTCCGACGTACTATAGCCCATCTGCCCAGCAGCCAGACTCTTAAGTTTCTCGCTGGTTACTTTCATAACTGCTTTCTCGATCCTCCTGCCGGCCTCTTTTTGTCCAAGATGCTCAAGCATGAGTTGGGCTGCTGATATTGCTGCAAGCGGATTTATGACATTCATTCCGGTATATTTAGGGGCAGAACCACCAATCGGCTCAAACATCGAGACACCCTCCGGGTTTATGTTTCCGCCAGCTGCAATACCCATGCCTCCCTGAATCATTGCACCAAGATCGGTGATGATATCGCCAAACATATTATCTGTTACTACAACATCAAACCATTCCGGATTCTTAACAAACCACATGCAGATTGCATCAACATGGGCATAATCTGTTTTTATATCCGGATATTCTTTAGCTACCTCGTTAAATGTGCGCTCCCATAAATCAAACGCATAGGTTAAAACATTAGTCTTACCGCAAAGAGTCAGCTTTCTCTCCTTGTTGCGCTCACGCGTGTACTCAAATGCATAACGTATGCAGCGCTCTGCTCCCTTGCGCGTATTAATACTCTCCTGAACCGCAACCTCATCGGGAGTACCTTTCTTTAAGAAACCGCCTGCTCCTGCATAAAGGCCCTCGGTATTCTCGCGCACTACAACAAAATCAATATCCTCTGGTCCTTTGTCTTTAATTGGAGTGTAAACGCCAGGATAAAGCTTAACTGGCCTCAGATTTATATATTGATCAAGTTCAAATCTTATTTTCAGCAATATACCTTTCTCTAAAATTCCTGGCTTTACATCAGGATGCCCAATTGCGCCTAGCAGGATAGCATCCAGCTGGCGAAACTCCTCTATGGCTGAATCTGGCAGAATTTCGCCAGTCGCTAGATATCTATCGCCACCAAAATCATAGTGAACAAGCTCATATTTAAAATTTTCAACCTCGCTTGCAGCCTCCAATACTTTTAAAGCTTCTCTTATAACCTCAGAGCCGGTTCCATCGCCAGGTATTACTCCAATCTTATACAATTTCGTGCCTCCGCTTCTTTGTTTCTACACTCTGCTTCTTTGTTTCTACAAATACTTGCAGTTATTGAAAGCCCCAGACCTATCCAGCCTGTGATTTGACCTTTTGTTTTACATAGTTTATCAAACCGCCCTGTTTTATAATGTTTGTTATAAATTCAGGGAACGGCTTTGCCTTATAAACCTTGCCCGTTGTTAGATTTACAATCTCACCTTTGTCGGTATCTACCTGTACTTCATCGCCCGCATTTATGCCATTTACTGCCTCTTCGGACTCCAAAATAGGAAGCCCCATGTTTATGGAATTGCGATAAAATATCCTTGCAAACGATTTAGCTATAACACACGAAATACCTGATGCTTTAATAGCTATTGGCGCGTGTTCTCTTGAAGAACCACAGCCAAAATTTTCCTCAGCAATTATAATATCACCTTTGCTGATTTTGCTTGCAAACTCAGGGTCTGCATCTTCCATGCAATGCTTGCCAAGCTCAACTGGATCGCTAGTTTTAAGATAGCGCGCTGGTATAATTAAATCTGTATCGATATCCCGCCCAAACTTCCAAGCCCGTCCTTTGTATTGCATCGACATACCTCCAATAACCTCTTCATTTCTAATCAACTAAGCTAGCCGTCTATCGCTAAATTCAAAATTAAAAATTCAAAATTGCAATTCAAATCAGGGATTTTGCATTTTATCCTCTGTCATTCCCTCGACTTTGCTCGGGACAGGC
>JASEIR010000219.1 GCA_030017355.1 Actinomycetota bacterium
CCATTGTTTAAAGATAAAGTTGCATCAGACATAATTTCAAAAACTGCCAAGCAAAATGGAGCTATTGGCCTTGCATTTTTTATCCCTGGCTCGGATATGCCGTTATTGACAATGAATCAGATATGGATGATTTTACGCTTATCTGCTGTGTACAACCAAGAACTCTCCGCTAAAAGACTATATGAAATTTTGGCTACGGTTGGGGGCGGTTTTGCCTTTAGAGAATCAGCGCGACAGGTCATAGGCTTGATCCCATTTGGGGGGTGGGCAGTAAAGGGAGCATTTGCCTATGGCGGTACAATAGCCATGGGGCAGCTTGCCAAGAAATATTTTGAGAGCAAGAAAGGTGAGGCATTTGAACCTCTGGCCACAGATAGAGCAAGTACTGCGGGAAATAGAGAAACCAAGTCGTTATATAAACCATGAGCTAAATTCGGTTCATAAGGAGGTTTCTGAAGAACAAATAAGGATTGCACTTGCCTATCCCGACACCTATGAGGTGGGTCTGCCTAACACTGGCCTTTGGATACTCTACGAGATACTCAATGCGCAGGAGGATGTATTTGCTGAGCGTGTCTATGCGCCGTGGACTGATATGGAATCCAGAATGCGTAAATACAAAATCCCACTTTTTACTTTGGAGACGCACAGCAAAGTAGCTGATTTAGATGTCCTTGGTTTTTCATTTCAGCATGAGCTTCTTTATACAAACGTTTTAAATATGCTTGATCTTGCCGGAATTCCTGTTTTTTCTTCTGATAGAAACGAGACACATCCCTTGATAATTGCAGGTGGGCCAGCTACCGTAAATCCTGAGCCAATGTCGCCGTTTATCGACCTTTTTGTTATTGGTGAAGCCGAGGAGCTGATTTTAGAGCTAATTGCTGTTTTAAGAGATTGGAAAAAGTATAGGAAAAAAGATAAACAGGATTTATTGAAGCAACTATCAGCAATTCCTGGAATATACGTTCCTTCATTTTATGAAGTTAGCTATAAAGAGAGTGGGCAGGTTAAAGAAGTAAAACCTTTAGATGGTGCTTCAGCAGTAGTAACTAGGCGTATAGTTAAAGATTTAGGTAAGGTTACTGTACCAGCAAAGCCGGTTGTCCCTTTTATGGATACAGTTCATGATAGATGCTCGGTTGAAATTATGAGGGGCTGCACTCGTGGGTGCCGTTTCTGTCAAGCAGGAATAATATACCGGCCCGTAAGAGAAAGACCTAAGGATCAAATTATTTCTGCAGTGTCGCAGATACTGCAGAATACAGGGTACGAGGAGATATCTTTATCATCGCTAAGCAGCACCGATTATACGTTGATCGAAGATGTTCTAAAAGAGCTGGCTAATAAATATTCAAGTCAAGGAATCTCAATATCTCTTCCGTCGCTGAGGGTGGACACATTTTCCGTTCAGCTAGTAAAAGAAATTGCAAGGGTTAAAAAAACAGGACTTACTTTTGCTCCTGAAGCTGGCACTCAGCGGCTTCGCGATGTCATTAATAAGAACGTGGGAGAAGATGATATTATTCGCACGGTGCAGGCTGCATTTGAGGCTGGTTGGCAAAGAATAAAGCTCTACTTTATGGTTGGCCTTCCAACAGAAACAGATGAGGACCTTCAGGGAATAGTTGATCTTGCCAAGAAGATTGTTCGTGTTGGTTTGCAAACACTTGATAGGGCATCGAGGTCTCGCCTAATGATCGTTTTAAATGTTTCGTCTTTTGCGCCTAAGCCACATACACCATTTCAGTGGGTAGCACAGAACTCTCTTGATGAATTTGAGAGAAAGCAGAGGTTTATTGGTAGTGGCGTTAGAGGCAACAAACATCTTTCGTTTAAGTGGCACGATGCCAGCTCGAGTGTGCTAGAGGGCGCCCTTGCAAGAGGTGATCGAAGGGTTGCCAATGTTATTTACAGGGCTTGGCAGTTAGGTTGCAGGTTTGATGCCTGGACAAGCGAATTCAAGTTTAATGCTTGGATGCAGGCCTTTAAGGA
>JASEIR010000021.1:0-5579 GCA_030017355.1 Actinomycetota bacterium
TAGGGGAGGGTGATACCCGCTTTCTAGACCCAAATCTGGACCCTTGCCCTCATCTCTTGCCCGTCCTCCGTCTCCAGTCTCCGGTCTGCCTTTATTAGAGATTGCCTGAGCCTGTTGCGAGGCACTGAAAGTGCCGTGGCAATCTCCTCGCAATGACAGTTTTTTGTTCCCCTTCCTCTCAAGTTGAGTCGGTCTCTTATTCCTATGGGGCTCCTTGCAATGACAGTTTTAACTACCTCTGTCATTGCGAGCGACTGTAAGCCGTAGGGAAGTCGTGGCAATCTCCTCGTGATGACAGGTTTTTCCTCCCTTGAAGGATTTGGTTGAGCTCTCTTTTTAGTTTCACTTTCAGGCTTAAGGCTTTCAAAATGGCAGTTGTCAAGCATCAAGAAAGTTGAATTGCAAAATCCCTAGTCTTAGAGTCTAGGTTACTTGCTCTTTAGTTGTTCTTACATTTTTGTAAAATGTTATTCTTGCATTTTTGTAAAACCCCCGGCATTCAAGTGAACATTTTTTGCATGATTAGCTGTTTCGCTGGCAGTGATATACCCAACCCGACCTGACGCCAAGGTTATAAGAGTAGAAGCATAAAGCACGCAGGAAGCTTTCCGTGAATATTTCTTTAAAGGCGAGTTATGTCAAAAAGTCCAAAACGTGGGTAAAGAAACCCAAAGGAGGCGAGATCGATGGCGGAAGAAAAAGGTAAAATGACCGTCGGCGAAGCTGGCCATAAGGGTGGCGAAACCACCTCGAAAAAGTACGGACCCGAATTTTATGAGGAGATAGGCAAAAAGGGCGGCAAGACAACCTCTGAGAAATATGGGCACGAGTTCTACGAGGAAATCGGACACAAAGGCGGAGAGACGGTTTCCAAGAAATACGGTCATGAATTTTATGAAGAGATAGGCCACAAGGGCGGTCAAAAGGTAAGGGAACTCATCGAAAAAGGCAAAGAGGAAATGGTCTAAGTGAGATGGTTGGATGCAGCTTTATTTTTCATACGATGATGTAAAGCCTAATCAAATCCCAATTGTTGGTGGCAAGGGCTATAGCATAGCTATGGTGCACCAGGCAGGCCTTAATGTTCCGCAGGGTTATATTCTTTCAGCTGAGGCATTCCGAAAGGTAATAGCTGATGCTGAAATCGATGAATATCTTGCTGCCTTTATCTCACCCGATGTACCACACAGGGCGCTTTGGGAGATTTGCGAACGTCTGCGAAGCTCTGTAATCTCAGCTGCAGTTAGTGATGAGATAAGAGCTACTCTTCATGAAATTTATGACAGGTTAATTGCAACTGCACCAGCTGGTCTTATTGTTAGAAGTTCAGCAACAGTTGAGGATACGCCAAAGGCAAGCCTAGCTGGAATCCTTGATTCATTTCCAGATATACGGAATTTTGACGATCTTGTTGTCGCTGTTCGCAAGTGTTGGGCATCTATCTTTACCCCTGAGTCGCACATCTATCTTCAAGCGCAGGGCTTGCTTAAAGCCAATATAAGAGTAGCTGTCTTGATACAGGTTATGGTGCCTGCTCAAAGATCGGGGGTAGTCTTTTCAACAGACCCAGTTACAGGGGACAGCGATAAGGTTGTTATTGAAGCTATCTTCGGTTTTGGTGAAGAGATTGTCTCAGGTGAGGTAACGCCAGAGCGCTATGTCTATTCACGTAAACGAAAAGCGGTAATAAGTCGAAAGATGGGCAGACAAGCTGAATTCATCACCGCCAAAGGTGAGAGAAGACCAGTTTTCGAGGAGCTTAAACAGGTTCCAAAACTTAGCGAGCAAGAGGTTTACGAACTGGCTAATATCGGGGTTAAGTTGGAAGAGATATTTGGGAGACCGCAAGATATTGAGTGGGCGTTTGATAATCACATCCTGTACATTTTGCAATCAAGGCCAATTGTTGCTACTGAAAGGCTTGAGAAGCTATTCCCGCAAGTTGGCGAGGAAACTGTGCTACTTAGGGGAAGTGGTGTAAGCCCGGCAGTGGGCTCAGGCCGAGTTCGCATAATTACACCCGAGAGCATTCCAGAGGTTGACCCCAATACTGTAGTTGTAGCAGAAAGGATTACCAATGACCTTGCAATTAAATTGAGAAGGGCTGCTGCCGTTGTAACCGATGAGGGTGGAGCAACAAGCCATGGCGCTAATATATTGCGTGAATTCGGCATAGCAAGTGTCCTTGCTACTGGCAATGCTACCCAAAAACTAAAAGAGGGGCAGGTTGTAACAGTAGATGGTTTTAGAGGGGTTATCTACGAAGGAGACCTTGCTGTAAGAACAAGTGAAATATCAGCTGTTCCAAAAACCCATATGAAGGTATTTGTCTCGATTTTAATTCCCGAGCGAGCACGAAACGTGGCGCCTTTTGCTGACGGTGTATCATCGCTTCGCGATGATTACTTCATGTTTGAGTCAGGGGTTCATCCGCTAAAAATGATTAGAGAAGGTTCAGGAATGTACCTTGAGGATGCTATTACCAATGGGATTATTCACACGTTGCTGATGTTTGGCAACAAGCCTGTTTGGTACAAAACTATGGATGCGCCAACTGACGAGTTTAGAAGGCTTAAGGGGTCAGAAGACCCAGAAGAAAGAAATCCTCTCTTCGGATGGCGGGGGATAGGTCGTGAGCTTGAAGAGATCGATATGCTTAAACTTGAGCTCACTGCTATCAAAAGAGCACTTAACAAGGCTGATGGAAATTTAGGTATCAAGCTGCCGTTTATCAGGTTTGTAAGCGAGCTTCGCGACGCGAAAGCTGCTATGCGCGAAGTCGGCTTGCGTCCACATCAGGATGTTAAAGTTGGTATATCAATTGAGACTCCTGCTGTTGTTTATACTTTAAGCGATTTTATAAGTGAGGGAATTGATTTCATAAGTGTAGGGTTGAGTGACCTTGTTATGTGCACACTTGCCCTGGACCGTGAGAGCCAAAAGGTCGCTGAGTTTTTCAAACCCAATCATCCTGCAGTCTTACACCTTTTAAGTGAAGTGGCCTCTGCAGCTAAGAAAAACGGCATATTTACCTGCGTAGCTGGTGAGAGTGCAAGAGATCCAGCTGTTCTCCCATCTCTTGTTTCAATGGAGTTTGATGCCATTGGAGTCTCGCTTCCTTTTTTCGCTGATATTAAGCGGGAGGTTGCTCATGTGGAGGACGAGCTTAGAAAGAAGCGCCGCCTGGCTTAAATCACATAATCCAGGGTCGCAAATCACGCTGTTAGAACCGCCCAAAGCGGGGAATGAAGAAATATGATGTCATAATCAACGGAGGTGAGACAAATGCCACAGAGGCTCAACTGGCTAGACTGGACCGCGCTTGTCTTGGCAATCATCGGCGCGCTTAACTGGGGTCTGGTTGGATTCTTTAATTTTGACCTAATCAGGCTTATCTTTGGCACTGGCAGCTCACCAACCGCAGTGGTAAGTACACTATCACGCATTATCTTTGCCATTGTCGGATTGGGCGGTCTATACTCGATATATACTCTTGTTAAGATTGGCCGTATGCAGGCCCGTATGATGCCAGCGGAAGAGCGTGAGCGCATGAGAAGGGCTGCTTAATTATCCCGTCTTAATGTAATGAAAAAGCGGGTGGCAAATTGCCACCCGCTTTTTCGCGTTCCTTTTTGCTGGCCATTTTTTACGCGGCGGGGATTTTACATTTCGATGCTTTTAGCTGTTTATAAATGTCATGCTGAGCCGGAGCGTTAGCGGAGGCGAAGAATCCAAGTTGACCTAAGTCAATGACTGTTGCCCTAAATACTGCTATGCTTTAGCTAGATTAATTTAATATAAGTTCTTAGGGGAGGAGAAAATGATGGCTGCAATGGCTGGCAAATGCCCAGGGTCAGATATGAGAAATCTTACAGCTGGCATATATGGCTGCGAGAAATGCGGATATGCGGTTGAAATATTTTCAGACGAGTTGCGCAGAAGATGCCCGCAATGTAAAGAATGGGTGTATAAAAAAGAGGCGCCATCATGCGTGCAGTGGTGTAAATCAGCGCGCGAATGTCTTGGTGAAGAACGCTGGAAAGCTGTAATGGAAGCTTTGGGCAAGGATATAGAGGAAGAAAAGACATCCAAATGAAAGACACCCTAATGAGAAGATATCCTACTGATAACATTTCATGCTATGCATATTATGCTGCAGCTGCACCAAATTCTTCAATTAGCTTCTCTTTGAACCAATTAACTGTAAGTTCAAGGACTATCCTGTAATGAACTGGATTTGTAAACAGATGGTTGGCTCCTTCAATTACTTTAAGAGAAACCAAAGCAGTCATTGCTCTTGAAAACATCTTGGTATAGGGAAGAAGCGGGTCTTCAGAGCCTTGAATAAAAAGCGTCGGCGTTTTGATTTCCGATGCACGCTCATAGAGGTCAGGAAAGTAACCATCGGTTCTAGGTGCCCTTAAAACCATTGTTACTATATAGGCCTCAAGACTATGGTAAAGTAAACTATAATATAGGCAGACCAAACATCCCGAGCTTGAGCCGTGAAGAGCAATTCTTCTATTGTCAATTTCTTTCCTTCCTTTTGCTAGAAATACAGCGTGTCTTAAATCATCTAATTGTTGAAAAATTGTTGATTCTTCTTTAGTCCCTTCGCTTTCCCCGTGGCCCGTAAAATCAATCAAAAATGTCGCTATGCCATGGTTGACGAGTTCATTTGATATTGGTATGCTTCGAGGGCTGTCCTTTCCGCTGTCAAAGCCGTGAGAAAACACAACAATTGGAAATGGGGGATTAGCGCTGGGAAGATTTAGAACACCTGCTAGCCGATATCCTTTTGAGTTAAAGAAAAAAATCTTCTCCCTCATGCCAGATTTATTGGCATTCGCATAAAAAAACAAACAATTTTTTATAAATGGCTCTCGAGAGCTGAATCATTATATCCGATAAAACCGCCAGAGAAAATAAAATGAATCGGCGAGGAGGAAAGGGTGGCATCAGCAGAAAAATCTGTAGATTTAGCTACAGCAAAAAGATACATCAAAGGACGTGAAATCAAAGGATATGAAGGATGCTCGATTGCAAGAGCTTATTTTAAAGAGACTTATTTCTCGGCCGAGAATGCAGAGATTGATAGCAAAGGCCTGTATAGTTTTGAAAAACTTATCCGCCTAGCGTTTATTCAAAAAATGCAGGATGATCCAGTCTTGGGTCAGCAAAAAGGTTTTATTGATTATGTGGCTGGCTTGTGCGAGAGCTTTGAAACCCCGGCCGTAAGAGATTGGCGTCCGGAGCAGTCGGCAAATAGAATTTGCGATTTCATGAAGAGTTTTTATAACATGTATGTTTTCCAGTGGAAAAAATGTGGCCATTCAGCAGAAGATTCCCTTACTAGTTTCCTTGGTCTGATGTATGAGTGTCTTGATTTTGGCTATGTCGAGCTAAGTGGAAGATTTGCTTCACTGCCCCAGGACATAAAAGACGTCATTAATAAAGTATTCTTTTTAGTGAATAACAAGATTGAAGAATGGTATGAAGAAAGGCTAGTAAGCATTTCTGCAGCATAAGTAAACATCTCAGTGGTATAAATTGGCTACTTGGCATGGTAGGTACTTATC
>JASEIR010000021.1:5589-13163 GCA_030017355.1 Actinomycetota bacterium
TAATTTAATAAGGTATAAGACTTACGCCCCGCTTTTTGCGGGGTTAGTTTTGTCTAGCAACTGTTGAAGGTGGGTTAAATGTCAGAATATCTAGATTTGGCTGTTGATTTAGTACTTAAAGCTGGCCGTATGATAAAAGAGATGTCAAAACAAAGGCATACTATTACCTATAAGGGCGAGGTTGACCTTGTCACAGAGGCAGATTTAAAATCTGAGAGCCTGATAACTGAGGGCATCAAAAAATTGTTTCCAGACCATAATATTTTGGCTGAAGAAAGTGGCTTGTTGCAACATGAATCTGATTATGTATGGATCATCGATCCTTTGGACGGAACTACTAACTATGCACATGGTTTTCCGCTGTACGGCATCTCGATTGCTCTTGAGTATAAAGGCGAAGTGATAGTTGGTGTAGTATACGATCCAAGTTTAGATGAGTTATTTACCGCCGAAAAAGGAAAAGGCGCATTTTTAAACGGCAGTCCAATAAGAGTTTCAGGTATAACTACACTAAATGAGTCGCTTCTTGCTACTGGGTTTCCCTATTTCTATAGGGAGCGTCCAGAATATATACTGAAGTATTTTCGCGCTTTTTCTGTTCGTGCTCAGGGAGTCAGAAGAGCAGGGGCAGCTACCATAGATTTAACTGGGTTAGCCTGCGGTCGATTTGACGGGTACTGGGAAGTTGGCTTAAAGCCCTGGGATATGGCTGCTGGCGGTCTAATAGCAACTGAAGCAGGCGCAAAAATAACTAAGTTTAATGGCGATACATTTGATATCCGAGTTCCTGAGATGCTTGCCAGCAATGGCCTAATTCATGATGAGATGCTTGAAATCATAAAAAGTATAGAAGAAAACTAGCCGCCATTCATTTTCTTTAGAATGCGAATTAGCTCTTCCTGCTCCTTTCTGGTGAGTCGCTCAACATAGGGAGCCATTATTGCTCGATGCGCTTGTTTTGATCTGTTAACAATGTCGCGACCTTTATCTGTTAGATAAAGTTGAGTTACGCGCCTGTCTTTTTTGCTGGGGATTCTAATTACATAACCGGATTCGACTAGTCTGTCTACTGTAATTGTAGCAGTTGGCTGGCTTACACCAACAAGAATTGCAAAAGTGGATATATCGCAGCCTTCATTTGCAGAGAGAATTCTTAGCGCATGGTGTTCTGCACGGCTTATTCCAAGAATCCTACTTACGTGCTGAGGGCGAGATCTTCTAAGCACCGTTAAAAGTTCATCTAAAATCTCGTCTGTATTGCGATCAAGAAACTGCAACTTGCATTTCTCCTTATACTTAGATAAACTAAGTATAGCATGCCTTTAATAATTGTCTAGATGGAGTAATAAATTGTTTAACGTCGAGTTATACAATTAAATAAAGAGGTTATAGCTTTTCTAATTTATATTTATTATCAATGTTTATCGGATGGCATCCATGCTATAAGAAAGTACGCGAGTCGGACCCAGGCTTGCGAGGACCAAGGCAAGTTTAAGTATGGCTGAGCGGGAAGTATCTACAAGCTTTAACGTTTTGAGAGGAGCACGCAAATGGCATTCAATGACCGTTTCCTGAAGGCTTGCAGGCGGGAGCAAGTTGACATGACGCCTGTCTGGCTTATGAGACAGGCAGGTCGCTATATGAAGGAGTACCGGGATATACGCGCAAAACACGACTTTCTTACCATGTGTAAGGAGCCAGAAATTGCAGCTGAAGTTACTCTGCAGCCGGTTGATCATCTTGGTGTAGATGCCGCAATTCTTTTTGCCGATATTCTGCTGCCGCTTGAAGGAATGGGAATAAAGCTGGAATTTGCAAAAGGCGAAGGACCAGTAATTCACAATCCAGTTCGCCGAAGAGCTGATGTAGGCAAGATAACAGTTGTTGAAGCTGAGGAGGCCACTCCGTATGTTGCTGAGGCTATAAAAATATTAAGGAGGGAACTTAAAAACCGCGTTCCTTTGATAGGTTTTTCAGGCGCACCTTTTACAATTGCAAGCTACATCGTTGAGGGCTCTGGATCAAGGGATTATCGCTATACAAAGGCTTTGATGTATGAGGATCCTGAGGCCTGGCATGCATTGATGGATAAGCTTTCTGAGATTGTTACGCGCTACCTTCGTATGCAAATAAAAGCGGGGGCACAGGCAGTTCAGATGTTTGATTCATGGGTTGGTGCTCTTGGGCCATACGAGTATGAAAAATTTGTCATGCCCTATAGCAAGAAGGTCATGGATAATCTAGCGGGCGAAGCTGTCCCAAGGATTCACTTTGCAAATAACGCATCAACACTGCTTGAGCTTGTTTCGATGGCGGGTGGCGATGTAATTGGTGTCGATTGGAGAATCAATCTTGATATTGCATGGCAAAGAATTGGCTACGACAAGGCTATTCAGGGAAATCTTGATCCAATCACCTTGTTTGGTCCCATAGATAGCATTAAGGAGCGCGTAAAAGATATTTTAGATAGAGCTGGCGGAAGGCCGGGTCATATATTTAATCTAGGGCATGGTATTCACAAAGAAACGCCTGTCAGCCATGTCAAGGCTTTGGTTGAGATAGTTCATGAGTTAAGTAGAAAGTAGTCGAAAGGAGATAAATTTGTCCTCTGAGTTAGCTGATGGAGAAAAAATCGGTGTCTTGCTGTTGGCTTTTGGGGGTCCGGATTCTCTAGATGCAGTTGAGCCTTTTATGGAAAAGCTGATGAAGGGAAGGAAGCCAACCCCTGAAATAATAGCAAGGGCAAAGGAAAAATATAGGCAAATCGGAGGAAAATCCCCACTTCCTGAGGTTACTAAAAGGCAAGCTCGGGCACTTGAGGTAAAGCTCAATGATGCCTGTGCTAGTTCCTGGAGTTTTAAAACTTACGTTGGCATGCGTTACTGGCATCCTTTTATAGAAGAAGCTATCCAGCAAATGGTTTCAGATGGCATAACAAAGGCTTTTGCAATAAGCATGTCACCGCATAGCTCGAAAATAAGCACTGGTGCTTATATTGAGGAAATAGAAAGAGTAATCGCTGATAAAAAATATAATATAGAAATAGAGATGCTAAGCGGAATGCATAAGAACCCCCTTTTTATTGAGGCAGTTGCTGAAAAAATAAATTCCGCGCTTGAAAGATTCCCGGCTGATAAAAGAAAGCACGTTTGCCTAATTTTTAGCGCACATAGTCTTCCAATGTCATACATTGAAAGCGGCGACCCTTATGTTGGTGAAATTAAGGAGACGCTGGATGAGCTGTTGAAAAAGATAGATTCAATGCCCTGGTATCTTGCATATCAGAGCAAAGGAAATATTCCAGGTAAATGGCTTGGACCAATGGTTGACGAAGTTCTTAGGAAAGCTGTTCAGGATGGTTTCACAGGGGTTTTGCTGGTGCCGATTGGATTTGCATCTGACCATGTTGAAACGCTATGGGATTTAGACATTTTACATAAAAAGCAGGCAGAGGATTTAGGTTTAATATGTGAGCGATCGGATGCTCTAAATGATTCACCTAAATTTATTGAGGCTCTTGCATCGATGGTTTGCAGCAACTTCCTAGCTCTTCTTGAAAGGTGATAAAGATGAAAAAGGTGGCAATTATTGGTGGAGGTATAACTGGGCTCTCGGCGGCTTACTCCATCCAAAGAGCCATCAACAACGGAAACATTGATATTGATTATATCCTTCTTGAAAAAAGCTCCCGCGTAGGTGGTAAAATCCTTACCGAGCGCACTAAAGATGGTTTTGTAATCGAGGGCGGGCCTGACTCATTTATTTCCACCAAACCATGGATATTTGAGTTAGCGAAGAAACTTGGATGCGAAGACAAACTTATCTGCAGCAATGATGATTTAAAGAAAACCCAAATTCTAGTGAAAGGCAGGTTTCGTGAGCTGCCGGACGGTATCATGCTAGTTGTGCCCACCAGGATCATGCCGTTTATTACCACCAATCTTTTTTCATGGTCGGGTAAGTTGCGCATGGCAATGGACCTATTTATTCCAAAAAAGAAAGAATTAAGTGACGAGACATTATCTAGCTTTATAAGAAGGCGATTTGGTAAGCAATGTTTGGATAGGCTTGCTGATCCTTTAGTAGCTGGCGTATATTCAAGCGATCCAGAACAGATGAGCCTTCAAGCAACTTTTCCAATACTGCTTGAAATGGAGCAGAAGTATGGCAGTCTGACCCGGGGTATGATAGCAACTATGAGGGCAAGGCGCAAAGCGCCTGCACTGGTATCAAATCAGGGCGGAGGCAATGCAAGGCTTGTTGCACATAGCAATTCCCAGGCTAGCTCTAAAAGGACGCTTCACATGTCTTTTAGGGGTGGGATGCAGGACTTAATCGATGAGGTCTATAGCGTTCTTGATAAGAATAAGATTTTTATAAATGCTGCTGTCTTAAAAGTAGATAAAGTTCTTAAAAATAATGGCGAGCCGATATATTGCTTGCATATGGCTGACGGAAAAGTTATCCAAGCAGATGCTGTTATTATTTGCGCGCTTTCAAATGATGCTGCCGCTATGGTTGAGGATATAGACAAGCAGCTTGCAGATACTTTAAAGGAAATACCACTGGTTTCCTCGGCTACAGTATCCCTTGTTTATAGAAAAAAAGACGTAAAGCATGACTTTAAAGGCTTTGGTTTTCTTGTTCCGCTTGGGGAAGGCCGAAAGATTAAGGCTTGCACCTGGAGTTCAAGTAAATGGAGTGGTCGTGTACCCGGTGACGAATACGTGCTTATTCGTGTATTTCTTGGGGGAGCAAGGACTCAAGAGCTTGCATTTTTATCAGACGAGGATATGGAGATGATTGTTAAATCGGAACTTAAAAGTCTCATGGGAATAGATGTTGAGCCAGTCAGCATGTGGATATTCCGCTGGCCTAGCGCAATGCCACAGTATACAATGGGTCATCTTGACAGGGTTAAGAGAATTGAGGAAAGAATAGCAACCCACCCAGGCATGTTTCTGGCTGGTGCATCATACAGAGGTGTTGGCATACCTGACTGTATAAATTCTGGAACTAAAGCTGCGGAAGCCGTTTTGAAGTACCTTTCGGGAAGTGCTTAGCTTTAAGCTGCATATTCGCCTCGCTCTACCTCCAGTAAATCTTCAGTAACCAGTCTCATCTTTACCAAGCAAAGCAAAAACGCTGGAATCTGGCTAGCAAAAAACTTTATTATTTCCTCGATATTCTCAAAATCTTCTTCATGAACTCCGGCAGCTTCCATTTCATCGTAACCCATCTTCAAAGGGTAGGCTAATCTATCTGCTGCTTCTTCGGCAAATTTAAACAGGAGTTCTTTGTCTTGCGTAAAAGCTGGCGAATTTATGAGCCTCTTTAGGTCATCCCAGGCCAGCTTTAGAAAACCAGGCCAATTTGCTATTGCCATGAAAAATGGTGCTATTACTGGGGCACTTGTCGTTGTCTTGATGTCTTCATATATACGCTTTACATTTTCTGATGCTTGACTCTCGTCAACATAGCGTATTTCAATTTTTTGAATAACGTTTTCCATGTAATGCTCGTGCGAAAGCTCAGGGTTGCCCCCTCCACCAATTGTTAGCCCACCAACTGCTCTAAATAAAGCAGCAGAGATGAGAAGTAGCTTTGGGGCACCATAGTTGAATGCCTCTAAAGTGGTTTGAATATCAACTAAATCATCAACTGTAAGGTCATTATTCAGTGCATCCTCATGTTTGTAAATAGGTTCATGTCTTTGGGATGCAAGTAACCACGCGGCCGCAATTGCACGTTCACAGTCAATTCTGAATTGCTCTGTTAGGGCTGATGGCTTTATATGATTCCAGATAAATCGCAAAAATGGTGGGTATGCTGCAAAAGCCTGAAAAAATAGCGGTAACCAAGGGATTTTAAGTGATTGCTTTATATCCGAATATATCTCAGCTATATCAGGGGTCGCTTCTTTTTCGCGAACTAAATTTATATCCATCACAATCACTCCTGAAAGGTCTCTTTTGCTTTTTATCTTTATTTTGAGCTTTTAAAAAGCTATTTGTGCGGTGTTTTGATACCCTAAATTTAAATAGGGTATCAAGCACACAAGCTTTATTCATTGATAGGAATTGTTTTATTGCATGCCGATAAAAAAACAAATCAAGCTAAAAGCTGTAGATTAAAATAAAAACCTTGGCTGTGATTTGATGCCAATATAATGAAATTTTAATTGTCACGCCTAGGAATACTTAGAAAGATTAAGCAGAATGCATACTCCATAGGCATAAAATTCACAATCGCTTGTATCTTTTCTAAGGCTTAATAGAATGCTAATATAGCTTTACTTGGGGCTTAATAGCAAAAATTTCCTGGTAATTAGTATCACCATATTGGGTGATATATTAACGCTTAACAAATTCGAGTATCATTGTTAGAAGTGACATAGAAGTGCTTAAAGGGCACTATATAGGATAGCCATATATTGAAAAGCAAAAAGTTTCCAGGTTATTTTGAGTACAATTGAAATAGGCAAAGGCCGGAGAATAAAAGAGCAGGAGGGGGGTTTAAGCCCCCCTTAGATTATTGTTTGTCAGAAATTTAACTAACTAAGAAAGGGGTAAGATGCCACTGATTAAAGTGCTAATTGCAGGTAGCTATGTTTTACTAAGAGAAGCATTAAAGTCAATACTTGCAGCAGAACAGGATATTGAAATTATTGGAATAGCTTCCTCAGTAGATGAAGCAGTCGAAACCATTTCTAAACAGGAACCAGATATAGTAATAGTAAGCCTCCTAAAACCTAACGTAGCCACCTCGAGCCTAATTAAAAAATCGAGAAAGATAAACCCGCATGTAAAATTTGTCACAATTGTCGATGTTAACCCTACTGATACGCTCCAAGAGCTCCTAGAAATGAAGGTGTCCAGCGTGCTCTCAATCAATTCTGAGCCGGAGTTTCTGAAATTAGCCGTACGAAAGGCATTTGAGGGCGATACATATATAGACCCAAGCATTAGTCAAAAGGTAAACAACGGGGGATCAAAGCCCGAAGAATATAAATTATCGTCCAGGCAACTTCAAATACTAAAGATGGTTGCTCAGGGGTATACAAATAAGAGAATTTCAGCCGAGTTAAATATAAGCCAAGATACAGTTAAGACACACGTTCGAATCATTTTTAAAAAGCTTAAAGCCGTGGATCGGGCCCAAGCAGTCTCAAAAGCCTATAGTCTAGGCATCCTCAACGGTTAATCTATTTCTATTTAGTGTTCAGTTAACCTTTTAGTATTCTACAATTAGCACTTTACAGCCAGTTCATAGGATCTACAGGATTTCCATTTACTCTGACCTCGAAATGAAGATGTGGCCCTGTAGAAAGTCCTGTTGATCCAACACGTGAAATAATTTGTCCCTGACTTACGAACTGGCCAACATCTACTAGCAGACTCGAGTTATGACCGTAGAGGGTAGATATTCCACCACCATGGCTTATAACCACGGTATTTCCATACCCTCCCGACCAGCCTGCAACAATTACTGTCCCGCTTTGGGCTGCTCTAACTGGTGTACCGTATGGCACACCAAAATCTACCCCGGTATGCAGGCGAGAGTAATGTAGTATT
>JASEIR010000021.1:13173-18606 GCA_030017355.1 Actinomycetota bacterium
GGATGGTAACGCCAGCCGTATCCGGATGTGATAGGTCCATCAACAGGTCGTATAAAACCATTGCCTGACCTGGCATAATTTCTCGAAACTGAGGCGCTACCCCTTCTTTCAAGCTCCCTAATCTGTCTTGCAATCAGATTTGACGATGATTCTAGCACATCAAGGTCATAAGCAAGCTTGGCTTTCAGTGCCTTAAGATTTGCAAAAATAGTTTTCTGACGATTCATCTCATTGATATAAAGTTTCTGGCGAACCACCAACCTTGTATTTACTGCTTTTAAGTGATTTTCTTCATCAACAAGAATTAAATATTGTTTATTAACATCCTTTTTCTTGGCCCTTACTTGCTCTGCCTTCTTTGCAATAGCGGCTTTTAGCTCTTTCATCTGCCGAACCAGCTTTACATCATTTTTGACAATCATGCCGATGAAAGCAGCACGTTCAATGAGATCACTTAGGCTTCTTGTGCTTAGGATAATTTCTAAAATATTTGTTTTGCCGTTCTTATAGATATTGTTTATTCGTCGATTGAAGATTTGTTGTTTAAGGGCAAGGTTTTTTTCAGCAGCAGCAAGTTCTGACTCCGTTTTCTTGAGCTCTTGCTTTAACTGAAATAGCTTGACCTCAATAACTCTTCTTCTTGCTGTGGCTTTGAGAAGCTCTACTTTAAGATTTGATATCTCGTTTTGGAGTTCAGAAATTTTCTTATCGTTGCGGGCAATTTCCTGCAGAACAGCTTCCTTCTTCTTCTCAACATTAGCTATTGCTTGTTTATTCTGAAGGATTTTTGAGTTGATTTTCTTCAGCTCTTGGCGCTTGGAACTTAGCTGAGAAGCATAAGCTAACGGCGATAAAAGAGTAAGCGAAACAAAGGCTATTATTAGTATCTTTGGCCAGTAAAACTTGTGAAAACGTACCATACGGGTTCAAAGTTTAGCCGCTAGGGATTGCCAAAATCAACCATATAAGCAAGTGGTAATAATTACCAGCAAGCTGTACCAGGGGAAACATAAGAAAAAAATTTTTGCACATCCTCAGTCAACTATCAATTGCTTCTGCACTAAAAGCGCTTGTTAAGCAGGCTAAATACAGAGAAGTTTACTTAAAGATTAACCACTCGTTACCCTTGCCACGAGCAGTGCGGACGAGATGAAATTCACCCTTAAGCCGTTTTCCATTTAGAACAAATTTAAAGCTTTTGGGTTTCTTCTGAATGATTTCAAACGAACCCTTATCCCATATGGTAACTTTTCCAGCGCCATACTGGCCTTCTGGAATTGTTCCTTCAAAATCAATGTAACTAACGGGATGGTCTTCTACCTGAACGGCTAGTCTTTTAACACCCTTTTCCTCAGAAATCCCCTTTGGTACTGCCCAGCTTTTAAGTACAATTGGTCCGCTTGGTTCGTCAGATTCAAAAAAATCTGATGGCAGCTCAAGGCGAAAATCAAAGTGGTGATGGCTGGCATAATGTTCTTGAACTACAAAGTGCTTTTGCCAGATTTCTTCTGGTTTACCTACAGGCTCAGATGTTTTGTTAAACCTTCTTTTTTCTTGATATTCTTCAAGGGCCATGGGTGTATTATAGCCTTAAGGCGTATGCTTTTAACAGAGCCTAGGGTCTAGGGGAATCACTGTTTTCGTGATTTTGGATTTGGGTGTTTTAAATTGTTTGACGAGCGCGGGGGAGGGAAAAACCAATTGTAATTAAGTAAGTTTGGGGAGAGCGGGATGGCTGTATATAGGAAGGAGAAATTAAGGACAGGCACGATTATACCGTTTTTCAATCTTCCGTCTAGTAAAGGAAGGTACATAAAATCTTGGGATTACAAGCAGCGCAAGCATTTGGTTTTATATCTTTTTGGCGGCATGAAATGCACTGAGTGCAGAGAAACACTAAATAAATTTGCTAAAAACTATCATCAATATCAGCAATTAAATGCTGAAGTCATTGCAATAGGCAGGGATGGTTTGGATGCAATTGCAAACTTGGCAAAAGAACTAAATCTGCCATACCCGGTTCTTGCTGATCCTAAAGGCAATGTGATAGATAAATATACCTACATTAATTCAGAGACAGGGATGCCTTATCCATCGGTTTTTATAGCAGATAAGTTTGGCGCTCTTGAGGAGGAGTGGGTAGTAACCAGTGAGCACGAGCTGCCCGGTCAAGAACAAATCCTAGGAATCATAGAGCTATTTGAATTAAGATGTCCAGAGTGAGGAGTTTAGTAGGAGCAGTTGCTCTGGCAAGCAGAGGTAATACAGGGGTATAATTCTTTGCATGCGGCCTATAATCTATTGAGCACTTTGAGATAAACAGTTTGGTGGCTAATTTATGTCTTTGCTTAATGGCACTTAATAAACAAGGAAGGGGAATGTTGATGTCTGGCGCGATTCAGCTCCTTGAAGAACTTGTAAATGCGGATGGAATCTCTGGTTTTGAGAAAGGCCCAAGAGATGTAATCAGGCGCCACCTCGAACCAGTGACAACTATCGAAATTGATAATTTAGGAAGCATTATCGCAGAAAAGAAGGGTTCTTCAGATAAACCTCGTATTATGATAGCTGGCCACATGGATGAAATTGGCCTAATGGTTTCGTTTATTACCAAAGAAGGCTTTATTAGGTTTCAACCAATTGGTGGTTGGTGGGATCAGGTGATGTTATCGCAAAGGGTCACCATAAAGGGGAGTAAAGGTGATGTAGTAGGCGTAATTGGCTCCAAACCCCCACATTTACTGACTGCTGAGGAAAGAAAAAAGGTAGTTGAAATAAAGGATATGTTTATCGATGTTGGGGCCTCAAGCGATGAAGATGTTAAAGAAATGGGTGTAAAACCAGGCGACCCCATTGTTGTTGTAAGCCCATTTACTAGGATGAAGAAAGATAATATGTTGATGGGTAAAGCCATGGATGATCGCGTTGGTTGTGCGGTTTTTGTAGAAGTCATTAAGAGGCTTAAGGATGTTGATCATCCAAATACTGTTTTTGGTGTCGGAACTGTGCAGGAGGAAGTAGGGCTTAGGGGTGCAAAGACAAGCGCGGCTTTAATTAATCCTGATGTTGCATTTGCTGCTGAGGTTTCAATTGCAGGTGATATGCCTGGTGTATCTGAAAACGAAGCACAGGCAAAACTTGGCAAAGGACCTTCAATTGTGGTCTTAGACGGGAGCTTGATTCCAAACACAAAGCTTCGCGATTTAGCCGTAGAGACAGCTGAGGAAAACGGCATACCGTATCAATTTCAGGCTGGTATTAAAGGCGGAACAGATGCCGGTCGGATACATCTCCATAGCACAGGCGTGCCAAGCCTTGTTGTTAGTGTACCAACAAGATATATTCACAGCCACGTTTCGATAATAAATTATGAAGATTTTGAGAACACCGTCAGGCTGATGGTTGAAATGATCAAAAAGCTTGATGCTAGCGTCGCAGAGAGCCTAAAGCCTTAACAAGCTAAATAATAAAGGCTAGGCAATCTTTTAAGAGAGAATTTATGAGTACAGTTTTTCCCTTAATTTAACAAGCCCTTCGACTTCTTTCTTGTCTTTAATTTTTAGCAAGTGGCTTAACACAGGAATTATTGAGCCATCGGAAATTTTTTCAACAACGCTATCAACAATATCTTTTGCAACCGCAGTTTTGCTGACGGCAGGAGTATAGATGTAAGCCTTACCATTCTTGTTTTGCTTTAGAAGCCCCTTCTGGGCCATATTGTTCATTGCAGCCATGACAGTTGTATAGGGAATATAGCCGTTTCCCAACATTGTCTCATGAACATCGCGAACTGTTACCTTTCCATCCTGCCAGACAATTTGCATAATTTCTGCCTCTAAGTTGCTTAGTCCATTAACTTTTATCCTACGCCTCGAGCTTCTTCTTGCCAATTTAATTACCTCCTATAATCTCTAAGTATAAGTTGTAATTGCTAGATATAAATGGCAAACTAAACGCATATTCATATAGCTTGCCAGTACTAAACCTATATTATAACATTTTGCCTGCCAAGCGCAAGCCTTCTTACAGAATATTTGAAGGTAAGTAAGAGGAACTTCTAGGCATTTGCCTTAAGCAATAGCTCATCTTTTATTGAACCAAGATAAGCAAATATTGTTTCGCGTGCACGATTACATACTGGTTGGTTAATGTCACCATTAACCATGAGAGCTGAGTAGGCGCACCCACCACCGCAAAGAAGGGCTATATCACACTCTCTACACTTTTCCATTGAGAGAATGGTTCTCTCATTCCACATTTTAATTATTTCATCATATAGCTTTAGGTAAGGCTTAAACTCTCCCAGAGCAAACTCCCTATTTCCCATGCATTCCGTGCAAGGGTAGATATAGCCGTCTGGGCCAAAGACTATCTGCTCCAGATTGTTGGCTTCACAGTAATAAAGCAGTGGTTGGAAGGGCCGACCTCCCCTTATAACTGCGCTGATGTGGCCAATTGTTTTAAACACACCAAGCTCAAGAAACTTCTCCAGGTATGGGTTTTCTTTGGTTACTTGAAGAAGTCTTCCTACAAGCTCGTCTTCAGGAACAAAATACGCATAGCTTTTCTTGCATGAGTGATCTAAGACTGGCGATATCATAAAGTTGATAAGCGGGTTATCAATCCATCCTTTTAACCTTGCAAATTCAAAAAGAGTAGGAATGGAATCAATATTCTGTAAATCGGCATTTATTCTAATCGTTGTCTTAATCTGTAAATCCAACAATCTGTCTACTGCCAAGCATGTCAAATCAAAAGTTCCTTTACCGGTTGTAGATTTTCTCCTGCTATCATGGATGCTTTTAGGCCCATCGAGTGTTACCTGGCAGGATTTAATCAAAGATTTGTTGATATTTAGCTCTTTAGTGAAGCGACCTAGATGAGTACCATTTGTTACGATGTGAATTGGCAGCGACCTTTTGCTAGCTTCATCCAGTATTTTACTAATTAGTGGTTTTGTTTTTGGAAGTAAAGGCTCGCCGCCAAAAAGGGTTATGGTATGTTTGCGGTTGGCATGGGTGCGCCTCAGCTCATCAATTGCAGCAAAAACAAAATCGATGTCTTTCTTCTCCATGAAGGAGTGGTCGTATGTGAGTTCTCCCTCAAAGCAGTAAGTGCATTTAAGATTGCAGCTGTACGTGGGGCACAGCACAAAAGTTAGCCGTTTTTGAGTTTTTGCATAAGCTTCAGTTATATGCCCCAGAACCTGCTCTTCACGGTCCTCATTCGTAATTAGATAACCTCTTTTTATGAGGGTCGTGATGATTTCCGGATCAATTTGTGGGTTTTCTGGCAAAAAATCTCCCCTAAGGAGCTGATATACCTGAGGATTTATAATGTCAACAGCTCCAGTTAAGGTGTTTATTATCAAAATTGATTCGCCAGAAATCTGGTAAGATATGATCCGTTTACTAACTTTCATTTACCAACACC